>NZ_AOHM01000013.1:0-133932 GCF_000510895.2 Pseudomonas sp. FH1
TAGAGCAACCATTTGCACTATCTGCGATAGCATGGTGTCGGCGCCGACCTTTTGCGCCTCCATCACCAAGCTCCCGTGAGTATTAAGCGTGGCGCCGATCAAACTATCCCCTGGTCTTTTCATTACCGGCACAGGTTCACCAGTGAGCATGGACTCATCCACCGCACTTTCTCCCTCGAGCACAGAGCCATCAACTGGCACCTTTTCACCAGGTCTGACCCGCAAATGGTCGCCCAAGTGAACATGGGTAAGAGGAATGTCTTCCTCCTGACCATCGGCGTTGATCTTGCGTGCAGTTTTGGGAGATAGGCCTAGAAGGGACTTAATGGCGGCGGAGGTTTGTGACCGTGCTTTTAGCTCAAGAATCTGCCCAAGCAAGGTGAGCGAGATGATGACTGCAGCGGCTTCGAAGTAAACGCCGATGCGTCCATCTTGCATGAAGGTGGTGGGAAAACTTTGGGGAAAGAGGGTTGCTGCGACGCTGTAAAGATAAGCTGCGGAAGTACCCAAACCTATCAGAGTCCACATATTTGGACTGCGATTTCTAACAGATGCTATGCCCCTTACAAAAAAGGGCCACCCTGCCCATAAGGTGACCGGTGTCGCAAGAGCAAACTCGATCCAGTTTTGAACCGAGCCATGGAAGAGTTGTAATGAATGGCCCGCCATGGCTAGAACGGTCACTATCACGGTTAAAGGCAGAGACCACCAAAAGCGGCGCGCGAAATCACGGAGCTCGGTTTTGTCATCGTCATCTAGCGCCGGAATGACAGGTTCTAATGTCATGCCACATTTTGGGCAATTGCCGGGCCCTGGCTGTTTTATTTCCGGGTGCATCGGGCAGGTAAATTCAGTGGCTACTTGGAGCGCGGGCTCTGTAGCCGCGATGCTGGGTTCAGTGCTGGGATGAATACCGCTGTAGTGCTCTGGAGCTGCCCGAAATTTCTCTTGGCATTTCTGGCTGCAAAACTGATAAATCTGTCCCTGATAAGACTCGCCAAATTTACTTGGAGGCGTAATCGTCATGCCGCACACCGGGTCACGTAGATCAGCGTCAGGGGGCGAGGCTGCGTGGGTAGGACCGTGATCGTGGTGGCTCGGTTTATTGGGCATAGCTATTTCTCTTCCTTGTTGGCTTGCGCCTGATTGCCATGGTCATGTGCGCCATGTCCATGCCCAAAAAAATGCATCAATGGACAGATCAACAGAATGAGATAGGGCAAGTATGGATAGACGTGGCTGAAATGCTCCCGCACCACGTAGAAGGCGCCGATCACAATGAACATAATCAGCACAACGCCTGTTTTGCGCGTCCAAAATGGGGTGGTGATGCTTCCAGCCGGATGCTGATGGTTATTCATGATCTAGACCCCAGCGTGTGAGCGAATTGCTCTGATGTCTGCCTCAGAGCGTAGCCAACTCTTGAGGAGACGCGGGTTTAGCGGTCAGTTCAGGCTCACTTCAGGTCAAATTGACCGACCATCCCCGACTGGTAATGACCTGGCACGTTGCAGGCAAATTGAAGTCCAGTTGTATTGTTGAAGGTCCAGATCAATTCCTTTGTTGCTCCTGGCTCGATCAGCATGCTGTTCGGGTCGTTGTGTTCCATTCCAACCATCTTCATCCCTCCCATGCTGTGACCCATGCTGCCCGTCATTTTCCCTGACCCGGTGGGTGTAAGCGTTCCATTCTGGAACATGCTCGCCATTTCTTTTTGGTGCGCCGCATGAGCGGCGGCTTGGCCGATATTGAATTCGTGCAGCAGTGCGCCCTTATTACGAAGGACAAAACGAATAGTCTCACCAGGCTTTACGTCGACGCTTTTAGTTTTGAAGAAAATATCACCCATCTCCACATCTACCGTACGGGTCACCGCAGAAGCGACGCCAGGCTGGCCGATGTCCTCTTTGCCATGACCTACGTCTGCCATGGCCGTCGCACCGAAGAATAAGGTGATCGCCGCAATAACTGGGGTAACGAGCTTAGCTTTCATGATGACCTCAAGAGCAAATGGAAAACACTAGCTATGCTAAACGGATAGAGCTGCCAGCTAACTGACGTGAACACTACATTTCTGTCAGTTTCCAAGAGTAGTACGGCGCGCATATGACGCCGTACCAACCGAGCGGATCAAACAGCCCATCGGAGGTACCCGGTTACTGATGGTTCTCAGAAAGCATCAGTTTGTGTTCGCGCTGCATTTGGTTCAAAACGTCATCAACCATAGCGTCGTGCTTTTCCATCCAGGAAAGATGTTCCTGAGGCGACATTGATGCTTTTGGGTGATCCTGATGGAGTTGGTTCATGATTTCGCCCAGCAGTTTCATATGCTCGGCCATGTGTACATGGCGCTCTCCCTCTGGGGCTTTTTCAGCTTGCACCAAGGTCGCTTCTGCTTTGTCGCGTAGGCTTTCCATACGCTCCGCAATCCGATCTGCGCCACCTTCAGCCAAAGCAGACGCTGAGATGAGTATCGAACCCACAAAGAAAAGGATTTTTAGATGATTCATGAGGAAGCTCCTTTTTGATCTGTTTTCCGGCTCCCCCAAGGTTTCATGCGGAGGCGTCGGTCGAGTACTAGGGAGTACCCATGCTCGAACCCTAGACAGCACTCGCTGACATCTACCTGAAGCCAATATTACTTTTCTGTCAGTTGCTGGTTGGCAGAAGCATTTCCTTGCAGACTCATCATCACAATCATTCGAGAGCCACCCCCATGAGACTTCTGGTTGCGGAAGACGAACCCAAAATAGGCATTTATTTGCAGCAAGGTCTTGCTGAGGCAGGGTTCAATGTTGATCGCTTTACCAATGGTAAGGAGGCGCTTCAACACGCGTTGAGCGAGGCTTATGACCTGCTGATTCTCGATGTGATGATGCCTGGGCTGGACGGATGGGAAGTACTTCAGAAGGTGCGGGCATCCGGAAAAAATGTCCCCGTGCTTTTTCTCACGGCGCGAGACCGCGTCGAGGATCGCGTCAAAGGACTTGAGCTGGGGGCAGACGATTACCTCATAAAACCCTTCGCTTTTTCTGAATTGCTTGCCCGCGTCAGAACGCTGCTGCGAAGAGGGAGTACAGCCCCCTCCCAAACTCATATGAAATTGGCTGATCTTGAGGTTGACCTGCTCAAGCGCAGGGTTGTCCGTGGAGGCAAACGTATATATCTCACGGCCAAAGAGTTTGCGTTACTCGAATTGCTGCTCCGTCGTCGAGGTGAGGTGCTGCCTAAGTCGCTTATCGCTTCCCAGGTGTGGGACATGAACTTCGACAGCGATACGAACGTCATCGAGGTCGCCGTAAGGCGGCTCAGAGCAAAGATTGATGATGATTTTGAGGTCAAGCTTATCCACACCTCCCGAGGCATGGGCTACATGCTAGATGCGCCGGATTCTGGGACGGGGCTGGAATGAAGCGAATGTCTCTGACTACCCGCATGAGCCTGATGTTCATGCTAGCTGTAACGGCGGTGCTCACCGTCGCTGGACTCAGTTTTAACAGCCTTAGCCGGCATCATTTCAAAATGCTAGATCAGCAGGCGCTAAACGAGAAGCTACACTCGACCCAAAGAATTTTGACGGGATTGAGTAGCATTGACCAGTTCAGTGATGTTAAGCCTGAGTTGGAGGCGCTGCTGGGTGCTCACCGAGATTTGATAGCCCTGATCTTCGATGGTCACGGCAAGACCCTTTTTGCTGATCCAGGTCCAATCGATATTCCTGAAGACTTTCGCACGACCTCAAACAACAACGTTTGGGAGTGGCGTGATGATGAGCAAACGTTCCGGGGAATAACGGCGCAGGCGATTGTGACTGGACAAGAAAAACCGCTGACCGTTATGTTGATCTTTGACGTTACGCAACATATGGCGTTCTTTGAGACGCTTGAACGCTGGTTTTTGATAGGGTTGTTTATAAGCGCGCTGGTCAGTGCGGCGCTGGGCTGGATGGTCGCGAGCAGTGGACTAAGACCTATTCGCCAGGTTACTCAAGTCGCTGCGTCAATGTCTGCTAAATCGCTCAAAGAACGGATTCCTTTAGCGGCCGTGCCTAAAGAGCTTCAGCAGATGGTGCTTTCTTTCAATGCAATGTTATCTAGACTTGACGATGCATTTGTTCGCTTATCAAACTTCTCTGCGGACATTGCTCACGAACTACGAACACCAGTCAGCAATTTGATGACACACACCGAAGTGGTGCTTTCTCGAAAAAGGAATATTGAAGATTACGAAGACAACTTGTATTCGAATCTTGATGACCTGAAGCGTATGGGGCGGATGATCGATGACATGCTTTTTCTAGCGAAATCAGATAATGGTCTGATTACTCATGAAAACAAACCGATAGACTTGGTAGCGCTAGTAGAAAAATTACTCGAGTACTACCGCTTGTTGGCTGATGAGCAAGGCATCGACCTTAAGGTGACAGGGAGGGGCAGCGTCCGAGGTGACGTTCTTATGCTCGACAGGGCTATCTCTAATCTGCTCTCGAATGCCCTCCGGTACACCCCCGCAGGGAAATGTATCAGCGTCGATATAAGGCAGGAAGGGACGTCAATCTCTGTCTCCGTGGAAAACCCTGGAGAACCTATCGCTCCTGAGCACCTTGAAAAACTGTTTGATCGATTTTATCGAGTGGACCCCGCTCGTAGAGAAGGAAACCCAAGTAATGCGGGGCTAGGCTTATCAATCACTCGATCCATTATCGAGTCGCATGGCGGCAAGATATGGTGCACGTCGTCAGATGGAAAAACAGCCTTTCATATACAGCTCCCATGTGCGAGTGCAGAAAATGCCTAATCAACGACACCATATACACCCGAGCAGCTATGTGGTCTTGCGAACGGTTTTCACGGTGTGAACGTCGCAAAACGGAAGCCCGTTTTAACCATTTTTTCAAGAAATTCAGCGTCCCAAAGCAGGTCCAAGCTGACTGAAATGTAATCGAATAGTTTGCGTTCGTGTGGCATCGTGTACTTGCGCTGTGACGTTGGAATTCTTGTGATTATTCCTGTCCAGCCCGCCCTAGAACACGGAATTTGCTAGGTAGCTCGCCAGTGTTTTTAATAAGCGTAAAAGTAATAACTAGATACTCATCAAAAACCTAGAATCAACAGCTTTTGCTGTGAGGAGTCTTGCATGTCATTCCTTAAAACCACCACCGTAGCTGTAGCACTGACAGCGGGTTTGCTTTTGAGTGCAGTTGCTCAAGCACATCCAAAGCTGCTTTCTTCTACTCCAGCAGAAGGGTCGGATGTTGCTGCTCCTGCGAAAATTGAACTGCAATTTTCTGAGAATCTAACGACTCAGTTTTCCGGTGCTAAGCTGATCATGACCGATATGCCTGGCATGCCTAACTCCCCAATGGGCGTTAAAGCAGCCGTTGCAGGCGGTGGAGATCCTAAGACGATGGTTATTACGCCTGCATCGCCATTGACCACAGGTACTTATAAAGTTGAGTGGCGTGCCGTCTCGTCTGACACTCATCCAATCACCGGCAATTTTTCTTTCAAAGTGAAATGATTCATGAGCGACTCAATAAATATAGCTGTTCGCTTTGCTCTATATTTTGATCTGATGCTGTTATTTGGACTGGCAATATTTGGTCTTTATAGCCTGAGGGGAAAAGAGAGAGTATCGGGAGCGGTTTTAAATTTTGAGTCGCTTCTTTACAGTACATCTGTTTTAGGTGTAGCTCTGTCTCTAGCAGCCATGTTGTTGCTTGCGAAAGCTATGAGTGGTGTGTCGGGCTTCATGGAGCTACATCACCATATTTTTCAAATGGTTCTCATGGGGACTGACGTCGGTTTGACCTGGATGGTCCGGATAGTGGCGTTGCTGACGGCTGTTCTCGGCGTTGCTCTGAGCAAGCGCTTTCCGACACTCAGTCTTTGGATTGTCACTGTATGTGGCGCCATTGCGCTAGCGACGCTGGCATGGACAGGGCATGGTGCGATGGACGAAGGGAGCCGTCGTTACTGGCATTTTACTAGCGACATCTTCCATCTCTTGGCCGCAGGCGGTTGGTTGGGTGCGTTGGCAGCATTTGCACTGCTGCTGCGTTTAAAATCGCTGAAAGGTGATCAGGAAGTACGAGTTCTTGCTCGGGTACTGACAGGGTTTGAATCGGCCGGCGCGGTGATTGTAGTGATCATCAGTATAACGGGCGTGGTGAATTATCTATTTATCGTAGGACCGAGCCTCGATGAGGTGATGCTCAGCACTTATGGCCAGTTGCTATTTTTGAAAATCCTGCTATTTGCAGGGATGATCGTATTAGCCACGCTTAACCGTTTTCATCTAAGCCCCTTATTGGAGCGATCAGTTCGCAATGGCGAATACGCTGTCGCGGTGAATGCCTTGCGCCGTAGCATGAAACTTGAGTTTTCAATGGCGGTCATCATTATCTGTCTTGTCGCATGGTTAGGTACTTTAAGCCCTGTCATGGAAATGAGCGCAGCATAGACGTTGGTAACAGCCAATACAGGAGTCTTAAGGGTGAATTGTAAGGGCCATTTGCACCGTCTACACTTTAGCCCATGAAACGCTATGTGCGGTGTTGCCTGATTTTCCTAATTAGCTTGGCGCTTCCCCTTAGCGGGATGGCGGGTGTTCAGGCATCGACTGAACCATGCCCGATGAAAACCATGGGTATAGCGATGATGGATGGTATGGGTCAAGACTGCTGCCACGACATGAAAAGTACCGCTGAGCATGGCAAACCTTGTAAGTCGGGCCAGGAATGCAAAACGGGCGGCATGCTGCAAGTCTCGATCATCAAGCCTCCTATTACCTTGTCCAGTCCAATCGTTCTGCCCTTCTCCAGCCATTTCCCACTCGTACAAACCCCTTCTGGGTTATGGCGACCTCCCCGTACTTGATTCCTGTACCACACTGAGCCTCATTCCGCGTTAGCGGGATGGCATATCTGCGCGCATGTCTTATGAAGCGCGCGGTGGATCATCACAGGAATCGTGAACATGAACTCCAACTGCTTTTGCACAGGTTGGTCCCTCGTGGCCGGCCTGGCGGCAAGCGTACTGGCATTGCCGAGCCTTGCTGGTGCATTGACACTCGATGAAGCGCTGCGGCTGGCCGAAAACAATGCACCGTCGTTGACCGCACAAGACGCCAAAATTCAAGCAGCCACCAGTGCGGCCATTCCCGCCGGCGAACTACCCGATCCCAAGCTACTGCTGGGCTTGCAGAACTACCCCATTGGTGGTGCCGACAGATGGAGCATCGACCAGGACTTCATGACCATGCAAGTGGTCGGGATCAGACAGGAGATGCCCAACAGCGATAAGCGCAAAGCACGTATCGAGGTCGCGGATGCGGCTGTTGATCGAGCGTCCGCTGAGCGTCGAGTGGCGCGTCTGAACGTCCGACAGTCCACGGCATTGGCCTGGATCAGTAGCTACTCGGTTGAGCGTAAAGATGCGATGTTCCAGGACTTCTACAAAGAAAACCGTCTTCTGACCGATACCGTCAGATCTCAGATTGCGGGTGGCCGCGCCCAACCCGCCGATGCGGTGACACCTAAACAGGAAGCTGCCCAACTGGCGGAGCAGCAGGATGATTTAGTTCGCCAACGTGCACAGGCCCGGGCGGCCCTCAAGCGCTGGATTGGCCCAGCTGCCAATGACAAACCGGCGGGCAGCTTGCCTGATTGGCCCATTGAAACCTCTGGATACTCCCATAAGCTGCAACATCACCCTGAATTGGCGGCGTATGTGCCGATGACCCGTGAAGCACAAGCCAAGATCCGTGAAGCTGAGGCGGAAAAGCAATCTGACTGGAGCTGGGAATTCGACTATCAGCATCGAGGCAAACAATTCGGTGACATGGTTAGCGTCCAGTTTTCATGGGATCTCCCGCTGTTTCCTGACTCTCGGCAAAACCCCAAAATTGCGGCAAAGCACGCCGAACTCAACCAACTTGAAGCTGAGCGGGAAGCTCTGTCGCGCGAGCATACCCAGCAACTGGAGGATGAGTTGGCCGACTACGAGCGACTCAATCGTGCAGTCACCCGTAATCAGGAAAGCTTGTTGCCGCTGGCTAAAGAAAAGGTTGAACTCACCATGGCTAGCTACCGTTCCGGCAAAGGTGATTTGAACTCGGTTGTGGCCGCCCGACGCGAACTCATCGAAGCCCGTCTCAAGCAGATTGACGTTGAAGAGCAACGTGCTCTCACCAGCGCTCGCTTGTATTTCTCTTACGGGGAGCCCGCTCAATGAATTTCAAAGTATGGAAAGGGACTTTAGTTGTCGGCATCTCGATTGCCTTGGGTGTTGCCGGAGGTTACTGGTTAGCCCAACCGCGAATGAGCGAAGTAGCTGGTGTCGAGCCGGATCAGGAAGCCAAAGCCTCTCCCGATCGAAAGGTTCTGTATTGGTATGACCCCATGTACCCACAACAGAAATTCGATAAACCGGGTAAGTCACCCTTCATGGACATGCAGATGATCCCCCAATACGCAGATACCAAGGGGGACAGCGGCGGCATTCGAATTGATCCAAGCCTGACTCAGAACCTTGGTGTGCGACTGGCTAGTGTCAGTCGAGGGGTATTTGCCTCGACACTGAACGTGGTAGGTGTTCTGGCCTTCAACGAACGGGACGTTGCAGTCATTCAGGCCCGTACGGCGGGTTTTGTCGAGCGCGTGTACGCCCATGCACCTGGTGATGTGCTGAAAGTGAATGCAGCCTTGGCAGATATCTTGGTGCCGGATTGGGCAGCTGCTCAAGAGGAATTTCTCGCCCTCAAGCGTAGTGGCGATGCTGACTTGCTGACAGCGGCCCGCCAGCGATTGAGGCTCACCGGAATGCCAACTAAGTTAATTGCTCAAGTTGAGCGCAGTGGCAAAGTTCAACCGAACCTGACTCTGACCAGCCCTATTGGTGGTGTGCTTCAAGAGCTGAGTGTGCGTGAAGGTATGACGGTGGCCGCAGGCGAGACGCTCGCGCGTGTTAATGGTTTGAGCAGTGTCTGGCTGGCCGTGGCGGTACCAGAGTCGGAGGCTGGGTCAATCGTCGTAGGGCAAGCAGCCGAAGCGCGTTTGTCCGCGCTCCCTGGAGTTGTGCTCAAGGGCGTCGTCAGTGCGATTCTTCCGGAAACCAGTTCGGACAGTCGCACACTTCGCGTTCGAGTTGAGTTACCCAATCCGGATGGCCGACTCAGGCCAGGTTTGACCGCGCAGGTAAGTCTCAATCGTTCGACGGAGCAAAGTGTTTTGTGGGTGCCGAGCGAGGCCGTCATTCGTACCGGTCGACGTACGTTGGTCATGCTCTCTGAAGACGCTGGTCGATATCGCCCGGTGGAGGTGCAGTTAGGCCAAGATAACGATGGCAAAACGCTGATATTGAAAGGCTTGGAAGAGGGGCAAAAAGTGGTGACTTCTGGCCAGTTCCTTCTCGACTCGGAGGCCAGTCTCAAGGGCGTTGTCGCAAGCTCACTGGACGTTTCGCCATCTACTGTAACCGCAGGCGCTTTGCATGAGGCCGATGGTCAGATCGTTGAGATCAACGACAAAGAAGTCACGCTCGCCCACGGTCCCTTCAGAACATTGGGTATGTCAGGCATGACGATGACTTTCCCTCTCGCCGCTCCAGCTCTGATGAAGGGTCTTAAAACGGGCGACAAGGTTCGGATCGCTGTCAGCCAGACGGAAGATGGTCTGCGAGTTGAGCGTCTGGAACGCTTTGGGAGCCAGCCATGATCGCGGCCCTTATTCGCTGGTCGGTGGCTAACCGCTTTCTTGTGTTGCTGGCGACGCTGTTTGTCACGGCATGGGGGATCTGGGCGGTTCAAAGTACGCCCATTGACGCATTGCCAGACCTGTCGGATGTTCAGGTAATTATCCGTACACCATATCCAGGCCAAGCCCCACAGATCGTAGAAAACCAGGTCACCTATCCATTGGCAACCACTATGCTCTCTGTGCCTGGTGCCAAGACTGTGCGCGGTTATTCCTTCTTTGGCGACAGTTTCGTTTACGTACTATTCGAAGACGGAACTGACTTGTACTGGGCCCGCTCGCGCGTATTGGAATATCTGAGCCAGATACAAAGCCGGCTTCCGGCCAGTGCCAAGCCCGCATTAGGACCTGATGCCACTGGGGTTGGCTGGATTTTCCAGTACGCCCTGGTAGACCGAAGCGGCGGGCATGACTTGGCGCAGTTACGTGCCTTGCAGGACTGGTTCCTCAAATTCGAGCTTAAGACCCTACCGAACGTTGCGGAAGTGGCCACGGTGGGTGGCATGGTAAAGCAGTACCAGGTGCAGCTTGATCCGGTGAAGTTGGCCAGCTTGGGGATCACGCAGTCTGAAGTGACCGAGGCGATCGGCAAGGCCAATCAGGAAACCGGTGGAGCCGTGCTGGAAATGGCGGAGACAGAGTTCATCGTACGAGCTTCCGGCTACCTAAAGACCCTCAATGACTTTCGTGCTATCCCACTCAAACTGGGCACGGGTGGTGTGCCGGTCACTCTGGGCGATGTTGCCACGATTCAGATGGGGCCTGAGATGCGTCGAGGCATCACCGAACTCGATGGCGAAGGTGAGACCGTCGGCGGCGTGGTAATTCTGCGCAGCGGTAAGAATGCTCGAGAAACCATTGCGGCGGTCAAGACCAAACTCGACGAGCTGAAAAGCAGTCTGCCGGCGGGGGTAGAAATCGTCACCACCTACGACCGCAGCAAGTTGATTGATCGTGCCGTGGAAAACCTCAGCCACAAGCTGATCGAAGAGTTCATCGTCGTCGCGTTGGTCTGCGGAATCTTTCTCTGGCACCTGCGTTCATCTCTGGTGGCAATCATCTCCCTGCCGGTTGGGGTGCTGATCGCCTTCATCGTAATGCGCTATCAGGGTATCAACGCCAACATCATGTCCCTTGGCGGGATTGCCATCGCCATCGGCGCCATGGTCGACGCTGCCGTGGTGATGATTGAAAACGCCCACAAGAAGGTCGAGGCTTGGCACGTGGCTAATCCTGGGGAGGAACTGAAAGGTGAACGTCATTGGCACGTGATGACTGAAGCGGCTGCCGAGGTAGGACCCGCATTGTTCTTCTGTCTGCTGATCATCACCCTGTCGTTCATTCCGGTGTTCACGCTGGAGGCTCAGGAAGGACGTCTATTCGGTCCATTGGCGTTCACCAAAACCTACGCTATGGCCGCAGCGGCTGGACTGTCGGTAACTCTAGTTCCGGTGTTGATGGGGTATTGGATTCGCGGACGAATTCCTAATGAGCAACAGAATCCGCTAAATCGCTGGTTGATCCGGATCTACGAGCCCGCTCTGGACGCCGTATTACGTCGACCTAAAGTAACGCTGCTGGTTGCATTGCTAGTCTTTGTCAGCGCGTTGTGGCCGATCTCTCGTCTGGGTGGTGAGTTTCTTCCCCCGTTGGACGAAGGGGACCTGCTCTATATGCCGTCAGCTCTGCCTGGATTATCGGCGCAGAAGGCCGCGCAACTGCTTCAGCAGACTGACCGTCTAATAAAGACAGTTCCAGAGGTCGAACACGTTTTCGGAAAAGCCGGCCGCGCTGAAACCGCGACTGACCCGGCACCGTTGGAAATGTTCGAGACCACCATTCAATTCAAACCACGCGAGCAGTGGCGCCCAGGCATGACCCAGGAAAAGCTCGTTGAGGAGCTAGAACAAGTGGTGCGTGTCCCAGGATTAACCAACATCTGGATACCGCCTATTCGTAACCGTATCGACATGCTGGCCACCGGCATAAAAAGCCCGATTGGCGTGAAGGTTGCCGGTACCAACCTGACGGAGATCGATGCCGTCACCCAAGCCATCGAGCGTGTTGCCAAGGACGTCTCAGGTGTCAGTTCAGCGTTAGCCGAACGACTGACCGGTGGCCGCTATATTGATGTAGATATCGATCGCAAAGCCGCCGCCCGCTACGGACTGAATATCGCCGATGTGCAATCCATCGTGGCCGGTGCTATCGGCGGTGAGAACGTCGGGGAGACCATTGAAGGGCTCGCACGTTTCCCGATCAACGTGCGTTACCCTCGGGAGTGGCGTGACTCGCTCGGCGCCCTGGAGCAGTTGCCGATCTACACCCCGCTAGGGAGCCAGATCACCCTCGGCACTGTGGCGAAGGTCAAGGTCAGCGACGGCCCACCGATGCTCAAGAGCGAGAATGCACGGCCCTCCGGTTGGGTATACATCGACGTGCGTGGCCGGGACATTGCCTCGGTAGTCGCCGACCTGCGTCGGGTCGTCAGTGAACAGGTCAAGTTGCAGCCCGGCATGAGCCTGAGTTACTCAGGGCAGTTCGAGTTTCTCGAAAGGGCCAACGCACGACTCAAATTGGTGGTGCCTGCCACGCTGTTGATCATCTTCGTGCTGCTCTACCTGACTTTTGCCCGCTTCGATGAGGCCCTGCTGATCATGGCCACTCTGCCATTCGCCCTGACTGGCGGGGCATGGTTCCTCTATCTGTTGGGGTTCAACCTGTCGGTCGCCACCGGGGTCGGCTTCATCGCCTTGGCCGGTGTTTCTGCCGAATTTGGCGTGATCATGCTGCTCTACCTGAAAAATGCCTGGGCCGAGCGTCAAGACCTCGGTGACAACACAGAACGCGGGTTGATGGCCGCGATTCGTGAAGGCGCTGTGCAGCGCGTTCGACCCAAGGCCATGACCGTTGCGGTGGTTATCGCTGGTTTGTTACCAATACTTTTGGGAAGCGGTACCGGCAGCGAGGTGATGAGCCGCATTGCCGCCCCGATGATTGGAGGTATGGTTACGGCGCCCTTGCTATCGCTGTTTGTGATCCCGGCGGCCTATCACCTCATGCGTCGTCGACACTTGTCCGTTGAGTCTGGCAAGCACTGACGCGTAAAAATGCATACAAAAGGGGCTGCGCTTGCAGCCTCGTTTGAGCTGCACAGCCCGTTTTCATCGGTCCTACGCGCGGTATGTATCGAAATTAGCAAGTTTATGTCTTTTGCATAAACTCGCTAATTTCGATACATACGCTGTGGTCAGTGCCGTTACCCACCTGCACTTGCCAGAAAAACGAACGCTGCCGCCACTGCGTTTCGATGAGCCAAAAACAGCATCCTGCTCAAAGCCGACTCAGCATTCGTCACCCTCAGATCACTCTTGAAATCGAGGCGAATGACCTTAATATGATTTTATCTTGCCATCATCATTTTCAATCATGGATGTTTCTCTGGGGTCGGTCGGAATGGCAGAACAAGAAGACGCTAAACCCGCAAGCGGGCGTTTCAACACAAATGATGAGACGAAGCGGATCGTATGGACACAGACCGCTGGTCATTGTGAACTGTGCGGCACGGATCTGACGTTCGATTATCGTGCCGGCAAGCCAATGAAATGGGGCGAAGTGGCGCATATCCTGCCCGCCAGTCCCAAAGGCCCTCGGGGACGCGCGGATCATGATGCTGAGGCGCACACGAACGATACTGCTAACCTGATGCTCCTGTGCCCAGGCTGTCATGACAAAATTGATCGTGACGCAGACGGTTATCCTGAAAATGATTTGAGTGGTTTACACCAAGCATACCTAGAGCGCATCCGAATCGCCGCAACGACCCCTGATGGTGGCAGAGCGATTCCTCTCATTGTCCAGAGTCAGCATTTCCAGACGATCAACGATATTCCCGTTCGCGATCTGTTGACTGCGATGTCCGCCGAGGGATTAACCGCCTTCGATCAAGGCATCAAAATCACTTTCCCTGCGCCCGGACCACGCGGCCGCGACACTACCTATTGGCAGAACGTCAAAGACAGCATCCAGTATGAGCTGGAACAGCAACTCAAGCGTCGCGGCGGCACCTACGGCGATTCGCCTGCGCTGGCAGTAGTCGGCTTGGCCGACATCCCGGCTTTGATGATGCTGGGCCAGAGTATCGGCGACCGTTCCAAGCGCTTGATCTTCTCCTTTCACCGCGAACATCGTTTGCGCTGGCCCGATCAGTCCGCAGAGCCGCCCGCTTTTTTGTTTACACCTCCCCCCGAAGGCGACGGGCCACTGGCGCTGGTGCTGTCTATTTCTGCGCAAGTCCCAGTTCGCGACGTGACTGACGCTCTGCCCGGTGCACGTATTGCAGAGCTGGCGATCCCAGAACCAAGCTATGCGATGGTACAGAACCGTCGAGTGATTCATGCCTTTCGCGACACACTTCAAATACGACTGAGCCAGCTTGAAGCTCTGACTCCTGACCCTATCCACGTCTTCGCCGCTATTCCTGCGGCATTGGCCATCGAGTTTGGCGCGTTGCTCACAACGCAGCATCAACATACGTACCTGATCTTCGATCGGGACAAAGAAAACCATGATCGGTTTACGCAAACACTGCAATTGGGCTCGGTGGCCCAGGAGGCTAGGTAAATGCTATTGAGCAACGAACAGACCAAGCGCAGCAGTTGGGAATATTTTCTGCTTCGCGCCGCGCGGGAGATCTCGCTGTCGGAAGCGCAGTACGAAAAAATCAATGACCGCTACTCCCAACTGGAAAAAATCCTCTCGGCTTCCGACAACCCACTGCTCGCTGAGGCCCATATCTTCGTTCAAGGCTCGATGCGGCTGAAAACGACTATCAAGCCAATCCCCGGCGCGCCTGCGGATCTGGACACCATTGATGCGGACGCGATTATCTGGCTCCCTCACGCTCAAGGCGCTAGTGCGAAGGAAGTTCTAGAGGCGATTGAGCAGCGTTTTAGGGAAGGCTCCCGCGTTCAGGAAGAAGTTAAGCAGTTACGTCGGGGCATCCGCATCGTTTATGCCGACGAAAATCCAGGCTTCCACATCGATGTCACGCCTGCCCGCGCGATCAACGGAAATGGCGAAGCAAACGGCGAGGGAAAGCTGGAGGTTCCAGATCGGGTCACAGGGTGGAAAGCAAGCAGCCCTATCCCGTACTCGAATTGGTTACAGGTTGCCTCCGCCCAGGAAATCTCTCTGGAAAGCTTGGTAGTCGCCAAAAGCCAGCGAATGCTCGATGCCGCGACACAAGATCCTTTGCCGCATTATCAGGATTACATCGATCAAGATCCCCTGCGTGCGACCATAAAGCTGCTCAAGCGGCATCGCGATGAATGGGCCATCAACACAAGGAGCGCTGATACTCGCCCCATATCTGCGGTCATCACCACCCTGGCCACTCACGCATATCTGGATGTCGTGAAGGAATCGCAGTCGAAGCCTTTGGCTCCGCTCGATGCAATTTTGGAAATCGTCCGCAGAATGCCGCAGCACATCGCGCATAGAGGAAACGATTGCTTTGTCTGCAACCCTGCCGATAACGGCGAAAACTTTGCAGAAAAGTGGAATCGACCAGGCGAAGGGCAAGGCTATCGCCAAGCATTTGCCAAGTGGCATGCGGACGCCAGTGCATCCGTATCACTGGGTTTGGAAAGTTTTGAATCCAATGATTCCTTTGCCGAAGCAGTGAAAAAGAATTTCGGTATTGCACCGGCACTCATTACGGCAGTGAACAATGAGATCCCTGCGAATTGGACCATGCCCGGCCGACCGGATGGCACTACTCGAAACTCTGCTTCGATGGGTTCGCTCTTCGGAGGGGCCAGCGGTGGCGCAACCTCTCAGTCGAGCGTAAAGCCAGTTGGACGCCTTGGTTGATCCTATTACGACGCCATTGCAGCGCGGAATCGCCGCACTGCGAAATACCCTAGGTCAGGACGCTGCCGATGCATTGCTCCAGCCCGCACCCATGCGGGCTGACGAAGCGGCGTCCTTTTACTTTCCCTTGCCCATCGATTACACGGGGCAGGAGCGGCGACTGCGTATTGGTTTCCCCTCCAATTTTCCCCGTGGGCTTTTGCGGCTGAACGTCGAACCCTCTCCATGGCTGGTTTGGCCGCATGCCACCAGGTCGGGGCTTTGCCTTCATGGCTTTCAGGAACGCCCCATCATGGGCTCCCCGGAGGTTGTGGTAGAGGACAGCCTTGCTCGCTTGGCACAGATCGTTTCGTTGTCCAAGCTGGGATCAAGCCAGGCAACGCGCGATATCGAATTTCAGAATGAGATCACTACCTACTGGTCTTTTCAGCACGGTCAGTCATTCCAGAACCTCTTACTGTTGGATCGACCTCAGGCTGCCTCGCAGTTGTTTGCGCTCAGCGATCCGCGCCGAGCTGTGCCATCCGGTCAGGAAACGGTTTGGTTAGCATCGAATGTAGCTGCACTCAAAGGGCATTACCGACGGGTCGTCGGGCGCTCTGCTGTCATTCGTGCGGCCGAAACTCCCGGTTTTTACGTCAAGCTTCAGACTTATCCGGATATCCGCACCCCGGATCCAGAAGATTTATTGCTGTGGCTAAAGCCACACCTTCAACCAGACGATGCCGAGCAATTGCTGGCATGGTTTGAGCTGCATGGAACGTTGGCGAGTCGATGGATTGTTCTGGAGCTTCCAGGAGGCGCAGATGCTCCAACATATTGTCTCAATGTGCGTTCGCTCGGTGTACAGCAGGAGCGGGGGGCAAAGTTTGGCTTGCGTACAGCTCGCCGGCGGCCAGCTATCGCAAATGCTCATCCTCCGGCGCTCGTCCGAGCAACTGCCCTGGATGTGCTTGATCGAGCGTCTATCCTGTCCCGCGATATAAGCGGCACTGCACAGCACCTTGAAAATGCTCGAGTCGTTTGTGTTGGCGTTGGCTCATTAGGCAGTACGGTGGCAATACAATTGGCACGATCCGGTGTCGGCCACCTTACCCTCATCGATCCTGACACTTTGGTGTCAGCCAATCTGGGGAGGCACGTTCTGGGAGCGGATAGCCTAGGGAGGCTGAAAGCCTCAGCGTTGAGGGACAAGATTCTGTTAGATCTTCCGACGACAGAATGCACCGCTTATTCGACTTTTGCCGAAGTAGTAATGAGCAGCAAACCAGAAGTGTTCGATAACGCAGATCTGGTGGTGATCACGACAGCAGACTGGCAGTCGGAAGTCACTGTATGGCGAGTCAAATCCAGCGGTGCTCCTTGGGGGCTTGTACAAGCCTGGAGCGAACCGCATACCCAAGTAGGTCATGCGCTATTTGCACCAGCCGGCACCTTTGATGGCCGTCATCTATTCACGGACGTCGGCGATTTCGTGCATAGATTCACAGAATGGCCGGGAGGAGGTGTTGTTCCGCTGCCCGCGTGTGGCGAGAGCTTTATCCCAGGCGGCTCGCTGGGAATGACCAATATCGCCTCTATGGTGTCGCACACGGCCTTACGCGCATTGACCGGCAAGATCGCCACTGCATCTTGGGTCAGCAGCATTTATAGGCCTGAAGATGTGCTGAGCCTAGGAGGCCAATACCATGGGCCCAAACTGCCAGAGGGGACGCAGCAAATCCTACTCGAACGCGGATGGCCGGAAGATAAGGACGAAATGGTATGACGGATATCGCATGGCGCTGGCGATGGCCGGAGGTGGACTCCGAGCTATTGGTGTCCCAGGCGGTCGCGGACATCTTGGATAGTCATCGGCAGGGCCTTTTTGGCGTGGAGCGAGGTGGACAGTTATTCGTCAACCCTGTTGATCCGAAAGGTTTGCTGCTGGCCTTGGCCACGTTGCCTCATCGCGCCGATCGGTCAGGCTGGTCTTGGCTAGAGTTGGATGCGGCGCGGTGCCGTCAGGAGATCCAGGCTGCCAACGAACAAGGGTTACGCCTGGTGGGCTATTGGCATACGCATCCCCAATCCGTTCCGGTGATCTCTCCGGCAGACATCGGTAGTTTCTCCAAATTTGCTGCACGTTACACGCAGGATCTGCCGCACCCAATAGCCATTATTGTCGGCAAGTCCGAAAAACCAGAAGGTATCAAGGCGTGGTCGTTCAGGGACGGCAGATATGTTGAGGCAACCTGGGTCAGATGAACTTCAAGTCAGTGCGGTGGAAGGCAGGTCAGCGTTTATAGTTACCCGCTAGCATTAGGGCGAAGAGCTCTGCCTGAAAGCGGGCATCATCCAATGCGTTATGGTTCGGTTCGCTGAGTGGCTTCAGCGCAGCGGTCATTTTGGATGATTTTGTTTCCTTCCAGCTGCAACCTACAGCGCCCATAAAGTAGGCCTTCATGTCGATAGCGGTAAAACCAAAGGGGTTGGTTTCCAGGTATTTGTGGAAGTAGTAATTGACGAATGACCAGTCAAACGGTGCATTGAGTCCTACGAAAATGACCTTTTGCCCCGTTTGGCAGGACGATCTCAGCCACTGATCAAATGTCAGCATCGCCTGTTGCGGAGCGAGGCCATCGCGCTCCAGCTTCTCCAAACTCAGCCCCGATACTGCCAGCGCTTCGGGGTCGTGTTTCGGACTGTCAGGTCGTAGTTCAAGATAGATGGACGTTTCAGGTTGGGCTACAAGACAAGCTCCAATGGAAAGCAGACTGTATTCGCCTGGTATAGGTCCAGAAGTCTCGACGTCGACGGAAACATAAAGCTCATTAGGGTGCATGTCATATCCTTTCGTGTAGTTAACTGATCACGCTCAGGCTCTTAGCCATGTGAAGGTGGAAAGGCAGGTATATCCATTGCCCCATTTTTTGCTGTTTCACTCGCTATCCGGCGTTCGAGCAGCGGCAGTGCCTGTCTACCAGCGGATTGCGCGTTCCTTTGGTCAGCTCTGGGCCCAACCATGATGATGTGTGTCATTCTCTGATGGCGGATGAGGGCCGGACGATCATGAGTGAAACTGAGCGTTGGATAGTAAAATCCCAGAAAACTGAGGACGGAACTGGCGACATCATCATTGATCTGCCTCAAGAGTTGCTTGACCAAATGAGGTTAGGTGTTGGGGACGACTTGGAGCTAACGGTATTGAATGGCACATTAGTCCTGACGCCCGTCCGCAACGCAACATCAGTGCGGCCCATGTTTGCTGGCGTCCTGCGTCAGGATGCCAGTCATGCTTACCGCATGCGTCTGGAGACGCTTCTTCATATTTCTGTCAATGCTTCGGATCTGGACATTCACGACATGATAGTAGCTGGCTTCTCGGCCAGCCTGATCAAAATGCTTTGTGATGATGGAACCCTCAGCGACGAAGAACGCGACAGAATCATTCAACCCAAAACGCTCAAAACAAAACTGTCAGCCAATCAGCTTTTAACGTCGCATGAGAGCGATCGCCTGTTCCGTTTTGCACATATTACCGCTATGGCCGAGGTGGTCTTCGGTGACAAAGGGAAGGCCAAACATTGGCTTTCCAAACCCAAAGCCCGTTTTTTAGGAGAAAGCCCATTGGCGATGGTCACTACAACCTTTGGCACACATCTAGTCGAAGAAATGCTGATTCAAGTGTCTGAGGGCATGTCATTTTGATTCAGTCGCAGCCAAACGGACTCTACCGCTCCTTGAGTAACATGGATTTCATGCACCAATACCGGCGTCGCATAGCCGAATACGGCATGCACGGGCATCCATGAAGCACTAGGTTTCACCCGCATCGGCACCTACCGCTAGGTAGGGTTCACGCACGGCAATGGTATAGCTGTGTACTGGCGCAAACCACTTTATCCGGTGACAACTCGATAGAAATCATCCCGTTCAGTGAGATGAAGGGAGAAGACGGAACAGCCATGAGATCACCCTGCTGCTATCCGTCGGCATCGGAACCTGGTGATCCGCTGGGAGCTAAGCTGAATGATGCTTCTCGTTCGAATCGGTTTTTTGGATCGGCAGGAGGTACAAATGAATTTGGCAGATTATGTTTCAGTGCTTTCTGCAGGCGAGAAAATAGACGGATGCCAACTCGCCCCCTCAGATGCAGTGGCTTTCGCCAGTCTGCATTTTCCTTCCCGTGCCTATTGTCTTGTTGCTGATTGGGCAATATTGGATCTCGACATTACAACACGTCAGCGAAAAGCCATTACGGATAGACAGCTAATTCCTGCTCTCGTTTACGCTTTGACCGTTATCCAAGACAGTAAAGGCCGCTTCCCGCCTGGTGATTGGGTCCGATCAACGCTGGGTGTTTCCTTCACCAATGACTGCTTATTTCGAACAAAAAACACAGTGTATGTGCTGATGGGGACCGGTCGAAGGTTGCGCACGGATTTAGACATCGCACTGAGCCTGTGTTGAAAAAAGACTATTTCCGCACAGGTGATTGACCGGTCGCGCTCACATGGTGTTTCGGCATAAATGATTGCTCTCGCTGTTGTGTCAAACTATGTTGTTACCAATCGAGCCCCGTATTTGAAGTGCGACCCGTCTGTGTCAGTCTATGTTGCTGTTGTGTGGCCCCCGGATCATCCTACAGGCCCCGATTTACGAGAGGGGCTGTGTCAAACTATGTTGTTGGTAACCACCGCCCGGGTCTCCAGGCTCCCGCGAAAGGACGCGCCCTCGATGCAAACCCCCTCCCGGCTCCACCAGCGCTTGAACAACCGCCGCTTCATCGTCGCCAACAACGCCCAAGGGCTTTCCGGCTCGGGCACGGTGTTTCATTACCTTGTCGAGGGTGATGCCATCTCCGGCACTTACCAGGGCGGACGCATTCGCCTGGGCACGCAAGTGGGCCGAGTGACAGGCCCAGACACTATCGAATTGCTGTTTCAGTGCCTGACATTGGACGGTGAGCTGCTGTCGGGTTGGTCGTGTGGCAAAGTAGGCATTGATCACGCTGGTCGGACGACGCTGGCCTTCGAGTGGGGCTGGTTGTCGGGCGCCATGGGCGGTGGCGAGTCCAATTACGTGGAGTTACTCTCCCGTTAACCACCTCTTGTCGGTTCTGTGGGCCAGTACCCGGCGCGCCCTCTTGTTTTACCCCTAAAATGCGACCCTGTGGATAACTCAGCCAGGGAATGCCTTCACCATGAACATCGAACTCCTAATCGCCGGCATCGTCGTGCTGATCATTGTTGTCGGCCTCGTCGGCTGGATGGTGGGCGTCTACAACGGCCTGGTGATGCGGCGTAACGATGTGGACAAGGCTTTCGCCAATATCGATGTGCTGCTCAAGCAACGGGCGGATCAGATCCCGGATCTGATGCGTGTGGTGCAGACCGCGATGAACCATGAGCACGCGCTGTTTACCCGCCTCAGTGATGCGCGCCAGCAATACCTCAACGCCAGCAGCCTGAATGACAAGGTCGAGGCGTCCAACCAGTTGAATGCGGCGCTCAAGTCGGTGATTGCGGTGGCGGAGGGTTACCCGACGCTGATTTCCGGTCCCAACATGGTCGAGCTTCAGCAGGCGATCTCGGCTGTCGAAGAGCGCATCGCTGACCGTCGTGAATTCTTCAATGAGTCGGTCAATCTCTACAACATCGCTATCGCGGTGTTCCCCGACCTGTTTTTCGCGCGGATGCTCAGCTATCAACGCATTCCGCTGCTGGCCATCAGTGCCGAAGAAACCCGTTACGAAGGCGTGAAGCTTGAGGTGCCGGGGGCATGAAAACCACGCAGGCGGGCGAAGATAAAAAGAAGTCGCGTTGGAAAACCCTGTTGGCACTGTTGTGCCTGGCAGGGTTTGCCTGCTTGTTGGTCTACGCGCCGATGACCGTGGTGGCGATGTTTTTCCCGGTATTCGCCCTGGTGTGCCTGCTGGCCAGCTTCGGCCCCAACTTCTACAAGACTGAACAACGACTGGCCACCAGCCAGGTGCGTTCGCTGGCCATGGGACTGGTGGAAATCCGTGGCAAGGTGATTGTGGATAAATCGCTGGTGTCCCCGGTGCACGGCAAGCCCTGCGCGGGCTACGTGTGGATCATCGAAGACGGCGAAAAGGACGACGACGGGCGCTGGAGTTGGAGCCGGGCCAAGAGCGAGGCGCGCTGCAACGACTTCCGTGTACAGGACGCCACGGGAGAAATCCGCGTCATCGCCGAAGGCATCGACCTGTTCGGCAACAAATCACCGGACGACTATGAATCGATCGGCAGCTCGCGCCGCCAAGGCGAAATCCTGCTGGTCCAGGACTTGGACGTGATGCTGATCGGCGAAGCCTGCGAGCGCGATGGCCAGACCGTGATCGCCCAGGGCAAACAGTCCAAGGCTGTATTCGGCGTGGCACTGACCGAGGACGTGGAAAACCGCCGGGTACTGGCGCCGTTATGGCGTGTCGGTAGCTTCTACGGCGCGGTGGTGGCGATGCTCGGGGTTGGCGTGATGGCCATGACCCCTGCGCATTTTGCCCAATTGCAGTTGCCGGGCCCGGATACTTATCAACAGATGGAATCAGTTGGCCCTGTGTATAAGCTGCTGGCCTGGCTGTACCGCGAGGGCGGTTTTCCGATCCCCTTCATGGCCGCGTTCGGCTTCATGCTGACGATTTTCGTGGTGTTGATATGGACCCGGCTGTTGCTGCCCAAAGGCATGCGCCTGGCAGTAGGCCGTGTGCTCGGCGCTTGGATGGCGTTGGGCATGGTGATTGGTGGCGTGGTCACCCTGCTGCTGTTCGTCGCCCATGTGGATGCGTTGAAACAGTTTCTGGTGTGGATGCTGATCCTGCTGGGCACCCTGGTGTTCTCGTTGTTTGAGCAGCGCAAAATGGGGGTTGCGTACAGGCATTTTGCCAAACGGGTGAGCAAGGGTAGTTTCAGCGATGAAGATGCCTGATCAGGGCACAAACTCCACCTTCAACCCTCGACTCGTACTGCGCCCCTGATCATCACTGACCCGCAACCGATACTCCCCCGACTTGCCCGGTCGCCAGTTCAGCGTGCTTTGCGGCGGGCCCTGGCCGATCAAGGTTTGATCGGCAAACCAGTACAACGTCGCTGCGTCGCTAGCGGCGTTGGCATTCAGCGGGATGCTTTCCTGGGCCTGGGACAGGCGCAATTGATAGCTCACCTGGGTCAGCGGCGAGCGGATCTGCGGGGCTTCGCTCTGGTCACTGAGACGGTTGGGCTGGCAGTTTTTCATCACGTTGGGCGGCGTACGTCGCGGCAGACCGGCGGCGCGGTACAGGCGTTGCACGTCGCTGGGCCAGAATTCGAAGACCTCTTCACGGGTGTATTGCGCCTCGAATGGCGGGCAGGCGGCCTTGCCGGTGCGGGTGTCGATCAGCACCGGGCGGTGCAGGTTGGACACCCGAATCGGCGACACGCCGGGGATGTACCAGGTCTTGCGGGTTTGCGGGCACCAGCGATTGGGCAACTCGCCGGACGCGGCGCAGACATCGATGCGCACCAGCCCGGCGGGCGGTTTGTCGGCCTTGATAACCACGTTGGGCAACGCCAGGGGCAGGGCGTCTGCGATGCGAAAGAATAAGGGCGCGGCAGTCTTGGCACCGATAAATGCTGGGTTCGGCCGGCCATCGAAATTACCCACCCACACCACCAGCACGTAGGGGCCCACCAGTCCTGCACTCCAGGCATCATGAAACCCCCAGGAAGTGCCGGTTTTCCAGGCGGTACGCCAGTGGCGTCCAGGCAGACCATCCGGGCGAGGGTTTCGGCGCAGCATATCGCGCACCATGAACGCCGCCTGGGGCGTCAGCAGTGGGGCGCCGGTGGACTGGGGCTGTTCCTGCAAGTAGCGCAAAGGCCGCAGACGCCCATCGCCGGCCAGCATCACATACAGACGCGCCAATTCTTCCGGGGTCATTTCACCGCCACCGAGGGCCAGGGCCAGGCCGTAATGGCTTTCGTCACGCAGGCCTTTGATCCCGGCGCGTTGCAACAGCACATACAAAGAGGGCGACTTGACTTGGCTGGCGAGCCACACCGCCGGGATGTTGCGACTACGGATCAGGGCGTCCCGCGCGGTCAGTGGGCCGACAAAACTACCGTCGAAATTTTCCGGCTGGAAGTAGCCGAAGTTACTCGGCAGGTCCTTGAGGATGCTCATGGGGTGAATCACCCCCTGGTCCAGCGCCAGCCCGTACAGGAACGGCTTGAGTGTCGACCCTGGCGAGCGCCGCGACAGCACGCCATTGACCTGGCCGTGAAGGCTTGTGGATAAGTAATCCGCCGACCCGACCAGTGCCTTGACGCTCTGGTCGCGGCTGTCGATCAAGATCGCCGTGGCGTTTTCCACACCGGTGCTGCGCCGTTCGGCGATGAAGCCGGTGATCAGGCGTTCGAGCAATTGTTGCAGCGGCAGGTTGAGGGTGCTGTTCAGCTCATTGCCGGGCTGGGACGCCAGCAGTTGTTCACTCAAATGCGGCGCCAGGAACGGAATCTGCTGGCGGTTGCGTGCTTCCAGGGGCAAGTCCAACAAGCTGTCATTGCGCGGGTCTTGTGGATAAGTCTCGCGCCAGTCAGCCATCAAACGCTGCCGCGCCTGTTGCAGCGGCGGGCCGAAGCGCGCGCGTCGCCCCGGTTGCTGCGGAATCACCGCCAGCGCCAACGCCTCGGAAAGCGACAACTGCGTCGCCGACTTGCCGAAGTAGATACGGCTGGCCGCCTCGGCACCTTCGATATTGCCGCCCATCGGCGCCAGGTTCAGATAGGCCTCAAGGATGTCGTGCTTGCTGTAGCGCGCCTCCAGCCACAGCGCCAAGGCCATCTGCTGCAACTTGCCCGGCACTTGGCGGGTGTTCAAGTCCCATAGGCGCCGTGCCAATTGCATGCTCAAGGTCGAGCCACCCTGGCGCTGGCCACCGCTGTAGGTGGCCATGGCCGCGCGCAGTAATGCCGGGGGATTGATCCCCGGGTGCCAGTAGAAATTGCGGTCTTCCTTGAGCAGCAAGGCCTCGACCAATGAAGGAGAAATCCGCTCCAACGGTAGCCAAAGACGGTATTGCCCGTCATCCGCCAAGGTCATGCGCAGCAGCGAGCCATCATCGGCCAACACCACCCGCGATGAGGTCACCGTCTGTTCCAGCGGAGCATGGGGCCACAATCGCAGCCCCACCAGGACCACCGCCGCTGCGAACAGCGGCAGTGTCAGGCGCTTAAGGCTTGGTAATTTCAAGCTGGCCTACTTTGCCGCGCCCTTGCAGGGTGGTTTCGTACATGCCTTCGGCATAGGCCGGTGGCGTATTGAAAGTGCCCGCGTTGGTAGCGCGCACGCGGTAGACGAAAGTGCCTACATCACGCAGCGCGGTGCCGTACAACACCACTCGATCATCACGTACGTCCACGTACTCCGGCTGCCAGTTGCTCAGCTCGGTTTCGCCGATGGGGGCTTGCCAGCTTTCTTCTTCCTGGCTGTCCTCTTCCACGTACTCGGACTCTTCGCCTTCCTCGCTGCTGGCGGCTTCCGGCTCCGGCGGCAAGTTATACACAGGCTCGACGCCACCCGGCAGCAGGTCGACCACGGCCACTTGCTGCACCTGGTCACGGTCGGTCGCGCGCAGACGCAGGCGCACCAGGAACTCATCACCTACCGCGACCTTGCTCACCGGCTCGCCCTTGAGGTCGAGGTATTCGTGGATGATCTCCAGGCCATTGGTGATCGGCTTGAGCTTGGCGCCCTTGTCGAAACCGGCTTCGCTGAGCATGAAGAACGCCGCCGGGCCGTCGGATTTTTCCATCACCAGCTTCTGCGTTGCACCCGGCACGGCGGCGCGGGGTGGCTGACCGGCCATCTCCAGCAATTGCTGCTGCTTGTCCCCCAGCCAGGCCGTGGCCTTGAGGGTCATGTCGCTTTGCGCACGCTGGCCGTAGTTGTCCAGGGCGCGCAGCAGCAGGGCCGCCGACAGCGAGTTGTAACGCTGCTCGTTGAGGCGCTTACCGAGTTTATCCAGCAGCGCTGTAGGCACATCGTCCATCAGCTCTGGGAAATGTCGCGCCAACAGGTGCAGGTGTTCGGCGTCGTGCACCAGCGGGTCGTAGTACAAACCGTCGCTGTCCCACTTATCCACAAGCGAGCGCCAGGGGATTTTGCGGAACAGCGTGTCAGCCTGGCGATCCTGCTTGAGCAGCTTGTAGCTGGCCGCCAGGTAAGCGGCGCCCAGGTCGTTCTGCCAGCTGTCCTTGAAGTAGCCCTCGTAGCGCTCGCGGATATCGCTCAAGGCGCCACTTACCAGAATCCCCTGACGGCTTAGCAGGTAACTGGCGTAGGCACGGTTACGCAACTCCGACAGGCCCTCGCTAGGGCCATTGGCCAGGTCGGTCAGGTACGCATTCGAGCGCACCAACAGGTCTTCCGGCACCGGCAAGCCGCGCTCCTTGGCTTCGATCAGGAAGTCGGTGGCGTACAGGCTGGCGTACGGCGCTACGTCCGGGTTGGCCGCCCACAAACCAAAGCCGCCGGCCTGGTTCTGGCGCTGGCGCAGCATGCGCACCGCACTGCCGAAGGCTTGTTCGGCCTCAGGTGCGTTGCCGCCCCAGATCAACGCCGGCATGGCCTTGGACACCAGTTGCTCGGTGCAGGCGTAGCCGTAATCGTCCAGGTAATGCTTGAGGCCGTTGGCCCACACCAGTGGCGAGGCCGCCACGCCCAACTGTACGTCGCGCAGTTGGCTGAACAATTCGCGGGTAGGTTTGAGCTCTTTGCTGGCGCTCTCAAAGCGACCCAGGCTCAGGGCGACGCGATGTTCGCTCAGTGGGCGGATCGAAGTGGTTTCGGCCACCTGGTTGCGTTTGCCATCCGGCAGCACTGCGACAAATCGAAGGTCCGCCGAGCCGAGTGTTTCGCCAACCTTGATCTTGAACTCGGCGGTGCCTTCCTTGCGCGATTGCAGGGACAAGGTGCTGCCCTTGTCGCCCTGTACCTTCAGGCCATCGCTGGTCTGCAGTTCAAACTTCACCTCTGCCGCCGCGTCGAGGTTGCTGAACACCCCGGCGCTGACGTTGAACACATCCCCCGGCGCCACAAAGGCCGGCACGTTGGGCGTGATCACGATCGGGCCGCGCACGTCGGTATTGGTTTCGCTGACGCCGACACTGTCGCTGTCCACCGCCACCGCAAACAGGTGCAGCTTGCCGTTGAAGCTGTCCGGCACCTGGTAATGCAGTACGGTTTCGCCAGCGGGCAGGTCGACCAGTCCAGACCACCAAGCCACAGGCGGCTGGTGTTTACGCTTGAACGGGTTGAGGTGATTGGCCAGGGCGCCTTCCGTATCGCCACCGGGCGCTGCCCCACTGAGCAGACGGCTGAATTCCGGCAGGATCAGGTCAAGAATCTGACTGGTGCCGACCTCCAGCGCACGCTTCTGGAAGAAGAAGCCCAGCGGATCCGGCGTCTGGTAGCGCGCCACTTGCAGGATGCCTTCGTCCACCGCATAAACCACTGCTCGGCCTGGGCGGTCGGCGTTGACCTTGATGTCGAGCCTCTGCCCCGGCTCGATCTTCGCCGGGCCCTCAACCTTCAGCGTCATGCGCCGCGCATCCAGGTTGATGCTGAAGGGCACCACGCCATAGGACAGCGGGCTCATATACACCTCGGCCGAGCCCATGTCGCGCACAAACTGCACGTTGACGTAGGCATTGCCCTCAAGCCCTGCAGGCACGCGGATATGTTGCACACTGTTGGTGCTGTCGGCCTTGAACCATTGCTGGGTGTAGACCTTGTCCCGCTCGATGGTGATCAAGCCGGCACCGGTATACGGCGCACGGATGCTGATCGCAATTTCATCACCGGTGGCGTAGCTGCGTTTATCCAGGCGCAGTTGCAGCTCGGCATTGCGTTCCAGCGAGCGCGAGGTGTTGCCTCGTCCGGCCACGCTGTAGTCGATCTGGTTGAGCAGGTTGCCGTTGGCGTCTTTCAATTGCAGGGTGAAGTCACCCGGTGTGCCGGTGTTCAGGGCCTGCTTGGCGCCTTCCTGGGTCATCACCAGCGGTGAGGCCGGCTGGCTGATGTTCTTGATGCGCGACTCGTACTTGTAGGTGCCGTTGGATTGTTTCACCAGCACCGACACATACCGATGCTCGACCACTTCAGTGGTCAGGCCGTCCACCGCCAGGGGCGAAAGGTCCGGCGCGACGGCCAGCCATTGCACTTGGCGCGGCGCATCCTTGGCGACGTACGACAGCGAATCCTGACTTTTCACACCCACAAGGTAGGGCGCGGACGACACCAGCAAGGCACTTTGCGCCGCCACATTGCGACCGCCTTCCGCTTCGAACACCTGGCTCATCACCTGCAGGCGATAGGTGCTGTTGGCGAAGCGTTGCAGGTTGAGGTCGAGCACGGCCTGGCCGTTATCGTCGACGGTGGTTTCGGCCAGGTCTTCCGTGGTGGCGTCTTCCAGGGAGTCGTTGAGACGGAAACGGTAATCCGGGTAACGATCAAACGCCGCGAGCGTCGGGCTCAGGGACATTTTGGCTGTCACGCGACGGCCGGACGCCGGGGCGCCAAACAGATGCATCGCGGTGACCTTGGCCACCACTTGGTCCGGTGGAATCCAGCCTGGCACAGGCGTGTCGTGCAAACTCAGGCTGACCTTCATGCGGTCCGGTTCGAAGTCACGGACCTTGAAGCTCACGCTGCCCAGGTCGGTGCGGGTCTGCTTCTGGCCGATCAACTGCAAGGTCGCGGTGTATTCCCCGGCGGGGGCGACTTCACTGCTGGGGAAATCAAAGGTTTCAAAACCGCTGGCGGACAGCTTCAACGGCTGGCGAATCACTTCCAGGCCACGGGGGTCGGTGATTTGCAGCTCAACCGGCAGGCCCAGCAAGGCGCCTTTCCAGTTGCCGCTGCGCACGATCATGCCCAGGTGCGCGGTTTCGCCCGGACGGTACAGGCCGCGGTCGGTAAACAGGTAGGCGCTGAGGCGATCAATCGCACCGTCTTCTTCCAAACCGCCTACATCGAAGCGCGACAGATCCAGTTGCTGGGACTGACGGGCGATCGGCAAAAACGACTGGTCATTGCCGCGAGTGACCACATACATCAGCGGCGTTTTCTCACGGCGCAGTTCATCCAGTTTGGCGAAGTGTGCGTGGCCTTCGGCGTCGGTGCGGCCACTGCTCACCGGCAGGCCGTTACGCCCAATAATGTCGACTTGCGCGTCGGACACCGGCGAACCGTTGCCGATGGACTGCACATACACGTCATGGCTGCCATCGCTGGAGCGCTTGGCGATGATGCCCAGGTCTGTCACCACGATAAAACGCAGGTCGCTGGTGCTGCTGCGGTCGTACTCGAAAGTGCGTTGGGCCGGGTCATCCTGCGGGCTCAACTTGAGTACGAAAATCCCGCGACGGCCGCCATTGGCGGTGAGGTAGTGGCTGAGGTCCACGTTGTCGTAGACGGTTTTCGCCGGGTCATTGGATGACAGCGGGATATCCAGAGACTGACGCTCGACCATGCGATCGAAATATTCGTTGCCGAAGTTCGGCCGGGCAAAGCTGCCGCTGCTTTGGTCCACCAGGTGTTGCAACTGGTTGGGCAGCAGGCGGGCGATTTCCACATGGGCGCCAGGCACACCGCGAGCCATGAAGCCCAGGCGTTTTTCGCCATTAAGGCTGAGTAAGGCGCCGTCAGACAGGAACTGCAAGGTGCGTGGGTAAGCCGGCATGCTGATCAGCGACGCCGTAGGATTCTTCGCCAGGTAGCCGCCGATGGCTTCCAGGTTGGCGGGGACTCGCACATACACCGCGCGCCCGGCCGGGGCCTTGAATTTGAAGGCGTGCAGGGTATTCAGCGGTTCGACGCTGGGCACATGGGTCAGGTTGAGCTTGGTGCTGCGGGCGAGCAGGGCGTCGTCGATGTCGTTGCTGCTGTAGGGGCGCGTGTCGTCCTGGGCTTTTTCCGGCAACAACCAGGCCTGGACCTTACCGGCGATGGTCTCGTCGGCGACGGCGCTGGAACTGCTGAACATCAACACCGGCTCTGGTTCACCCCGTGCGTTGTCGACAAAACTCACTTCGGCGCCGGTAAAGGTCAGGCGATAGCGGCCGGGCACGGTGACCTCCGACACCAGCGGCGCGGTGCTGGCGTTGCCACCGTCGCGGGCCTTGATGCCTTCGTCGAGCTTGGCGCTGACGGGCGTGCTTTCCAGTGGTGTGGCCAGGGCGGCGGAGCGCACGTACGCGTTGAGTTTTTTCTCGTCGAAGGTGATTTCCGGGCGGTTGGGCAACTGGGCGTCGCGGTAGGCCAGGCCTTTACCTAGGGTTACCGTGACGCGCTTGCGTAGGTTGTCTTCATCCACCGGGTGGGAAAAATGGAAGGTCGCCACCAGCTGTTTCAGCGTCGGGTTGGACGGGTCCTGGTACAGCTCGTTTTGCGCCAGGGTGGCGCGGAACGGTTGGGTGGAAAACTGCGTGCTGTATTGGTCGAGCAACACGCCGTCGGCGAGCAGGTTTTTCTTCGCCATGTCCAGGGTGTAATGGGCGTCGATGGGCCAGTCTTTTTCCGGCACGAACAACAGGCTGCGGTCATCCGCCCAGCGCCAGGTGCCCGCCACCGTAGGTTTAAGGGTAATACCCTCGGTGACCGGTTTGCCGATGGCCGACAACGGAGCCACGGATTCGCCAAAGCGCACCTGCAAGTTATCCACAACCGGCGTTTGCTGGGTGTAGTCGGTAAGGTTGGGTTTGTGCAGCGAGTAGCTCGCGGTATGCGGCTGTGGCAGGTTGGAGTACCAATGCCAGCCGTAGAAACCGGCGGCGGCCAGCAATACCAGGCCCACTAAGCCAGCACCGGTTTGACGCGGATAAGCGCGCGCCTTGCTGCCCAGGTTCGCCAGCCCACGCCCGACTGCACGCAGCCAGAGCGGCGGATGCCATTGACCAAAGACGGCCCCCACCACAGTCAATAACGCACCGACAATACGGCGGCTGATCGCTTTGAACGAATCGAACATGGTGAGCATCCCTGGCTAAGTGCGGCGTATCTTACACGCGTCTTTGATACAAAAGATGACGCCGATACGCTGCACCGCTAGGCGTGTTGCACAAAAGTGAGACGCACCGCAAAACCGATCAAAAGACTGCCGAATAGCCATTGCTGCACACGCTGCGCCGAGCGATTGCGTGCCAGCCACTGGCCAATGCGCACGCCGGCCAGGGCATAACAACAGTCGAAGACGAAACCGACTGCGACCAGAATCACCCCCAGCAAGGCGAATTGCGACGCCACCGGTCCGGCTTGCGGGTTGATGAATTGCGGCAGCAGTACCGAACAGAACAGCAGTGCCTTGGGATTGAGCAGGTTGGTCAGCAAGCCACGTTGCAGCGCGGCACGCCAGGCACGCGTTGTCAGGGTGGCGTTGGCCGTATCGAGCGTCGGCAGCATATTTGCCCGCAGGCACTGTACCCCCAGCCACAACAGATAGGCCGCGCCGCCCAGGCGCACTACATCAAAGGTCCAGGGCGCCACCTTGAACAAGGTCGCCAAACCCATGCCCGCCAGCGCTACATGGCAGGCGCGGGCCAGTCCCAGGCCAATCGCCGTGGTCAGCGCCAGGGCCTTGCCCTGACGCGCGCCGGTCTGCAGCAGCAGGATCATGTCCGGCCCCGGCAGCAGGTACGCCACCGAAAGAGCCACCAGAAACAACCAGAGTTCCGCCATGTTCCACCCCCCTTGTGTGTCGGCCAATTCTAGGGCCGAAGGGCGGGGCAGGTGCTTGCGTAATCAGCCCGAAAAGCGTCTAGTCTTGGCGCTATCTGCCACTTATTGCCATGAAAGCCATCCACTTATGCCAAATCTGAAACTCGATGCTTTTGACCGCAAGATTCTCGAAGCCCTACAACGCGACGGCCGCCTGAGCAATGTACAACTGGCCGACGAGATCGGGCTGTCTGCCTCACCCTGCCTGCGGCGCGTGCGACTGCTGGAAGAAGCCGGCGTGATTCGCGGCTACCAGGCCACACTGGATCGCGATGAAGTGGGCCTGGGGATGATGGTGTTCGTGGGCGTGAAGGTGGAGCGGCATAACGACACCGAGGCCAACGCCTTTCGTGAGGCAGTCACGGCGCTGCCGGAAGTGATCTCGGCGTTCCTGGTGTCGGGGGAGTCGGACTTTCTGTTGCAGGTGGTGGTGCCGGATTTGCGCGGCTATGAGCGGTTCGTTACGGGTAGTTTGCTGAAGCTGCCGGGGGTGAGGGATATACGCAGCAACTTCGCGATCCAGACCGTGAAAACCCCAGGGGCGTTGCCGCTGGGGCATTTGCCGGGTTAGGCGGTTGTAATGGGCGAACACCGTACTTGTGGCGAGGGAGCTTGTCGAACCGTCGCACCGTCCCGTTGGACTGCGCGGCAGTCCTAATCAAAAGCTGGGGCCGCTTCGCGACCCAACGGGACGGTGCGACGGTTCGACAAGCTCCCTCGCCACAGGGGTACAGCGGATTCACGATTCACCCTAACGTTGCCCGTTATCCTCAAGCGGCGCGTCAACTGCGCACGAATGCCGACAGTAGCGTGTAATCATTGTTGTCGGCAGCGCGAAGCGCTTGGATGTAGCGTTGGCGTACTTCAGTAGCGGTCACCAGGTTACCGCGACCCCAGGAGAAGGGAGCAAGACCACATTGCCTCAGTAGGCAGTCGGTCATGAGGCGAGCATGTCTACCGTTGCCATTCGGAAAGGCGTGTAGCCAAACAAGTCGGTGGTGAAAGCGCACGGCAACCTCTTCTGGCGGGAAGACATTGTGTTCCAGCCAGTAAGCCATGTTGTCGAGCAACTGTCGTAAGTTGACCGCGATCTGCGTCCAATCACAGCCGATATTCTTATCGGATTTGCGGAAGGTGCCGGCCCATTTCCAAGTGTCGTCGAACATTTTCACGTGAAGCTCACGGCAGAAATGGTCGTTCAGTACATCCAGCTTTTTTTGCCGCGCTATCCAACGTGAGGCTTTGAGGATGTTCTGCGCTTCCCATTCATCCAATTCGCCCTGGTTGGCGATATGCCTCGGTTTCAGGCCAGCGACTTCGTCGGGATCGAGAGGCGTTTGGCCTGGTTTCAGTTCCAGTTCTATTGCCATAGGCGGGCCCACGAACCGTCGAGTAGTTCTCTGCGGCGTTCATCAATCTGACGTTCGATGAACGCATCAGAGGGGCGTTGGTCTTCGAGGCTCATGGAGTGTGCAACGCCTAGGATTTCTTGCTTCGCCATGAATTCGGCGCGGTCTTGGATGACTTCGTGCAGGGGCTTCTTGGGGACCAGGCCGTAGACGAGTTCACAGTCCAGTGCTGCTGCTAGCTTTCTTAGCTGTGCGAGTGATATCCGATCTTCAGCCTCTGAGCGCTCGGACTTGGTCAACGTCCCTGAGGATACGCCGGCAATTTCGGCCTGCGTTTTTAATGAGCGGCCTAATGATTCTCGGATAGCCCGCAGCCAACCGCCTGGCGGAACAGCCGCATTTTTAATGGTATTAAACGGCTCAATGGCACGTTCTACTTGAGAAAGGCGCAGTTTGTAGAGCTTGGAAGCACTCATGGTAAATGATCCTTTGTAAGCCTATAGGCTATCAATTTCTTTATTAATATTAGCCTATAGGCATACAAATAAATAAAAAAATAAGCCTATAGGCTAACAAAATACATAATTTTGTTTGCCTATAGGCTTAAAAATTCGTTCAAGTTGTTAATGGCAACGAAATTTACGTCCACCAATACCGCACAAGATGAAAGAAAATCGGCGCCGCAAAGCACACCGAATCCAACCGATCCAGCATCCCGCCGTGCCCTTCGATCATATGGCCCCAATCCTTCACGCCGCGATCGCGTTTGATCGCCGACATGACGATGCCGCCGGCAAACCCGAGCAGGTTGATCAGCAGTGCAATCAAGAACGACTGCCACGGGTTGAACGGCGTGGTCCACCACAGTGCCGCGCCGATCAGCGACGAGAGCAGGATGCCGCCGACAAAGCCTTCCACGGTTTTCGACGGTGACAGGTTCGGCGCGATCTTGTGCTTGCCGAACAATTTCCCACACACGTACTGCAAGACGTCCGACAGTTGCACCACGATCACCAGGTAGGCAATCAGTAGCAGGTTGCGGCCTTCATAGCCAGGGATGTCGAGGGTGAGCAGGGCGGGCACGAAGGATACGCAGAACACTGCGATCATCAGGCCCCACTGCACTTTCGACGCGCGTTCCAGGAAGTGCGTGCTGTCGCCACCCAGGGAGGCGAGGATCGGCAGCAGCAGGAACACGTATACCGGGATGAAGATCGAGAACAGCCCGTACCAGTCCGAGTAGATCAGCAGGTATTGCAGCGGCAGCGCCAGGTAGAACGCGGCGACCAGCGCCGGGTAGTCGCTGCGGCGGGTGGGGGTGAGGGTGAGGAATTCGCGCAGGGCGTAGAACGACACTGCGTAGAACAGCAGGATCACCGCGCCGGTGCCGAGCCAGAAGGCGATGCCGATGACCACCACCATCACCCACCAGGCGTTGATGCGCGCATTGAGGTTGTCGATGACGGCATTGGGGCTGCCACGGGTGCGCAGCTTGAGGATCAGGCCGATCAGCGAAGCGAGCACCATGATGGCGCCGATGCCGCCGAACAACATCAGGGTTTGGCTATCCATGTCAGACAGGCTCCGGGGCAAGGGCGAGCAGGGCGTCGCGGGTGCGGGCGAGGAACGCGGCTTTGTCTTCGCCGTCTTCCAGTTGCAGCGGCGCGCCGAAGCTGGTGGTGCACAGCAAGGGCAGCGGCAGGACGCGGCCCTTGGGCATGACCCGGTTGAGATTGGCGATCCACACCGGCACCAATTCGGCCTGTGGATAACTTTTCGCCAGGTGATACAAACCGCTTTTGAACGGCAACAGGCCGTCTTCGAGGTTGCGCGTGCCTTCGGGGAAGATGATCAGCGAATCGCCGCCTTCCAGAGCGTTGAGCATGGGTTGCAAAGGGTTATTCACAGGGTCCTTGCGTTCGCGGTCGATCAGCACGCCGTTGAACACGCGGTTGATGATGTAGCGGCGCAGGGCACTTTTATTCCAGTAATCGCTGCCGGCGACCGGGCGCGTGAATTTGCGCAGGTTCTGCGGCAGCGAGGCCCACAGCAACACGAAGTCGCCGTGGCTGCTGTGGTTGGCGAAGTAGATGCGTTGCACTGGCACCGGCGCGCAACCGAGCCACAGGCTGCGGGCGCCGGTGACGGTGCGGGCCATGGAGGTAATCAGCGTGGCGACCACGGGTTCGAACATGGGGATTCCTTATCCGGCGAAAGGCAGCCAAGGGCTGGCGAGGATCACGCCCAGGGTCAGCAGCGCTTGCGCGCCCAGCAGCCAGGCTTGTTTGCGCAACAGTTTGAGCGCGCCTCGACGGCGCTCGGTCCAGGGCCGGCCAATGCGCTTGGCCGATTGCAGGCCAAGGGTTTGCAAGGCCTGGTCGAGGTCCGGGGTGCGGTCGATGTCGCGGGCCAGCAGCGCGAACAGGTCGGCGTCGAAGGCCACGCGCAGCGCCCAGTACTTTTGTAGCAGCCCGAGGATAATCATCCACAGGCTCAGCAGCAGGCAGATCGGCGCAATACTGGCCATCAGCAGTTGGGCCAGGCCGAACAGTACGCCGACCAGGGTCAGGCCTGTGGATAACTGATCCAGCGAGCGACCTCGACGCAACAAGCTGGCGACAACCTGCAGTTCCATATCAGCGGGCATGGGGTAAACCCTCCAAAGCTTCACGGTGTGCGGGGTGCAGGACCACATCGGCCCGCGCTGTACGAATGATAGTCAGCGCATCCTCTATCGTCGCGGCGCGCCCGGTGTGCAGTAGCCAGGCCGCGACGGCGGTGGCGCTGCGCGAATAGCCGAGGGCGCAGCACACCAGCAAGGGGCCGCTAGTGCGCAAGCGTTCGATGGCTTGCGCGGCTTGCAGGCATTCGTCGGGGCTCGGGGCAATCAGGTCCAGCACGGGAATCGATTGGTAAGCGCGGCCCTGTGGATTAATCGGTAATTCGGCACAGAGATCGACGATGGCCTTGAAGGGTTCTTGCTCACTCGCTGTAGGAATACGCCCGAGCCAGACGTTATCCACAATCAGGTCCGGTTGTGGATGCTTGCGTGTCCACAGGCGCGAGTTGATCCAGGCCGCGGCCAGATAGGGCGCATACAGCCAGCGCGCAGCAGATGTCAGTTGGCCGTCGGCGCGTTTCTGGAACCCCGCAGCGCCCAGCACGAAGTAATTGGCCTTGATCAAGGCGAGGGAAACCGCAGGCCAAAGTATCCACAAACCGCCGCCGCCCAGTACAAACGCAAGAATTGCCAACAGCAAGGCGCCAAGGCCATAGCGCACACCTAACCGCCAGCGCTTGGGATCCCGCGTCAGCCGTGCATTCAATAACGGGCTCGGATGTTTCACCGGCCACAACCACACACACAGCCACCCGGCGAGGGCGCCTGTGGGTAAGTCGATAAAGTGATGTTGATAAGTGGTCAGCACTGAAATGCCGATCAACGCGAACCAGCCATGCACCAGCCAACGCCAGAATCCCTGAGTATGGCGTTGGTACATGACCCACAGGATTACCAGCAACGCGATATGCAGGGACGGCGCCTGGTTGAACGGCTTGTCGAACCCCGCCAGCACCGCAAACAGCCAGCCGAACACGCCGTCCAGCTCCGGCCGTTCGAAGGTGAAGCGCAGCGGCCAGATCAGGAAGCAGCTCACGGCGATCACCTGGGCACTCAGCAAACGCAGCGCATGTTGCTTCAGTTCATGCCGGGTGTTGGGCAGCAGCAGGGAAAACCCGTAGAGCAGGTCGATGGACCAGTAGGGCACGATGGTCCAGGCCCAGAACGGCATATGGGTTTCCCAATCGAACACCAGCGTGCCGACGTCGCTGCGCTGGCTGGTGACCCAGGTGGCAAAGCCGTAGGTGCTGAAAAACAGCGGCGCCAACAGCAGCAGCCACAGGAACGCGGGTTTCAATAAGCCGGGTTCGCGCATGCTCAGATCTTCTGTGCCAGGGACACGGTGAAAATGCCCCACTCATCCACTCGCTGGGTGATCTTGCGGAAACCGGCGGCTTCCACTAGTTGGTCCATTTCCGCCTGGCTGCGGCGGCGCATCACCCAGGCCTGGCCCTGGCGGTGGCTGGTCAGTGCACGGGCGATCAGCTCCAGCTGCGGGTGCCACGGTTGGCCGGTGTAGACCAGATAGCCACCGGGTTCCACCGCTTCAGCGAGGCCCGCCAGCGAACCGCCGACCATGCCGTTATCGGCAAACAGCTCATACAGCCCGGACACCACCGCGAGCGTTGGCTTGGGTTCCAGCGCGGCGAGATCCAGGCGGTCGAATGCATCACCTTTGACGAACTGCGCAATGTCCCCCAGGCCTTTCTCGCTAATCAGCGCGCCACCGTCGCGCACGTTGATGTCGCTGTAGTCGCGCAGCAGGATCGATTCCGGCAGCGGCGACACACCCTGCAAGGCTTCGAGGATGTAGCGGCCATGACCGGCGGCGATATCCACGATACGCACTTCGCGATCTTCCCCGCGCAACTTGGCCATCGCCAGGCGCAACAGTTCTTCTACATTCAACTTGCGCTGGCGAATACCGCGCCAGCCGATGGAGTTGAGGTAGTTGGTGTCGATCATCCGTCCCAGCCCGCCCTTGCCGGTGGGCGTGTTGCGGTACACGTAGTCGAGGGTGCTACCGGAGTCGAAACCGGTGTCGAAGCCCAGCTTCACACCGTCCGAGAGGTTCTTGCCCAGGCCCATGCTGGCGCGGGTCATGCGCCAGTACAGGTCGCGCAAAGAGTTGCGCGGTAGCGGCGCGGCCAGGGCTTCGGACTCGGCGCAAGTAGCGCCCAGCTTGTCGGCATCCAGCAGCGAGGCGCGGTCCAGCGGGTGTTCGAAGTTCTGCAGGATGAAACGCCGGGCGCTGCTCACCGCAGTTGCGCGGTCGCGTTCGCCCAGGGTGTCGTGGAAGAAACCGGGGAGAATGTGCAGCTCTTTTTTCAGGCTGCCGAGGCGGTCGAAAAATTGCTGCTGGGGTTTGCGGTGCACCACAAAGTCCGAACCCGAGATCAGCAGCTGCGTCGGCACCTGGATCGCCTGGGCATCGGCGACAACCCGGTCGGCCGCTTCGTACAGGCCGAGCAGCACATTCACCGAGATCGCCTTGGTGATCAGCGGATCGCTGTCGTAGGAGGCGACGCGCTCCGGGTCATGGCTCAGGAACTTGGCCTTGACGTAACTGTTGACGAAAAAGTTGCCACGCAACTTGCGCATCAGCGCCAGGCCCGGCCGCGCAAAGGGCACGTAGAGCTTGACCTTGAACGCCGGGGACGCGAGCACCAGCGCGCGAATCTTCGGCGCGTAGTCGTGCACCCAGGTCGCGGCAATCACCGCGCCGACGCTTTGCGCAATGACGGCGAAGTTCTCCTCCTCGATGCCATAGGTGGCGCCGATGTGGTCGCAGAAGGTCTGCACATCACGGGCGCTGGTGGCGAAGCTGGGGCTGTCACCGCGCTCGCCGGGGGATTGGCCGTGGCCACGGGCGTCCCAGGCGAAGAAATCAAACTGCGGCAGGTTCAGCTCATCCACCAGGTGGGCGATACGTCCCGAATGCTCATGGCCGCGATGGAACAACACGATTGCCTTGCGCGGCCCGGTAGTTTCCGTGGCCGGCCAGTGCCGGTAGAAAAGCTCGACGCCGTCGTGGGTACTGAAGGTGTGCTGTTGCTGTTCGCGCATCGCAAAAATCCTTATGCAATCGGTGAGGTTTCTTGTTGTTCTTTGAGGCCCTGACGCACGCGGTTGACCAAGGTGTAGGCGAGCAGGGCGGCCATCAGCCACATCACCGCGTCGACCCAACCCGCGCCCAGCCAGCCCAGCGCCACGCCGGTGGCCAGTACTCCGAGTACGAACGCGCGATCGCTTTTGCCCATCGGCCCGTCATAGCGCCGCGATGAGCCCACCATCGGCCCCAGTACGCCGGCGTATTCGCTGAACACCGCCAGCAACGCCACCAGCAGCACCGGCGCCAGGCTCACGCCGGGGATCAGCGCAAACGGCAGGATCAGCGCGCTGTCGGCGATCACATCGCACAGTTCATTCAGGTAGGCGCCCAGGCGCGACTGTTGGCCGAATTCACGGGCAAGCATGCCGTCGATAGCGTTGAGCGCCATGCGCAGGATCATCCACAGCGGGATCAGCGCAAACAGCCACAGGTGTTGGGCGAAGCTGGCAATCAGCAGGCCGACCAGCAAGGAAATCACGCCGGCCAGCACGGTGATCTGGTTGGCGGTGGTGCCATTGTCATAGAGGCGCTGCACAAGAGGGCGCAGCAGGTTTTGAAAACGCGGCTTGAGCTGATAGATCGAAATCATGGGGAGTGACGCTTCCTTGTCCGTGGACCCGCGAAAAACTGTTCTGGAGTGTGCCCGATTCTTCGTGGCCTGCACCAGTGATGGCGCGTGTTTCTGGGGGTTTAGTCACGGTCTGCTTCTAAGCAAACAAAAATTTCACGCTCCGTGTTATATCGTAACGAATTGTGTGCATGTGGACATAAGTGGATGCAAGTGGATCTGGAAGCTGACGGCGCTTCGGTGGAAGGCCTTCCGCGTTTTCAACAGGGGCTGTTCCATGCCCGACGATTGCGCCAGGCCGGTATCAGCCTGACGGTGTTGGCCGTTGCCGGCTGGGTGCTGGCGCTGTTTGTCGCGTTGTTTGCGCCGCTGTCGATCTGGCCGGTGGTGTTGATCAACTGTGCGTCGGCGTTGCTGTTATTGGTAGCTGGCTTGCAATCGGCGTGGTGGGTGGCGGATTGGCGTGCGCAGGCGTTGGAAGAACCGTCGGTTGATGTGCCGGTTGAGGACGCAAGCCGCTACGCGCGTCTTATGGAGCGCTTTGGCAAGCAGATCGGTACGCCAGTGTTGTGGCTCGGCGGCTGGTCGTTGCTGGCGTTGGTCAGCATTGTCGAGTTCTGGAACCTGGCGCTGCCCGCCGCAGCGATCGGTCAATCGGCAAGCATCGGCGCCGCGCTGGCGTTGGGGTTGGCGTTTGGCGTGCTGGTGTTTGAACGCCGTCTGGCCCAGGAGACCACCGCGCAATGGCCGGAAGCCTCGCAACTGGCGCAGTTGAGCCGGGTGGCGATTATTTGCCTGGTGGTCAGTGCGGTGTGCCTGCTGTTTGCCGGGGCCAACGCCGTTTGGCCCCTGAGGTTGGCCGTATTAATCGGCTTGCTGCCGGCGCTCGTCTCGCTGGAGTTTCTATTAAGAGCTGTGTTGTCCCTGTTCAGCCCACGTCAGCCCCGCGTCGAGCCGCGCTTGATGGCGCAAAGCTTTATCGCCGGATTGTTACGCTGGCCGCCGCAGCCCTTACTCGCGCTGCAACATGAATTGCACAACCGCTTTGGTATCGACCTGCGCCAGATCTGGGCATTTACCTACATGCGCCGGGCGTTCCTGCCGGTGTTGCTGGTGGTGCTGGCGGTAGGCTGGGCGCTTACTGGCGTGCACGAAGTGCCCCTGCAAGGTCGTGGGATCTATGAACGTTTCGGCAAGCCGGTGCAGGTGTTCGGCCCTGGCTTGCATGCGGGATTGCCATGGCCATTGGGCCGCGTGATCAGTGTGGAAAACGGCGTGGTGCATGAACTGGCCACCAGCGTCAGCGAAGCCGCCACGCCAGAACTGGCCCCCGCCGAAGGCCCGGCGCCGCTGATCGCCAACCGTTTGTGGGACGCCAGCCATGTGAATGACAAGTCCCAGGTGATCGCCAGCAGCAGCGGCGACAAACAGAGCTTCCAGATCGTCAATATGGATGTGCGGTTCGTCTACCGCATCGGCCTCACCGATCAGGCCGCGCTCGCCGCCACCTATAACAGCGCGGACGTGCCGACCCTGATCCGCAGCACCGCCAGCCGCATCCTCGTACATGACTTTGCCTCACGCACCCTCGACGAATTGCTTGGCGAACAACGCACGAGCCTGGCCGACGAAATCGGCCGCGCCGTGCAGGCCGACCTGCAAACACTCGACAGCGGCGTAGAAATTCTCGCCACGGTGGTGGAGGCGATCCACCCACCGGCCGGCGCCGCCAACGCTTACCACGGTGTGCAAGCTGCGCAGATCGGCGCCCAGGCCCTGATTTCCCGCGAACGCGGCGCGGCTAGTGAGCAAACCAACCAGGCGTTGCTGCAAGCCAGCACCGCCCGCGATCAGGCCACAGCCACCGCCCGCGAAGTGAACGCGGGCGCCCAGGCGGCCAACCTGCGTTTTGCCGCCGAACAAAAGGCCTACGCCACGGCCGGCCAGGCGTTCGTTTTGGAACAGTACCTCGGCCAACTCAGCCAGGGCCTGGCCCACGCCAAGCTGCTGATTCTGGATCATCGCCTGGGTGCCGACGGCGCGCCGACGATCGATCTGCGTTCTTTTACCTTGCCGGCCGATCCTTCGGTGCCGCGTAAAGCCGTTCAATAAGGAGTCTGTCAGTTGAGCGCTCATTCTCACGATCACGGTCATCATCACGGCCATCACCACCACCATCATCACGGTGACGAACAAGCGGCCGGCCCGTTCCCCTGGCGGCGTATGGCCTGGGCGCTGTTGCTGGTGCTGTTTGCGGTTGCCGCCGCCAGCCTGGTGCAGGTGCGTTCCGGCGAGGCCACGGTGATAACCCGTTTCGGTAATCCGTCGCGGGTGTTGTTGGAGCCGGGCCTGGGCTGGCGTTGGCCGGCGCCGTTCGAAGCGGCGATCCCGGTGGATTTGCGCCTGCGCACCACCTCCAGCGGGTTGCAGGATGTGGGTACCCGCGACGGCCTGCGCATCATCGTGCAGGCGTACGTGGCGTGGCAGGTGCAGGGCGACGCAGACAACGTGCAGCGCTTCATGCGCGCCGTGCAGAACCAACCGGATGAAGCGGCGCGGCAGATTCGTACCTTCGTGGGCTCGGCGTTGGAAACCACGGCGGCGAGCTTCGACCTGTCCAGCCTGATCAACACCGACGCCAGCCAAGTGCGCATCGCTGATTTCGAAGCGCAGTTGCGCCAGCAGATTGATCAACAATTGCTCACCACCTACGGCGTGCGTGTCGCCCAGGTCGGCATCGAACGCCTGACTTTGCCGTCGGTCACGCTCACCGCTACGGTCGACCGCATGCGTGCCGAGCGTGAAACCATCGCCACCGAACGCACCGCCGTGGGCAAGCGCGAGGCCGCGCAGATCCGCTCCGCCGCCGAGCGTGATGCGCGCATCGTGCAGGCCGATGCCACCGTGAAAGCCGCCGATATCGAAGCGCAATCGCGGGTCGAAGCGGCGCAGATTTATGGTCGCGCCTACGCGGGTAATCCACAGCTGTACAACCTGCTGCGCTCTCTGGATACCTTAGGCACTGTGGTCACACCAGGCACCAAGATCATCCTGCGCACCGACGCAGCGCCGTTCCGCGCCTTGGTGGACGGGCCCAAGGACGTCCAGCCATGACGATGCGTGACAGCCCGGACAGCCCCTGGATCCAGGCCGGGCGCCTGACCTTCCTGGCGTTGTACGCGGTGACGGTATTGGCGGCGTTGGCCTGGGCGTTTTCCAATGTGCGCCAGATCGACCCGCAGAACCGTGCGGTGGTCCTGCATTTTGGCGCCCTCGACCGTATCCAGAATGCCGGGCTGTTGCTGGCTTGGCCGCAGCCGTTCGAGCAGGTGGTGTTGCTACCGGCGGCTGACCGCGTGATCGAACGCCGGGTGGAGAACCTGCTGCGCTCCGACGCGGCGATCCAGGCCGACCGTGTGGCCAGCTTCGCCACGCCCTTGAGTGATGCGCTGGCGGGTTCCGGTTACCTGCTGACTGGCGATGCCGGCGTGGTGCAACTGGATGTGCGGGTGTTCTACAAAGTCACCGAACCCTATGCCTTTGTGTTGCAGGGCGATCATGTGCTGCCGGCCCTGGATCGACTGGTGACGCGCAGCGCCGTGGCCCTCACCGCGGCGCGGGACCTGGACACGATTCTGGTGGCGCGACCTGAACTGATCGGCACCGACAACGGCGCCGCCGAGCGCCGTGAGCGGTTGCGTGGCGACTTGGTGCAAGGCATCAATAAACGCCTCACGCAATTGGCTTCTACGGGATTGGGATTGGGCATCGAAGTCACCCGTGTCGATGTGCAATCGAGCCTGCCGGGCCCGGCAGTCAATGCGTTCAACGCCGTGCTGACGGCCAGCCAGCAAGCCGACAAGGCCGTGGCCAACGCCCGCACCGACGCGGAAAAACTCACCCAGACCGCCACCCAACAGGCCGACCGCCTGGTGCAAGTCGCCCACGCCCAGGCCAGCGAACGCCTGGCCAATGCCCAGGCGCAAACCGCAACCGTCGCCAGCCTGGCCCAGGTGAAAGACCCGGGTTTGCTGCTGCGCCTGTACCGCGAGCGCGTGCCGAAAATTCTCGGCCAGGCCGGTTCTGTGACCACGGTCGATCCGAAAGACGACTCCCGCTTGATCATCCAGGGAGCCGAACAATGAGCGCACCCATGCTGACCTCCGCCGAACAGCGCAGCGCTGCCCGGCAATTGACCCTGGCCATGCTGGCCTTGGGGTTGCTGGTGCTGGGCCTGGTATGGCGCTGGCTCGCGCCCGACCAGACCGGCGTGAGCCAACTGCTGCTGGGCGTCGCATCCTTGCTGGTGGCCGTGCCGGTGATGCGTTCGGCCTGGTACAGCCTGCGGTTTCCGAGTTTGCATGGCATCACCGATCAACTGATCGCCCTGGCCATGCTCGGTGCCTGGGCCACAGGGGATCTGCTGACGGCGGCGTTGCTGCCGATCATCATGATCTTCGGCCATGTGCTGGAAGAGCGTAGCGTGATCGGCTCCCAGGAAGCGATCCATGCTCTGGGCAAGCTGACGCGCAGCCACGCGCGCTTGGTGCATGCCGACGGCAGCATTGTCGAAGTGGACAACGGCACGCTGAATACCGGCGATGTGGTCGAGGTGCGCGCCGGTGACCGGGTGCCGGCTGATGGCGTGGTGCTGTCGGGCCAGGCGAGCCTGGACACGGCGCCGATTACCGGTGAGTCGGTGCCGTTGGAAGCCAGTGTGGGCGTGCAGGTGTTTGGCGGGGCGATCAACCTGGATGGCTTGCTGCGCCTGCAAGTGACGCGCACGGGCAATGAATCCACCTTGGGCAAAGTCATCGCGCTGATGCAGAACGCCGAGCGCGCCAAGCCGCCGATCACACGCCTGCTGGAACGTTATGCCGGCAGCTATATGGTGCTGGTGTTGTTGCTGGCGGCGGTGACCTGGTTTGTGACCAACGATGCCCAGGCGATGCTCGCTGTGCTGGTGGCGGCGTGCCCGTGTGCGTTGGTGCTGTCGGCGCCGGCCACGGCGATTGCGGGCATTGCAGTCGCGGCGCGGCATGGGATTCTGATTCGCAGCTCGGCGTTTCTGGAGGAGCTGGCGGACCTGACCTCGTTGGTGGTCGACAAGACCGGGACGCTGACCTTCGGCACCCTGCGCCTGCAATCCATCGAAACCACCGCGCCGGATCGGCAGGTGCTGCTCAATCTCGCGGCCAGCCTGGGCTCCGCGAGCAGCCATCCGGTCAGCCGGGCGTTGGCGGGTTTGGCAACGCAGGAACAGCTGCTGGCGTTGACGGATATTCGCGAACGCCAGGGGCTGGGTGTCGTGGCGCAAACCGATCAGGGCGAAGCGGCCTTGGGTCGGCCGGAATTGTTCGAGCAACTGGGCATCGTCACCACCGCTGTGCCGAACCACGATGGCCCCATCGCCGGGCTGGCGCTGAATGGGCAGTTTCTCGCGTGGTTGCTGCTGGCCGACAGCGTCAAGCCGGAGGCACGCCAGGCCCTGCAAGAACTGCGTGATCTCGGCCTGGGTCGCCAACTGCTGCTTACCGGCGATCGCCAAAGCGTGGCCAACAGCCTGGCGCTGGAGGTCGGCATCAGCGATGTCGAAGCCCAGGCCCTACCGGAAGACAAGCTCAACCGCGTGTTGGGTGAAATCGGCAGCGGCTTTCGCCCGATGGTGGTGGGGGATGGCATCAACGATTCCCTGGCACTCAAGGCCGGCGTAGTCGGTGTGGCCATGGGCGCGGGCGGGGCGGATATTGCCCTGGCGTCGGCGGACGTGGTGCTGATCGGCAGCGACCTGCGGCGCCTGGGCACCTGTGTGCGCTTGAGCCGCCAGTGCCGGCAGACCTTGCAGGTCAACGTGATCATCGGCCTGGGTTGGACCTTGGCCATTGTCGTATTCGCCGCGTTTGGCTGGTTGGGGGCGGCGGGCGCCATGATTGCAGCGGTGCTGCATAACCTCAGTACTTTGCTGGTACTGGGGAATGCCGGGCGTTTGCTACGCTTCCAGGAGCCCCTTTTGAAGCTCGAAGAATAATTTTCAGAAATATTTGCACGCGGCTGTAACGCGGCTGAGGGGCCTCACTCTAGTGGTGTGTCGAGACTGAACAATCCGTTCAGACCGACACCCCTACGATCATGAGGAATACAACAATGAACATCAAATCCGCTGCTGCTGGTGCCGCTCTCGCAATGGCCGCTGCCACTATGTTTGCCGGTGTTGTCACTCAAGCTCAAGCCGCTGACACCGCCGTTCACTGCTACGGCATCAACGCGTGCAAAGGCCAGAACGACTGCAAAACCAAGGACCACGCCTGCAAAGGCCAGGGTTCTTGCAAAGGTCAGGGTTTCAAGGCAATGGCCAGTGCCGATGCCTGCACCAAGGCTGGCGGCAAAGTCGGCGAATAACCGACCGCCAAGTGCACCCGCAGCGGTCGCCCCCACCGCTGCGGACACTTTCCCAGGAGTGTCTTATGCCTACCTCTCTTCCGAGCCTCGGTTACGGCCTGGGTTTACGCAGTGAGTACTACCAACAGATCCTTGAACAATCGCCGGCGGTGGATTGGTTCGAAGTGATCTCCGAGAATTACCTGGTCCAGGGCGGTAAAGCCTTGTATTACCTGGATGCGATAGCCGAGCGTTATCCCCTGGTGATGCACGGGGTGTCCTTGTCCATCGGTGGGCCCCATGCCCTTGATACCGATTACCTGAAGCAGATCAAACAGCTCGCCGAGCGTATCCAGCCGGCGTGGGTGTCCGATCACCTGTGCTGGAGTCGCGGCAGCGCCCACCAGTTGCATGACCTGCTGCCGCTGCCTTACACCGAAGAAAGCCTCTACCACGTGGCCGCCCGTGTGCGCCAAGTGCAGGACGTGTTGCAACGCCCGTTGGTGCTGGAAAACGTCTCCAGTTATGTACGCTCGAAGGCGGACGAATTCACCGAGTGGGAATTTCTCAATGCCCTGGCTCACCTGTCGGGCTGCCAGCTGTTGCTGGACGTTAACAACGTGTACGTCAGCTCGCGCAATCATGGCTTTGACGCCTGGACGTTTATCCGTAACTTGCCGCCGGAAAGCATCCGCCAGCTGCATCTGGCGGGGCATGTGGACTATGGCGATTACGTGGTCGACACCCATGACCATCCGGTGTGTGATCCGGTGTGGGCGCTTTATCAACAGACGCTCGAGCATCTAGGGCCCGTGTCGACGCTACTGGAACGGGATGACCATTTCCCACCCTTTGAAGAACTGCTCACCGAACTGAGCAAGGCCCGTGAACTGGGCGCGACCGCCCTGGCCAGGAGACAGCTATGCGCCTGACGGATTGGCAACTGGCCTTCGAGCAGCACCTGTTATCCGAAACGCCAGTGGCCAACAGTGGTTTCGCCGCCACGTTGCTGGGCGGGCCGACGCTGGATGTGGACACGGGCCTGGCGATTTACCACAACGCCTACCTCTCACGGTTGCAGGAAGTCTTGCGGCATGACTTCAGCGCCATCCTTTATTGGCTGGGCGATGACGAGTTTGCCGCGCTGACCGAAGCCTACCTGCGCCGCAACCCCTCGGCCCATTACAGCCTGCGCTGGCTGGGCGAGCGTTTCCCGGTGTTTATCCTTGAGCATCTGGTGGCGGAGCAGAGTGCGCCATTGGCGGAGTTGGCGCGGTTGGAGTGGGCATTCACCCTGGCATTTGATGCGCCGCAGGGCGAACCGCTGACGCTGGGCGACATGGCGTCGTTGCCGCCAGAGGCGTGGCCGGTGTTGCAGGTTTCCCTGGCGCCGACGGTGCAAGCGCTGCTGTGCCAGTTCAACAGTGTCGCGATCTGGCGCGCCAGCAAGGACGAATCCGACTTCCCCGACAGTCACGCACTCGCCCCGTCGCAGACGTGCCTGGTGTGGCGCCATCAGAATGTTTGCCATTACCGCAGCCTGGAACCCGCCGAGGCCTCTGCCCTGACGGGAATGGCGACCACCGGTTGGAGCTTTGCCGAACTGTGCGCCGAGTTGGCAGTCACTCATGCAGAGGGTGCGCCACTGCAGGCCGTTACTTGGCTGAAGCAGTGGGTCCAGGACGGGTTGCTCGAGCGCCGGGCCCCATAGAAGAGCGCTATCAAATCGATAGCCTCCTACTTTGTCTTCGGATGGTCTAACCTCTCAGCAGACGTCTGAAACAAGGGGGGACTACTCATGCTCGCGCAACTTCCACCGGCCTTACAGAATCTTCAGCTACCGCTGCGTCTTCGACTCTGGGACGGCCATGAATTCAACTTGGGCCCCGAGCCCAGTGTGACCATCGTGGTGAAGGACCCCACGGTCGTGACCAAGCTGACCCATCCAACGCTCGATTCACTGGGCGAAGCCTTTGTCGAGGGTAAATTGGAGCTGGAAGGCTCCATTTCCGAGGTCATCCGGGTGTGTGACGAATTGAGTCACGCCCTGATCGAAGACGACGAGGGGAGTCGTCCGGTGCGCTCGATCCACGACAAGGCCACTGACGCAGCGGCCATTTCCTACCATTACGACCTGTCCAACGAGTTCTACCAGCTGTGGCTGGACCAGGACATGGCGTACTCCTGCGGGTATTTCGAAACCGGCAGCGAATCCATCGACCAGGCCCAACAAGACAAATTTCGCCACCTGTGCCGCAAGTTGCGGCTGCAGCCGGGCGAGTATTTGCTGGATGTCGGCTGTGGTTGGGGTGGGCTGGCGCGGTTTGCCGCGCGGGAGTTCGGGGTTAAGGTGTTTGGCATCACCTTGAGCAAGGAGCAGTTGGCGCTGGCCCGGGAACGGGTGAAAGCCGAAGGCCTGGAAGACCAGGTGGACCTGCAACTGCTCGACTACCGTGACCTGCCGCAAGACGGGCGTTTCGACAAAGTGGTCAGCGTGGGCATGTTCGAGCACGTCGGCCACGCCAACCTGGCGGAATACTGTAAGACCCTGTTCGGCGCAGTGCGCGAAGGCGGCCTGGTGATGAACCACGGTATTACCGCCAAGCACACCGATGGTCGCCCTGTGGGGCGCGGCGCGGGTGAGTTCATCGAGCGTTACGTGTTCCCCAACGGCGAACTGCCGCATTTGGCGATGATGACGGCCGAAATCAGCGAAGTCGGGCTGGAGGTGGTCGACGTCGAAAGTCTGCGTCTGCACTACGCGCGCACCCTGGACCATTGGAGCGAGCGCCTGGAAGACAACCTGGAAGCAGCGGCGAAGATGGTGCCGGAGCAGGCGTTGCGTATCTGGCGGCTGTACCTGGCCGGTTGTGCCTATGCGTTTGCGCGGGGCTGGATCAACCTGCACCAGATTCTGGCGGTGAAACCCCATGCCGATGGCAGCCATGACTTGCCGTGGACGCGGGAAGATATCTACCGCTGAGCCCGTTACAAGATCGGTGAAATAAGCCGCGCAACCCGCATGCCCAGTTGCTGAAGGCGACGGGTTTCGCGGCTTTCTTCCTGGCTGACTTCATGGGCCAGGGCGAAGTCGTCCAGCAGCATGTGCTCAACTTCCTTGGCGAAGGCCTCGTCGACCGTCAGCAACATCACTTCAAAATTCAGCCGGAACGAACGGTTGTCCATGTTCGCACTGCCGATGGCGGCGATTTCGTCGTCTACCAACACCACCTTCTGATGCAGGAAGCCTGGCGTATAGCGGAATACCCGCACGCCGGCGCGCACGGCTTCGATCGCGTACAGGCTGGACGCGGCGTAGACGATGCGGTGATCGGGCCGTGAAGGCAGCAGCAGCCGCACATCGACACCGCGCAGCACGGCCAGGCGCAGGGCAGAGAACACCGCTTCGTCGGGGATGAAATAGGGGCTGGTGATCCAGACGCGCTCGGTCGCGGCGTGGATGGCTTCGACGAAGAACAGCGAGCAGGTTTCATAAGGGTCGGCCGGACCGCTGGCGAGCAATTGGCAGAGCACGCCGTCCTCGGGGTAGGCGTCCGGCAAGATCAGTGGCGGCAGTTCGCGTGCGGCCCAGAACCAGTCTTCGGCAAACGACTCTTGCAAGCATGCCACCACCGGGCCGGTCACCTGCACATGGGTATCGCGCCACGGCGCCAGCGGCGGCTTCTTGCCCAGGTATTCATCGCCGACGTTATGCCCGCCCACAAACCCGGTGATGCCGTCCACCACCACGATCTTGCGATGGTTGCGGAAGTTGACCTGAAAGCGATTGAGCCAGCCGCTGCGGGTGGCGAAGGCTTTGACGTTCACCCCGGCGTCGCGCAGCGATTGCACATAACGATGGGGCAGGGCGTGGCTGCCGATGCGGTCATACAGCACGTAGATGGCGACGCCTTCTGCGGCCTTTTCCTTCAACAGCGCGTGCAGTTGGCGGCCAAGTTCGTCGTCATGAATGATGAAGAACTGGAACAGCACCGCCGTCTTGGCATTGCGGATCGCCGCGAAGATTGCGCTGAAGGTGGCGTCGCCATTGATCAGCAAGCGCACTTCATTGTTGGCCAGGCACGGCATGCGGCCCAGCTTGGGCATGGCGCGCAGCGAGGCGTAGGCGCTGGAGTTGCGTGCCGCCAGGGCCTCTTCGACCCACGGGCGCCAGTTCAGCTCGGTGATCGCGGTGTGCATTTCCTGGTTGGCCTGGCGACGGGCCTGGATGTACGCGTCGAAGGTGCTGCGGCCGAAGATCAGGTAGGGGATCAGCGTGAGGTAGGGCATGAACATCAGCGACAAGGCCCAGGCGATCGAGCCTTGGGCGGTCCTGACGGTCAGCACCGCGTGGATCGCGGCGAGGGTCCCGAGAAAATGCAGCGTGGCGATGAAGTAGGCGAGCAGGTGCGGGCCAAAGAAATCCATGAACGACGTTACTCCAGGCAATCCAGTGCCTAACAGACCATGTCTGGTCAGGAATGTCGCTATTTTATTTGCCGTGCAACCCTGGCACCTTTGCGGCGTCTAACGCCCAACATTACCCAGGAGTTACCCGATGAATGCTCGTCTGCTGTCTTTGGCCATGATGATTGGTGTGTCGCTGCCGGTGGCGGCGCAGGCGCAGATGCTGGCGCCGGGCTTGTGGGAACTGACCACCAGCAATATGAAAGTCGATAACCAGGACTTGCCCGACCTGTCGCTGATCCTCGGTCAGCTCAAGCAACAGATGACCCCGGAACAGCGTGCCATGCTCGAAAAACAGGGCATCACCATGGCCGGCAAAGGCGTGCAGGTGTGCCTCACCCCGGCGCAGGTTGCCTCCGATTCGATCCCGCTGACCGACCCGCAATCGGGCTGCAAGCAGGAAGTGACCGACAAGACCGGCAACCAGTGGAAATTCCGCTTCAGTTGCCCGAAAGCCCAAGGCACGGGTGTAGCCACTTTCCAGAGCCAGAAAGAATTCACTACCACCGTCAACGGCACCTTCAATGCCACCGGCATTCAGCAGAAGGGCAGCCTGGACAGCCATGCCCAGTGGCTGGGCAACGATTGCGGGACGGTCAAGCCTCGCGCTTGAGCCTTTCGCACAGGGCTTCGACACTCATCTGACCGAGGTCTTCCCCCAGGCGGCTACGCAGGCTGACGTAGCCGCCGGCTTTTTCCCGCTCGCCAACAATCACCAGATACGGCACTTGGTGCAGGCTGTGCTCGCGCATCTTGTAGCTGACCTTCTCGTTGCGTCGGTCCACCACCGCCCGTATGCCCACACGTTTCAATGCTTCACAGACCTGCTGGCCGAAGTCGGCCTGGCTTTCACTCAGGGTGAGCACCGCAGCCTGTTGGCTGGCCCAACAGGTGCCGTAAATGCGTTGTTGCGATGCGTTGAGGGTGACCTTGGTCAGCTTGAAGGCTCGGATCACACCGGTGCTGGGCACATGAAGACCGTGGCACAGGGCTTCAAAATCGCCCAGGCGCCGTACCGAATGATTGGTGTTCGCCAAGTGGCGCATGCGTGCTTCGATCTGTTCAAGGTCGAGCGCTGTGAAGGTGCGTTCGCAGGCTAAGTCGTAGAAAAAACCATCGTCGGTGGGCGACCCGGCTTTCAACTGAGCGATAGGAAACAGTTGCTGAGTGGCCATCGCCAACAGACTTGCGCAGGAGCGACGCAGAATCTCCAGCCCCTCGGGATCCTGGGTGGTGATGATCTGGAGTCGGGCGTCCTGTTCCAGCAGGTGTTCACAACCCACTAGCACACCGTCAACGCGACCGGCGACCGAGGTTTTGGCCAGCCCCAAGCCGATGCTGGCGGCTACCTCGTAAACCGACAGTGCCTCGTCGTACTCGCGTTGGGTGCCGTCTGGCAGGGTGATCCGGATCATCGCCGTCGTCTCTAGCGCTGGAAATGCAAAGGTAATCCTTGGCAGCTGTCGATTACCTGACCGTTATGAAAGGCCAAGTGACCGGAAACCAGGGTGGTGCTGACGCTGTGACGAAAGCTGCGTTCGGCGAAGGGCGTCCAGCCGCAGCGGGCCAGGATGGGTTGGCTGCTGACCGGCTTGCCCTCGGGCTCAGGTTTGATCAGCACTAGGTCGGCCCAATAACCTTCACGCAGGTAGCCACGATCGGGGATGGCGAACAGGTCGGCCACACGGTGACTGGTTTTTGCGACCAGCGTGGTCAACGGCAGCAGCCCATCGGCCACTAGTTCCAGCAGCGCGGGCAGGGCGTGCTGCACCAGGGGCAATCCCGAAGGCGCCTCGCGATAACCCAACTGTTTTTGCGCCCAGGTATGCGGCGCGTGATCGCTGCCGATGACATCCAGGCGGTCGCTTAACAAGGCCAGGCGCAAGGCGTCGCGGTCGGCGCGGGTCTTGATGGCCGGGTTGCATTTGATCTGGTGGCCGAGGCGGTGATAGTCGCGGTCATCGAACAGCAGGTGGTGCAGGCAGACCTCGGCGGTGATGCGTTTTTCGCTCAAGGGTTTGTCTTCGAGCAGCGCCAGTTCGCGGGCGCTGGTCAGGTGCAGCACATGCAGGCGGGTGCCATGGCGCTTGGCCAATTCCACGGCAAAGGATGACGAGCGATAGCACGCCTCGGCATCGCGGATCAGCGGGTGCGCGACGGCGGGGATGTGCTCGCCGAAGCGTTCGCGCAGGCGCTGTTCGTTGGCCTGGATGCTTGGCGTGTGTTCACAGTGGGCCAGCAAAATCGTGGGCACTTCGGCGAACAGGCGCTCCAGGATCCGAGGATCGTCCACCAGCATATTGCCGGTCGAAGCCCCCATGAACACTTTGACCCCGGCCACCTCACGTGGGTCGAGGGCTGCGACGGTGTCGAGGTTGTCGTTGCTCACGCCGAAGTGGAAGCCATAGTTGGCCACCGAGTGCAGGGCGGCGCGGCGCTTTTTGTCGGCCAGGGCGTCCAGGTCGAGGGTGGCCGGGTGGGTGTTGGGCATGTCCATGAAGCTGGTGATACCACCGGCTACCGCCGCGCGGGATTCGCTGTAGAAGCTGCCTTTGTCCGGCGCGCCGGGTTCGCGAAAGTGCACTTGGTCATCGATCATGCCGGGCAGCAGCCAGTGACCTTGGGCGTCGATGGCGACAGTCGCGTTGCTGTCCTGGATGCTGCTGGCGATCTTTTCGATACGACCGTTGGCAACCAACACATCGGCGTCGAATTCCTGGCCTTCGTTCACCAGGCGGGCGTTGCGGATCAGCAGGCGGCTCATGGTTCAGAACTCGTTTTGCAGGGCTTTATAGCCGCGCACCAGGTCAACGTTGGTGCGGGCCACGTCTTCGGAAAACTCCGAGGCGCTCACGCTCACCGGCGGGAATTGCGAGAGGTCGGTGTTCGGTCCGATGCGGGTGGTGGAGGGCACGTAGAACGCGGCGGGCAAGTCGCGGCCGTCGACCACCGAGTTGTGGCGCACCACGCAGCCATCGCCCACGGCGCAGTTGAACAGCACGCTGTTGAAGCCGATGAACACGCGGTCGCCGACGGTGCAGGGGCCATGGACGATGGAGCGGTGCGCAATCGAGGTGAACTCTCCGATGGTCACCGCCGCGCCGGATTTGGAGTGGATGACCACGCCGTCCTGGATGTTGGAGTTGGCGCCGATGATGATCGGGTCCATGCCGCCGCTGGCGTCGACTTCGTCGGCGCGGATCACGGCGTAGGGGCCGACGAACACGTTTTCGCCAATGATGACTTTGCCGCAGATGATGGCGGTCTTGTCGACGTAGGCCGATTCGGCAATCACAGGCAGATCGCCGGACGGGTTTTTGCGGATCATGCTAAGGGCTCCGTAATGATGTGGACGTAGTCGCCGTCGATGGCGTTGTAGAAGCAGGTCGGCCTTCCGGTGTGGCAGGCCGGGCCCTGCTGGTCGACGATCAGCAGGACCGCGTCGCCGTCGCAATCCAGGCGTGCCTCCACCAGCTGTTGCCAGTGACCGGAGCTTTCGCCCTTGCGCCACAACTGCTGGCGTGAGCGCGACCAGTAGCAGACCTGCCCGGTGCCCAGGGTTTCCTTGAGGGCCTGGCGGTTCATCCAGGCCAGCATCAACACCTCGCCGCTGCCGTGTTGCTGGGCGATGGCGGCGATCAGGCCATCGCTGTTCCACGGCAGGGCATCGAGCACGGGTTCGAGGGGAAAGCTGCTGCCGACGGCAGCCCCTTCCAGGTCGAGCATGCTCAAGGTCATGGCTTGCCCAGAGCCGCGCACAGCGTGTTGAGGTTGTATTCGAACAGTCCGGTGAAGGTGCTGGCCGGGCCTTCAGCGGCGAGGGCGTCGGAGTACAGCGTGCCGCCGATCTGCGCACCGCTTTCGTCAGCGATCTGCTTGAGCAGGCGCGAATCCTTGATGTTTTCCATGAACACGGCTTTGACTTTGTCTTTGCGGATCTGAGTGATCAGCGCAGCCACTTCGGCGGCGGACGGCTCGCGTTCGGTAGACAAGCCCTGTGGCGCGAGGAAATCGATGCCATAAGCCTGGCCCAGGTAGCCGAAGGCGTCGTGGGAGGTGACGATGCGACGGTTACCGGCGGGTAGAGCGCCGAACTTGGTCTTGGCTTCGGCCAGCAGGCGATAGATTTCTTTCAGGTAGGTTTGGCTATTGTGCTGGTAGTCGGCTTTGTTGGCCGGGTCGGCAGCGATCAGCGCCTTGGTGATGTTGTTCACATAGATTTCGGCGTTGGCCAGGTTGTGCCAGGCGTGCGGGTCGGGGATGGTTTCGCCGTCCTCTTCCATGGTGTGGGAGATCACGCCTTTGCTGGCGGTCACCACCGTGGCTTTGGTTTCGGTGCTGGTCACCAGGCGGTCCAGCCAGGGTTCGAAGCCCAGGCCGTTCTTGATGATCACCTTGGCCTTGAGCAGTGCCTTGGCATCGTCCGGGGTAGGCTCGTAGGTGTGGGCGTCGGCGTCGGGGCCGACCATGTTGCTGATCTGGATGTGATCACCACCAATCTGGTGAGTGATGTCATCGAGGATGCTGAAGCTGGTAACCACCTGAAGCTTGTCGGCGGCCTGGGCCGTCGACAACGACAGGACGAGACTGAACAGCACGAGTAGAGCGCGCATCGGGAAACACCTCATTGGGATGACAGCAAAGGCGGGCGGCGCAGCAAGCCGTGCACCGGACCGAAGACCACGGACAGCAGATACCCGGCGCCCGCCACCAGCACGATGGCCGGGCCGCTGGGCAACGAGTAGTAGAACGACAGCAACAAACCCAGCCACACCGACAGGCATCCCAGCACTGCCGATACCGCGATCAACACCGGCAGGCGCCGGCTCCAGAAACGTGAAGCGATGGCCGGCAACATCATCAGGCCTACCACCATCAAGGCGCCGATGGCCTGGAAGCCAATGACCAGGTTCAGCACCACCAAGGTCAGGAACAAACCATGGGCCAGTGGGCCGAGGCGGCTGACGGTTTGCAGGAACAATGGGTCGAGGGTGTCCAGCAGCAGCGGTTTGTAGATCGCGGCCATGGCGATCAGGCTGAAGCTGGAAACCCACAGCATGCCGGTGAGGGTGGTTTCATCCACCGCCAGGGCGGAGCCAAACAGCAGGTGCAGCAGATCGAGGCGTTTGCCGGCGATGCCGAGGATCAGCACGCCCGCGGCCAGGGAGATGGGGTAGATGGCGGCGAGGCTGGCGTCTTCACGCAGGCCGGTGCGGCGAGTGATCCAAGCGGACAGGCCAGCCATGCTCAGGCCCGCGCCGAGGCCGCCGATGGTCAGGGCGGGCAGGCTGAGGCCGGCGAACCAGAAGCCGAGGGCTGCGCCGGGCAGGATGCCGTGGGCGACAGCGTCACCGATCAGGCTCATGCGCCGCAGGATCAGGAACACGCCCAGCGGCGCGGTACTGCAGGCGAGTACCAACCCGCCGATGAGAGCGCGGCGCATAAAGACGAAGTCGACGAAGGGCATCCACAGGTGGGCGGCGAAATGCATCAGGCCACCTGCATCTGTGGCTGCGGGCGGATCAGCTCTTTGCTCGGGCCGAACACGCAGCCGGTGCTTTTGATCTGCACCACTTGCTGGGTGTGGTGGCGCACGGAGGCGAGGTCATGGCAGACCACGATCAGCGTGCGGCCTTGCTCATGCCAGGCGTGGATGTGTTTCCAGCACAGCGCCTGGCCCTCTTCATCAAGGGCGGCGTGAGGCTCGTCGAGCAGCAGAACGGGCGCTTCGGCCAGGCTCATGCGAGCAAGGAGGGCGCGTTGCAGCTCGCCACCGGACAGTGCCATCAACGGGCGATGCTCAAGGCCGCTGAGGCACCAGTCTTCCAGTACTGCTTCAAGCCGCTGATTGCGCTGTTGCGGGGACAGTTGCGTGCCCCAGAAACCGGCGGCGACCAGCTCTTGCAGGCTGATGGGAAACTGACGGTCCAGGTATTGCTGCTGGGGCAGGAACGACAGGCCGCCACGGCGTGGAACCTCCAACGTGACCTTGCCCGCCAGCGGCTTTTGCAGGCCGGCGATGACTTTAAGCAGGCTGCTTTTACCGGTGCCGTTGGCGCCGATGATGCCAGTGAGGCTGCCTTTTTCCAGGGTAAGGTCGATGGCGGGCGTCAGCGGCTGGCCGGGTGCGCCCCAGCGTAAAGCGGTGCAGGTGATCATGCAGGGTGTCTCGTCCAGCGGCTTTCAGCCACGGCATCGTGCGCGTGCAGGCTTTCGGCGTGGATCACTTTCAGTTGGAAGGCTTTGACGGCATCCGAGCGTTTCAAGGCGAGGTTCAGGCGGCGGGCGGCGTCTTCGCAGAACATCAGGTTCTGCCCGTTGGCCAGGGCGAAGGCTTGTTCGTCCGCACGTTTTACGGCGGTTTGTACGGCGGTGCCGAGGGCGGCTTCGACGGTGTCGATTAAGTCTGTCAGTGGCAGTTGCTCGCCTTGCAGCTCGACATGCAATTGCGCACTGCTGCGCTGGCTGTGAGGCGTGGCGACGATGCCGTTGGCGCTGCCGAGCCAGGTCAATACGTCTTCATGCTGCAACGGTGTGTTGGCGAAGTCGTCGAGAAATTGTTGCTGAATCAACTGCCTGGCGAGGGCAGCGGAGCATGGACAGGTCGAGGAGTAAGTAACGTCAATTTTTAGTTCCACGTGGAACATCTGGTTTTCCAGACGCGCTTCGATGCTCACCGGGTAGCCTTTCCAACCGGCCAAAGGACTGACCAGTGCCGGGCGTTTGAGCAGCAAATCGGTGTGGATACGCAGGTAGGCGTTATTAGATAAACCTTCATGACTGTCGAGAAAACGCTGCAGTACATTACGCAGAAGTGCGGGCGTAAGCGGTTGCTGGTCGAGCATCTCCAGTGCCAGGTACAGGCGTGACATATGAATGCCACGGGCGGCGCCATCGTCCAGGCTCACGCCGGCATCAGCGGTGGCGGTCAGGCGCTGGCCGTCGATGAGGATGGGTAGGGCGATGCCGCACATGCCCACCCAGTCGAGTGGCAAGGCTTGGCGTGAAGCCTGCGCGGCGATATCCGGCAGAGTCAGCGCATTCATGAGCAGGTCCATCGTTGGAAATAAAAAGACATGTTATATTATAACTATTGAGTCGACGATGATTTTTCTGCTCCAGCCTTTTTTCAGTCATGTCGAGTAGGGACGCTCCTTTATTTGCGGTATTTTTCATGCACAGACGTCAGCTCCTAAACCTGCTTCTGGCCAGCCCGCTGTTCACCTTGCCGTTTGCCGCCCACGCCACGCAGATCAGCAACGCCCGCCTGTGGCGCTCGGACGACAAGCTGCGCCTGGTGTTCGACCTCAGCGGTCCGGTGCAATACAAGACCTTCACGTTGAGCGCGCCGGAGCGCTTGATCATCGATTTGAGCGGCGCCGGGCTCAGTGGTGATTTCTCTCAGTTGGCGCTGAAGAACAGCGGGATCACCTCGATTCGTTCCGGGCATTTCGGCAAAGGCGACACGCGCATCGTGCTGGACCTGGCCGCACCGATGCAGCTCAACAGCTTTCTATTGCCGCCTCAGGATGGCCAAGGCCATCGACTGGTCCTGGACCTGACCAGCGCCACCCAGGCGCCTCGCCAGATTGCGGCCGAGCCCAAGCCTTTGGTGGATAAAGCGCATCCCAAACGCGACATCATTGTGGTAGTCGATCCCGGCCACGGCGGCAAGGACCCAGGCGCCGTCGGTTCCAAAGGCCAGCGCGAAAAAGACGTGGTGCTGTCCATCGCCCAACTGCTGGCTAAACGCTTGAAACGTGAGAAAGGCTTCGACGTGAAGTTGGTGCGCAACGACGATTTCTTCGTGCCGTTGCGCAAGCGCGTGGAAATCGCCCACAAGCACAATGCCGACATGTTTATCTCGGTGCATGCGGACGCGGCGCCACGCATCACCGCTTCGGGCGCGTCGGTGTATGCCCTGTCCGAAGGCGGCGCCACTTCCGCCACGGCGCGGTTCATGGCGCAACGGGAAAACGGCGCCGATCTGCTCGGTGCCACCAGCCTGCTCAATCTGAAAGACAAGGACCCGATGCTCGCCGGGGTGATCCTGGATATGTCGATGAACGCCACCATCGCGTCCAGCCTGCAACTGGGCAGTTCGATCCTGGGCAGCCTGGAAGGCATCACCAGCCTGCATCAGAAGCGTGTGGAACAAGCCGGGTTTGCGGTGCTCAAGTCACCGGACGTGCCGTCGATCCTGGTGGAAACCGGGTTTATTTCCAATGCGCGGGACAGTGCACGGCTGGTCACTGCGCGTCATCAACAGGCGGTTGCCGACGGCCTGTTCGAAGGCCTGAAAAAATACTTCCAGAAGAATCCTCCGATGAACAGCTACATGGCATGGGTGCAGGAACAGAAGAACGGTCAGGTCTAACAGCCGGTTATACGGCTACAGGTGAATTTGGCGCTGGCGCCACCCGAACTGGAAAACCGGTTGAGGGTGGTCCAGCCCACGCGCCGCGTGTAGCCGACCCACGCCTCACCGTCCGACGCCAACCCGGTAAAGAACGTCAGTTGCCCGTAGCGGCTGTTGGTCTGTGCCCAATAGCGTTTGCCGATCACCTCGTACCCGCGTAAATACGTGGTGCTGCCGACCGTCGCCACGCTGTAGGCGTTGCCTGAAGGGTCAACGCAAGCGAGCAGATTGGCGCTGCGCGTGCAGTTGGCCAGCAGGCTTGGCGCCTGGGCACACGCAGGTCCCACGGCAACCAATAACAGGGCGCACACCAGGTATCTCATCGGGTTTCTCAGGCTGGGGAGTGTTCAAGCATTGCGCCCTTCGTCGTGGTGAGCAAGAGGGGATTGGCTTATTTGTATTGTTATACTATAACATTAAAACACAGCCTGACCCGTGAACCGCTCCCCATGACCGAACAAGACCTCCTGGCCCAGCCTTGCGCCGACTACATGAATGAAGCCCAGCAAGGGTTCTTCCGTGAGTTGCTGCTGGCCCAGCGCAATGAGCTGCAAGCCCGCATCGACGCCGAGTTCCTGGTGCTGCGCGAGCAGGAAACCAACAGCGACCCTGCCGATGTCGGCAGCGCCGAAGAACAGCGCCAATGGCAACTGCGCCTGCTGGAGCGGGAAAAGAAGCTGTTGGACAAGATCGACGATGCCCTCGACTTGCTGGCGCGCGGCGAATACGGCTGGTGCCGCGAAACCGGCGAGCCCATCGGCCTACAGCGCTTGTTGCTGCGTCCTACCGCCACCCTGTGTATCGAAGCCAAAGAACGTGAAGAGCTGCGCGAACGCCATAAACGGGCGATTTGACCGGCCAACCCTGATGAGGAATACCTGATGCCCAATCGTCTCCCCGTTACTGTGTTGTCCGGCTTTCTCGGCGCCGGTAAAAGCACGCTGCTCAACTACGTCCTGCGCAACCGCGAAAACCTGCGGGTGGCGGTGATCGTCAACGACATGAGCGAAATCAACATCGACGGCAGCGAAGTCCAGCGCGACGTCACGCTCAACCGCTCTGAAGAAAAACTGGTGGAGATGAGTAACGGCTGCATCTGCTGCACCCTGCGGGAAGACTTGCTGGAAGAAGTGGGAAAACTCGCCAAGGAAGGTCGTTTCGATTACCTGCTGATCGAGTCCACCGGCATCTCCGAACCCTTGCCTGTGGCCGAAACCTTCACCTTCCGCGACGAAAACGAGCAAAGCCTGGCCGACATCGCGCGCCTGGACACCATGGTCACCGTGGTCGACGGCATGAACTTCCTGCTCGACTACCAGGCGGCCGAAAGCCTGGCGTCGCGGGGTGAAACCCTCGGTGAAGAAGACGAGCGTTCCATCACCGACCTGCTGATTGAGCAGATCGAATTCGCCGACGTGATCCTCATCAGCAAGATCGACCTGATCAGCAGCCGCGAACGCGAAGAGTTGATGGCGATCCTTGAGCGCCTCAATGCCCAGGCGGAAATCATCCCAATGGTCATGGGCGAAGTGCCGCTGAACAAGATCCTCAACACCGGCCGTTTCGACTTTGAACGTGCCGCCCAAGCCCCAGGCTGGCTGCAGGAACTGCGCGGTGAACATGTGCCGGAAACCGAGGAATACGGTATTGCTTCCACCGCTTACCGTGCGCGCCGTCCCTTCCATCCACAGCGTTTCTTCGACTTCATCGACCGCCCGTGGGTCAACGGCAAACTGCTGCGCTCCAAAGGTTTTTTCTGGCTGGCCAGCAAGCACCAGGATGCGGGCAGTTGGTCCCAGGCCGGCGGTTTGATGCGCCATGGTTTTGCCGGGCGCTGGTGGCGCTTTGTGCCAAAAAGCCAGTGGCCTCAGGACGAAGAAAACATCGCGGCGATCATGGGCAACTGGCAACTGAGCACCGGTGATTGCCGCCAGGAACTGGTGTTTATCGGGCAGAACATCGACTTCACTCTACTGCGTGCCGAGTTGGACGCGTGCCTGCTCAACGATGAAGAAATGGCCCAGGGCGTCGACGGTTGGCGCCTGCTGGCCGATCCCTTTGGCCCTTGGTATGAGGAGGCAGCCGCCTGATGCTGGCCCCGGTGATTCCCCTGCGTCCTGTGATTCGCCAGACCCGTGGCGAAACCCCGTTGGCGCTGTCCGACATACTGGAAGATGGCGTCAACCTGGCCGTGTGGGAGCGGCAGTTGCCGTTGCACATCGCCGAGTTCGGCGCCTTGCTGGTGGCGCTCAACGAGCCGTTGGCCGATTCCATGGTGATCGAGCTCAACAACGAAGACGCCGAGCCGAACTTGCAGGGATTGGCGTCCAGCTGCCGAGATCTGGAAGGCTACGAAGGCTTTATCGCCGATGTGTCGTGGCTGGTCAGCGCATTCGCCTGCCTGCTGGGCGCCAAGCGTATTGGCGTGCGTTTGCGGTTGCTGGATAAGGCGATGTGCCCACGTTTTCACGTCGACCATGTGCCGGTGCGACTGATCACCACCTATGCGGGGGTCGGCAGCCAGTGGTTGCGCGAAGGCGTGATGGACCGGCGCAGGCTGAGCCAGCCGGAGGCAGAGCCCACCGAGCGCATCGAACAGATTCGCTGCGGCGAAGTCGCCCTGCTCAAGGGCACCAAATGGCACGGTAATGAGAATCACGGTTTGATCCACCGGTCACCGGCGCTCAAGGCCGATGAGCGCCGATTGATCCTGACACTGGATTGGCTCGCATAACCGCGTAGGATCAAACGCTCTACACGGTCCGAACGATGCCCCTCATGCTGCAGAACATTCCCACCCACGTGATTGCCGGGCCCTTGGGCGCCGGCAAGACCAGCCTTATCAAGCACCTGCTCGCCCAGCGCCCGGCCAACGAGCGCTGGGCGGTGCTGATCAACGAGTTCGGGCAGATCGGCCTGGACGCCGCCTTGCTCACCCAGGATGACGACGGCATTGCCCTGGGCGAAGTCGCCGGAGGCTGCCTGTGCTGCGTGAATGGTGCACCGTTCCAGGTAGGACTGGGTCGTCTGTTGCGTAAGGCCAAGCCCGACCGGCTGTTTATCGAACCGTCGGGCCTGGGCCATCCGGCGCAGTTGCTCAAGCAGTTGCGGCAGGCACCGTGGCAGGGCGTGCTGGCCGTCCAGCCCTGTGTGCTGGTGCTGGATGCCCAGGCGCTGGCAGCACGAAAACCATTGCCGCCAGCGCAGCAAGAGGCTCTGACAAGTGCCGGGTTGCTGGTGTTGAACAAAGATGAAGGGTTGGACGCCGGGCAGCGCCGAGCGATCGAACGGCAGTTGCCCGAATGCCCGCTCTACTGGACCCGCCAGGCGCAATTGCCCCTGCAACAATTACCCGGCCTGAACGCGCAGGCTTCAGCCGCTGTGGATAACATCGAAGTGCCCGAAGGCCAGGCGCAAATGCCGGCGGTGTGGAGCGATCCGACTCAACCGATCTGCCTGAGTCAGACTCAAGAAGGTGGTTGGAGCGTCGGATGGCGCTGGCACCCGAGCCAGCCATTCGATACCCGCCGCCTCGACCAGTGGCTGACAAGCCTTGAATGGCGCCGCGCCAAACTGGTTATCCACAGCGCCGAAGGGTGGGTTTCGACCAACGCGGTGGATAACAGCGAGTTGACTTGGCAGGCCAGCGAATGGCGCCGTGATTCACGTATTGAGTTGATTTTCAGCGAGCCACAGGACCTGGCCGCCTTGCAGGCCGCACTAAAGGCCTGCCGTTACTGACGGTTCTTGGCGTGGTCCTGGCGCCACTGGCTCAGCTCGATCACTTCGGCGCTGGGCAGCGGCGTCTTGATCTCGAACGGGTAGGGCGCCAGTTCGATCTGCGCGCTGTGGGCGCCGAATTGAGTGATGGTCCCCGGATGGCGGGTTTCGCCGGTCACGGTGAATTCAAAGTTGTAGATACGCGCCAGGCGCCGCCGCCCATTGGCATCCTTCACAAACCCGATACGCTTGAGCGCCACCGCGCCGTCCAGCAGTTCGATGTCGAGCTTGGCACAATGCTGCTTGACCCGCTCCAGCGCCCGCTCACGCAGGCCGTGGTTGTGCCACACCCAGGCGGCACCGGTCGCCAGCAGCATCAACACGAAGATGTTTCCCAGGGTCAGCATGCGAAAGACTCCAACAAAGTGAGAGCAGCTTAACTGTGTCGCCGGTCTGTCGTACAGGCTGCGTTTAGTCGCATACTGCGCGGCCAGAATTTCAATGGCTTTACGGAAATCCCGCGCATGAAACGCACACCTCATCTGCTTGCGATCCAGTCTCATGTGGTCTTTGGCCACGCCGGAAACAGCGCTGCCGTATTCCCCATGCAGCGTGTCGGGGTGAACGTCTGGCCGTTGAACACGGTGCAGTTCTCCAACCACACCCAGTATGGCCAATGGGCGGGCGAAGTGTTGGCGCCGCAGCAAATTCCGGCGCTGGTGGAAGGCATTGCGGCGATCGGCGAGCTGGGCAACTGCGACGCCGTGCTGTCCGGCTACCTGGGCAGTGCGGACCAGGGGCGTGCGATTCTCAGCGGCGTGGCGCGCATCAAGGCCATCAACCCCAAGGCCCTGTATTTGTGCGACCCGGTGATGGGCCATCCGGAGAAGGGCTGCATCGTGCCCCAGGAAGTCAGCGATTTCCTGCTGGACGAAGCCGCGGCCATGGCCGATTTCCTGTGCCCTAACCAGCTGGAATTGGACAGTTTTGCCGGGCGTAAGCCGCAATCGCTGTTCGATTGCCTGGCCATGGCCAAGGCGCTGCTGGCACGCGGGCCGAAGGCGGTATTGGTTAAGCACTTGGACTACCCCGGCAAGCTGCCGGACGGTTTCGAGATGCTGCTGGTGACCGCCGAGGGCAGCTGGCACCTGCGCCGGCCATTGCTGGCGTTTCCGCGTCAGCCTGTGGGCGTGGGCGACCTGACCTCGGGGCTGTTCCTGGCGCGGGTACTATTGGGCGACAGCCTGTTGGCAGCGTTCGAGTTCACCGCCGCAGCCGTGCATGAAGTGCTGCTGGAAACCCAGGCCTGCGCCAGTTATGAACTGGAACTGGTGCGCGCCCAGGACCGTATCGCCCATCCTCGCGTGCGGTTCGAAGCGACGCCGATCGAGCTGTAGGAACATTCCTGATTGAGCCAGGCAAAGGGCGTCCGGTACTATCGGCGCCTCTTTGTCCCCTGTGCTTTTCAAGGAAGAACCATGTCATATTTCCTACGGGCTTTTTCCACGCTAAGCCTGGTTTCGCTGCTCAGCGCTTGCAGCATCAACGGTAGCTACCCGGACGCCACCGAACCCGATGCCGCCAAGCTGCGGTTCATCTCCAACACCCAGAACTCCACCCTCGACTTCTTCGACGCCCAGCACTGCGCAGGCCGTACTACCGGCATGCTCAACAACTCCTTGATGACCGACACCCAGCGTCGGGTGGGCATGATCGTGCCGCCGCCGGAAAAAGCCCGTGGTTTGCTGGAGGTCAAGCTGGCGCCTGGCAAGCCGGTGTTCATGCGCATCAACACCAATGGCAGCGGCTACGTGTGCGCCAAGGCGATCAGCTTTACGCCTGAGGCGGGCAAGGAATATGAAGTGACGTTCGACGTGGCCGAGGGCAGTTGCATCACCACCTTCCAACGTCTGCAGCGCTTCAACGGTAAAGACGAGCGTATTCCGCAGCCGATGATCGAAAGCCCGCTGCAAGCGTGCGCCGGCAGCACGCCGATGTTCCCCAAGCAGATTCCAGAAACGCCCAAGCGCGCTGCGTTGATCGGTTCCATCGTTGACACCAACCTGCAGTTGTTCAAGATGATGAACCCGCAAACACCTGTCGAACCGCCGTCGACACCCAAGTCGCTTGAAGATCAGATTGCCAAGCGCAAGGCGGCAATGGGTTCGTTCACGTTGCCGGAGGCCTACTGGACCCAATATCGCCAGAACTTCACCCTGCTCAATGAAGATGCGGCGGCGCAAGAGGCGCGCACGATGGGGCTCTACAACGAAGTGCTGCGCTACCGATTGAGCGTCACCGAAGACGCCGTGTTGGAGCAATGGCTGAATCCGACGGACACCACCACGCGTGATCGTGTGGCAGAGAACGACAAAGTGATGGCCGCCTATTACATCAACACGCGCAAGTCAGTGATGGTTGAAGTGCTCAACCATCACCTGGCGCGCATGGGCCAACTGGATCAGCGCTTTGAGGTGTGCGCGCATTTCGACAAGTGCTGGCACTGATGTCTACAGCGCGTCGGCCTTGATTTCCTGATAGCGCTTTTCCAGCTCCTGGCGGATCTGCCGGCGCTGCTGTGCCTGAACGAACCGGCGTTTGTCTTCGCTGTTCTGCGGTTGCAGCGGCGGCACGGCGGCTGGTTTGCGCTGGTCGTCCACGGCCACCATGGTGAAGAAGCAGCTGTTGGTGTGGCGCACCGAGCGTTCGCGGATGTTTTCGGTCACCACCTTGATGCCTACCTCCATCGAGGTATTGCCGGTGTAGTTGACTGACGCGAGGAAGGTCACCAGCTCGCCGACATGAATCGGCTCGCGGAAAATCACCTGGTCCACCGACAACGTCACGACATAACGGCCGGCATAACGGCTCGCGCAGGCGTAGGCCACTTCGTCGAGGTACTTGAGCAGGGTGCCGCCGTGGACATTGCCTGAGAAGTTGGCCATATCAGGGGTCATCAATACCGTCATCGACAGCTGGGCGTTTCCGGGTTCCATAGCACACTCACGGGTTGTAGGCATTGGTTGGGGGGCACCTCTGCGGGTGCTGGAATCTTTGCTGCGCCTTCCTTAACGGGACGCCGGTGGTCGGCTTGCCGTCACGCGTGTACCGATCTGTTTCCATATATTGCACCGGCTTTCTGTCGGAAGTCGCGGTGTTAACCTTCAAAAGCCCATCTCAGGGCATTTCTTACGATCAAGGCAGACTTTTCCTTTCGCCCTTTGCGACATTTCAAAGGCGCGGGCGGAAGTGGGAAAAGCGCCAGTACCCTCAAGGAGCCCCTCGCCATGCACGCCATCAGCTTTATCCAGGACCTGGCCGTGATCATGCTGGTGGCAGGGGTTGTCACCATCCTGTTTCACCGCCTCAAGCAGCCGGTGGTGCTGGGCTACATCGTCGCCGGGTTCATCATCGGCCCACACACCCCGCCGTTCGGCCTGATCCACGACGAAGACACCATCAAGACCCTCGCCGAGCTGGGGGTGATCTTCCTGATGTTCTGCCTGGGCCTGGAGTTCAGCCTGCGCAAGCTGTTCAAGGTCGGCGCCACAGCCTTCATCGCGGCTTTCCTGGAAATCATCCTGATGATCTGGATCGGCTACGAAATCGGCCGCTGGTTCGACTGGAACACCATGGACTCGCTGTTCCTCGGCGCGATTCTGGCGATTTCCTCCACCACTATCATCGTCAAGGCACTCAATGACCTGAAGATGAAAAACCAGCGCTTCGCCCAGCTGATTTTCGGCGTGCTGATCGTCGAGGACATCCTCGGCATCGGCATCATCGCCTTGCTGTCGAGCATTGCCGTCAGCGGCACGGTCAGCTCCGGCGAAGTGTTTTCCACGGTCGGCAAGCTGTCGCTGTTCATGATCGTCGCGCTGGTCATCGGCATTTTGCTGGTGCCACGTTTGCTGGCCTACGTGGCCAAGTTCGAAAGCAACGAGATGCTGCTGATCACCGTACTGGGCCTGTGTTTCGGTTTCTGCCTGCTGGTGGTCAAGCTGGAGTACAGCATGGTGCTGGGCGCGTTCCTGATCGGCGCGATCATGGCCGAATCCCGTCAGTTGATTAAGATCGAGCGCCTGATCGAGCCGGTTCGCGACATGTTCAGCGCCATCTTCTTCGTGGCCATCGGCTTGATGATCGACCCTCAGATCCTGCTGCAATACGCCTGGCCGATTGCGGTGATCACCGTGGCGGTGGTGCTGGGCAAGATGTTGTCCTGTGGCCTGGGGGCGTTTATCGCCGGCAATGACGGCCGTACCTCACTGCGCGTGGGCATGGGGCTGTCACAGATTGGCGAGTTTTCCTTCATCATCGCGGCGTTGGGGATGACGTTGCAGGTGACCAGTGACTTCCTCTACCCCGTCGCCGTGGCGGTTTCAGCCATTACCACACTGCTCACGCCGTACCTGATTCGCGGTGCCGACCCACTGTCCTTGAAGATCGCGGCGATCATGCCGCAGCGAATGAGCCGGGTGTTCGGCATGTACGGCGAATGGCTGCGCAGTATCCAGCCTCAAGGTGAAGGCGCAATGCTGGCGTCGATGATCCGCAAGATCATCCTGCAAGTCGGGGTGAACCTGGCGCTGGTGGTGGCGATCTTCTTCGCCGGCAGCTTTTTCGCGGCGCGTATTGGTGGGTATCTGGAAGGCTGGATCAGCGATCCGAGCTGGCAGAAGGCATTGATCTGGGGCGGGGCGTTGTTGTTGTCGCTGCCCTTCCTGATTGCGGCGTATCGCAAACTCAAGGCGCTGTCGATGCTGTTGGCGGAGATGAGCGTGAAGCCCGAAATGGCCGGGCGGCATACCCAGCGCGTACGGCGGGTGATTGCAGAGCTGATCCCGATCCTGTCGCTGTTGGTGATCTTCCTGCTATTGGCAGCCTTGTCGGCCAGTATTCTGCCGACCAACAAGTTGCTGGTGCTGATTGCCGTGGTCACGGCGGCGGTGGCGGCCGTGCTCTGGCGGTGGTTCATCCGCGTGCATACGCGGATGCAGGTCGCCTTGCTGGAGACGCTGGATAACCACAAGGATACGCCCGAGCACTAAGCGCCTGGGTGTGGGCTCAGCTTTCCAGCCAGACGTCCCGCGCCCAGTGCCACACCGATTCCCAGGTTTCTTCGGTAACGAGTTCTTCTTCGCCGGACCACAGCACCACGGTGCCGTCTTCTTCAACGCAGTAGTAGTCGTCACCGTCCTGGCAGATCGGGATCATGCTGCGATCAACACCCGCATCCCAGGCATTGGCAGCCACGTCGGGCAAGTAGGTATGGGATTGCGGGTCGGTAACGGTCACCGGTTCCAGGCTGCCGTACACCACATCGCTGACGGTCAGCAGAAATTCACGGAAGACAAACGGGATATCGATGAACAGTTGTTCCTCGATTTCCACCAGTTGGTCTTCGTCAGGCAGCTCCAGCGGAACCGGGACCGGTTCGTTGGCTTCACGCAATTGTTCGATGATTTCTTCCACGGCCGGGATCCTCTTGCTAGATGGCGCGGTTTATAGGGGCGTTTTATACAGTAGCTCGCTATAAGTGCAACCGTGAAATAGAAAACCCCGGACAGGTCCGGGGTTTTTTGTATCTGCGTGCTAAGCGTGAAGGGATCAGCCGTTCTGGCGGATACCGGCGACCAGCCAAGGCTGGTTATCGCCTTGTGGGCGTTCCATGTTCCAGCTTTCGCTGAACACTTCGCCCTGGTCGAAACGCGAGGTCTTCGACACACCGCTGAAGGTCAGGGTGGCGATGGTCTTGTCGGCGCGATCATCCACACCGTCCAACTGCACGCGCAGGTCGTCGATGTAAGTCGACTGGAATGCATCGCCAATCTCAGCGCGTTCGCGCTTGAGGAACTCCAGCAGTTGCGGGGTCACGAACTCGGCAATTTTGTCCATTTCGTTGGCGTCCCAGTGCTGCTGCAGGGACTGGAAGTGGCTGCGGGCCGCTTCGACGAAACGCTCTTCGTTGAACCAGGCCGGCGCGTTGATCACCGGGCGGGCTGCAGCAGGGGCTGCCGAACCGCCGAAGATCGAGCCCATGGCTGGTTTTTGCTCGAACACTTCACGCTGCATCGGCGCGCCGGCTGGAGCCAGGTGCTCCTGCTGCTTGCGGCGACGGGCGGCGATAAAGCGGAAGATCACAAAGGCGATGACCGCCAGGATCAGCATGTCGAAGATCTGCATGCCCTGGAAGCCGCCGCCCATGAACATGGAAGCAAGCAGGCCACCGGCAGCGATACCGGCCAGAGGGCCCAACCAGCGCGAAGCACCGCCGGCCTTGGCAGCGGCGCCAGCAGCACCGGCTGCGCCTGCGGTCGCGGCTGCACCGCCCATGCCGCCGGCGGATGGAGCCATTTGGCTGGTCTGGTGAGTCGGGGCTGCGCCCGAGCTTTTGCCGCCACCGAAGCGTTTGGCGTTGGCGTCGATGCTCATCGTCAGGCCGATGCACAACGCCATGGCGATGCTAAGAAAACGTTTCATAAAGGGAATTCCCATTTGTGGATTGCACGCGCGCCATGTTGCACAGGTGGAGTGACAGTGGCTAGCGACATAATGTTTCGGGCTTTTGCGTAGGACCGATTCAGAATGGTCTGTAGGACTTATTACTGATATTGGCCCGCGCCTGTTAAAAACAAGGGCGGGCCAATAAGCTTCATGTTGGGAAATGTTTCAGACGGCTTCGAGCTTCGCGTAGCCCATCATCAGCCACTTGCTGCCTTCAGCGAAGTTCACCTGCACCCGGGCCTGTGCACCAGCGCCTTCGAAGTTGAGGATCACGCCTTCGCCGAACACCGAATGCCTGACCTGCTGGCCAAGGCTGAACTGGGTTTCCGGAATCTCGGAACCCGCGAACATACTGCTGGAGTTCTGCTGCTGCCCGCCGCCGAACGGGCGGCTGACGCTGTTGGACAGGCGCACTTCCTGGATCAGACCCTTCGGTACTTCACGTACGAAGCGCGACACCTTGTTGTAAGTCTCGCTGCCGTACAGGCGTCGGGTCTCGGCGTAGGTCATCACCAGGTTCTGCATGGCGCGGGTGATACCCACGTACGCCAGGCGGCGTTCTTCCTCAAGACGGCCGGGCTCTTCCAGGCTCATCTTGTGCGGGAACAGGCCTTCTTCCATGCCCACCAGGAACACGTACGGGAATTCCAGGCCCTTGGCGCTGTGCAAGGTCATCAGCTGGATGCTGTCTTCATGCTCATCCGCCTGGGTATCGCCGGCTTCCAGCGACGCATGGCCGAGGAAAGCAGCCAGCGGCGTCAGCTCTTCATCTTCCTCGGTGTTTTCGAAGGCACGGGCAGCGCTTACCAGTTCCTCAAGGTTTTCTACCCGGGCCTGGCCTTTCTCGCCTTTTTCCGCCTCGTGGTAGGCGATCAGCCCGGACTGTTCGATCACCGTCTGGGTCATCAGGTGCAACGGCATTTCCGCGCACTTGGCTGCCAGGTTCTCGATCAGTTCGACAAACACACCCAAAGCGCCGGCTGCGCGGCCGGTCAGGCCTTTATTGACGATGAGCAAGCGCATGGCTTCCCACATCGACACATCGGCATGGCGCGCGTGGTCGCGAATCGCCTCGACGGTTTTCTCGCCGATGCCGCGCGCCGGGATGTTGATCACCCGTTCCAGCGCCGCATCGTTGCCGCGACCTTCCAGCAAACGCAGGTAGGCCATGGCGTTCTTGATTTCGGCACGCTCGAAGAAGCGCTGGCCACCATAGATGCGGTACGGGATGCGTTCGCGCAGCAAGGCTTCTTCCAATACCCGCGATTGGGCGTTGGAACGGTACAGAATCGCGATGTCACTGCGCGCCAGGCCGGTTTTCAGCGCGCTTTCGATGGTTTCCACCACGTAGCGTGCTTCATCGTGCTCATTGAAGGCGGCGTACAGGTTGATCGCCTCGCCTTCGCCGCCGTCGGTCCACAGCTCTTTGCCCAGGCGCCCGGTGTTGTTGGCGATCAAGGCGTTGGCGGCCTTGAGGATCCCGGCGGTGGAGCGGTAGTTCTGTTCCAGACGGATGGTCACCGCGTCCGGGAAGTCTTCGGAGTACTGGTAGATGTTCTCGATTTTCGCGCCACGCCAGCCGTAGATCGACTGGTCGTCGTCGCCCACTACCATCAGGCTGTCGCCGCCCTTGGCCAGCAGGCGCAACCAGGCGTACTGCACGGCGTTGGTGTCCTGGAACTCGTCCACCAGGATGTGGCGGAAGCGTTTCTGGTAATGGGCCAACAGGCCTGGGTTGTCGCGCCACAGGTCGAGGGCGCGCAGCAGCAGCTCGGAGAAGTCGATGACCCCGGCGCGTGCACAGGCGGCCTCGTAGGCTTCATAGATGCTGCGCATGGTCGCCAGGAACAAATCGCCGCTGGCCTGGATATGTTGCGGGCGCAGGCCTTCGTCTTTCTGGCCGTTGATAAACCACTGTGCCTGACGCGCTGGCCAACGCTGTTCGTCGAGGCCCAGCTCGCGTATCACGCGCTTGACCAGGCGTTGCTGGTCATCGCTGTCGAGGATCTGGAAGGTCTGGGCCAGGCCCGCCTCCTGCCAGTGCGCCCGCAGCAGGCGGTGCGCCAGGCCGTGGAAGGTGCCGACCCACATGCCGGCCGGGCTGATGCCCATCAACTGCTCGATGCGGTGGCGCATCTCGGCAGCGGCCTTGTTGGTGAAGGTCACCGACAGGATGGAATGCGGGGACGCGTTTTCGACCTGGATCAACCAGGCGATACGGTGCACCAGCACTCGGGTTTTACCGGAGCCAGCACCGGCCAGGACCAACTGACGGCCAACGGGGGCCGCTACGGCCTGGCGTTGGGCATCGTTGAGGGAGTTCAGCAAAAGGGAGAGATCATCGCGCATCGGCGCATTCTAGGGTGCCCGGGGGAGTGGGGCAAATACCAATGCCGGGTGGTCGACGGAAAACCGCCAGGGTGATGACCGGTCGGTCAATGGCCACAGCCCGCGCCGCGTCTCGCTCAAGCCGTCTGGCCCGGAAGTTTGCGCTGTACGACCGTGCAGTTTTTATGACGCAGAGCAGTTTGGCCCAGGCGCTTGCTTGTGTATGCTCCGTCGACGTTTCGGGCTCACCATTATAAGAACACTGCCTATGACCCTCAGCACCGACCTGCTCGGCCCCTCGACGGCACCCGCGCAGGTTCTTCGCAAACACTACGCCACGGAGATGGCGGTCGAGCGTACGCGCCTGCTGTATCAGGGCTCGCTGCTGCCGACCCTGTTGATGCTGGTCAATGGCCTGGTCTGCGCCTGGCTATTGTGGAACCCCCAGCAATACTTGCTGGACAGCATCTGGCTGGTCTGGCTGCTGGCCCTGGTGGCGATGCGCGTGATCCAGGTGGCGGCGTTCGACTCGGCCATGCCCAGTCGCCAGGCCCAGCCGGTGTGGCGGCGGATGTTCATGCTCGGCTCGGCCGTCAGCGGCCTGACCCTGGCCACGGCTGCCATTGCGCTGGTGCCGGTCGACAGCTTCATGCAACAAGCCTGGGTGTTCGGCCTGATCGGCGCGGCTACGCTGTCGGCCAGCGTGGCCTATGCCGTGAGCCTGCCAGCGTTTTTGTCGTTTGCCTTGCCGTGCCTGGTGCCGGCCATCCTCTACCTGTTCTGGACCGGCGACCCGCAGCAGCGCGGTTGGGGCGTGCTTGGCCTGATCCTGCTGGCGTCCTTGAGCCTGGTGGCGTGGCAGGTCAATCGCCTGATCCAACGCGGGCTGCTGCGCCGTTTTCAGAACCAGGCGTTGATTGAGCATCTGCAGCAGGCGCAACAGCGCAGCGAGCAACTCAATCAGGAACTGGTGCGCGAAGTGGAACAGCGCCGCCAGGTCGAGCAAGAGCTGCGCGAAGCCCAGATCGGTCTGCAAGACCGCGTGGACCAACGCAGCCAGGAACTGGACGCCGCCAGCCTGGCCCTGAATAAAAGCGAAGCGCGCCTGGCCATGGCGCTGCAAGCCAGTGAGTTGGGCCTGTGGGACTGGAACCTGCAAACCGACGAAGTCCATCACACCCAGCTCAAGGAACTGTTCGGCCTGGAGCCGGAATATGTCACGGCGATGCTCAGCCATCTCAAGCCACGCCTGCATCCCGAAGATCTGCCGCTGCTCAAGCGTGCCTTGGTGGAACACCTCAAGGGCCGCAGCGAGGACTACCTGGTGGAGTACCGCGTGCGTCATGGCGATGGGCACTGGGTGTGGATCGAAGACCGTGGCCGCGCCGTGGAGCGCGCGCCCAGTGGACGGGTCACGCGCATGCTCGGCACGCGGCGGGATATCAGCGCCGGCAAGGCCCTGGAAGAACAGCAGCGCTTGGCCTCGACCGTATTCGAGGCCGCCAGCGAAGGCATCGTGATCCTCGATCCAGACTACAAGCTGATTGCCGTCAACCAGGCGTTCAGCCGTGTCACTGGCTTTGAAACCGACGACATGATTGGCCGCAATGTGGTCGAACTGCCTAGCAGCCGCGATGCCCGCCGCCACTTCCCGGTGATCCGCCAGGCATTGCTCAGCCACGGCACCTGGCAGGGTGAGCTGGTGGAAACGCGCAAGAACGGCGAGCTGTACCCGCAGTGGCTGCAATTGAATGTTGTGCGTGATATCCGGGGAAAAGTCAGCCATATCGTGGGCTTCTTCGCCGATCTCTCGGCGCGGCGTGAATCTGAAGAGCGCATGCGCTACCTCACCCATTACGACGAGCTGACCGGCCTGGCCAACCGCTCGCTGTTCCGCGAACGGCTGCGCGAGGCCCATCAGCGGGTACGCCAGGGCGGTCGCAGCCTGGCGTTACTGCACATCAACCTCGACCGTTTCAAATTGCTCAATGACAGCCTTGGCCATGAAGTCGCCGACCAACTGCTGCAAAAAATGGCGCGCCGCCTGATCAACGCGTTACCTGAGGCTGACACCATCGCGCGTCTGTCCGGCGACGAATTCGCCGTGCTGTTCGACGCCTACGGCAACCTGTCGAGCCTGGCGCGGGTCGCCACGCGGTTGCTGGCCAAACTGCGGGTGCCGGTGACGGTGGACGGGCATGAGCTGGTGGTGAGTGCCTCGATGGGCGTCAGCCTGTTGCCGGACAATGCGCGGGAAATTTCTGCATTGGTCAGCCAATCCAACATGGCCATGCAACATGCCAAGCACCTGGGCGGCAACAATTTCCAGTTCTACACCGACAGCCTGCAAGCCAGCACCCTGGAGCGTTTGCAGCTGGAAAACCATCTGCGCAAGGCCATCGAAGAGCGCCAGCTCACGGTGTTCTACCAACCCAAGCTGTGCCTGGCCACCGGCAAGCTGAATGCCGCCGAAGCGTTGATCCGCTGGGACCATCCGCAGTGGGGCATGGTGCCGCCGGGGGACTTTATTGGCCTGGCCGAAGAGACCGGCCTGATCGTGCCATTGGGCGAATTCGTGTTGCGCGAGGCCTGCTGGCAGGCGTGTGAATGGCAGCGCCAGGGGCTGGCGCCGATCCGGGTATCGGTGAACCTTTCGGTGCATCAACTGCGCCAGGGCAAGCTGGTCAGCCTGGTGCGCCAGGTGCTCGAAGAAACTGGCCTGGACCCGCAATACCTGGAGCTGGAGCTGACCGAAAGCCAATTGCTCGACAGCGTCGAACACATCATCGCCACGTTCCAGCAACTGCGGGACCTGGGCGTGAAGCTGGCGATCGACGATTTCGGCACGGGTTATTCGTCCCTGAGCTACCTCAAGCGCATTCCCGTGGACTACGTGAAGATCGACCAGACTTTCATCCGTGGGCTGGGCCAGGGGCGTGAAGACGCCGCTATCACCCGCGCCATTATCGCTATGGCCCACGGCCTTGCGCTCAAGGTGGTGGCCGAAGGCGTGGAAGATCAGCAGCAGTTGGACTTCCTGCGCGGTGAGCGTTGTGATGAGGTACAGGGCTACTTGATCAGTCGGCCGATGCAGGCCGAAGGGCTGGCAGATTTGTTACGGAAAAATGCAGATTTTCCCTAGTGATGCCTGGGGCGCCCCTGTGGCTACAACTTGGCCGCCCTTAGATTCAAAGGGGAGCAGGGCGATTTAGTGATGCGTCGGACGGGCAAAACGACAATTCTTGTAGTATAACTACAAGCTTGCTACATCCCTGGCCCTGCCCATAACAAGAGTCCTGCCCTTTGAACCTGTTGCAACATATCGCCCAGTCGCGCCACCTGTTACGCAAATCGGAACTCAAGGTTGCCGATCACGTGCTGCTTGACCCTGCGGCTGTGATGCACAGTTCCATGGCCGACCTGGCGCACAGCGTGGGCATCAGCGAACCGACCATCGTGCGCTTCTGCCGCGCCATCGGTTGCTCTGGGTTCCAGGACTTGAAACTCAAGTTGGCGCAAAGCCTGGCCGCCGGTGCCAGCTTCGGCCAATTCGCGATCCATGAAGACGACTCCGTCGCCGACTACAGCCTGAAGATCTTCGACACCACCCTGCATACCCTGATGGAAGTGCGCGAGAAGCTCGACCCGGTGGAGTTGCAAAAGGCCGTGACCGCCATGTCCCAGGCCCAGCGTGTCGAGTTCTATGGCTTTGGTGCTTCGGGCGCGGTGGCCGCCGATGCCCAGCACAAATTCTTCCGTTTGCTGCTCACTGCCGCGGCCTACAGCGACCCGCACATGCAAGCCATGTCGGCGGTGACCTTGAAGCCTACGGATGTGGCGATCTGCATTTCCCAGTCGGGCCGCTCCAAAGATTTGCTGATTACCGCCAACCTGGTGCGTGAAAGCGGCGCTTCGCTGATTACCCTGTGCCCGAGCCAGACGCCGTTGGCGGAACTGTCCACGGTCAACCTGGCAATCGATGTGCACGAAGACACCGAGATCTACACGCCGCTGACTTCGCGCATCGCCCACCTGGTGGTGATCGACGTGCTGGCGATGGGCGTGGCCATGGCGCGCGGGCCGAGCCTGGTCAACCACCTCAAGAGCGTGAAGCGCAGCTTGCGCAGCCTGCGGTTGTCGCCCAAGTCCGTCAAAGCATTGGATGATTGATCAAAGTTTCATCAGTTTGTAACCCCCGCGCCGCCAAACCGTCATCGCCCAGGGCCATCCTGAACTCCCCGTACTCGCATTGGGAGACTCCAAATGGCCCGGCCCTACGAAGACAGCAACAGCTCCGTCAAAACCCGTCGTCAGCAGGAAGACCAGCGCCGCATGGCGTTCCGTCGCGCAATCGAAGACCGTTGCGAGGAGCGTCAGCTGCTCCAGAGCATTAGTGACTACCCGGAACTCCACTGGCAGGCACCCGCGGCTGCCCAGCGAAACGCTCAGCCAGCGCGCTGATCTGCACCCGCTCGCTGCGGATAAAGCCCAGGAACGCGTGGGCCACCGGTGACAGGCGCTTGGCCTTGGCTTGCACCAGGCACCAACTGCGGTACAGCGGCAGCTCTTCCACCGGCAGCTCCTTGAGCCCGCCGGTGGCCAGCTCCATGTTGACCGCATGACGCGTCAGTAGCGCCACGCCCAACCCCGCGCAAACACACTCGCGCTGCGCCTCGGCCGAGGCCACTTCCACCGTCTGGGTGAAGTGCACGCGTTTCTCCTTGAAATACTCCTCGCACGCCAGTCGCGTACCGGAACCCGGTTCGCGCAGCAGCAGCGTGTAGGGTTCCAGGTCCTGCAGGCGCAGCGGCCCTTGCAGGCTCAACGGATGGTCGGGTGGCGCCACCGCGACGATCGGATTGTTGAGGAATGGCAGGAATTCCAGGCCCATGTCCTGAGGCACCATGGACATGATCACCAGGTCATCGCGATTGTCCGAAAGCCGGCGAATCACCTGGGCGCGGTTCACCACCGTGAGGTGTAACTGCACCTCGGGATGTTGGCGCTTGAAGGCAGCAAACAGGTGCGGCACGAAGTACTTGGCGCTGGATTCAATCGCCAGCTTCAACTGGCCTTGCAGCGAACCCTGCATGTCCGACAGCTGCATATCGAGGTTTTCCAGGCGCCCGAAAATATCCCGGCTGGCTCGCTGCAAGGCTTCAGCGGCCTCGGTCATGTAGAGCTTTTTGCCGACATAATCGAACAGCGGCTGCCCGATCAGCTCTTCCAGCTGGCGAATTTGTAGGCTAACGGCCGGTTGTGTGAGGGACATTTCCTCGGCGGCGCGGCTGTAGGAGCGCAAATCGCACACTTCATTGAAGATCTGCAATTGACGCAATGTCATACGCATCAATGACTTACGCATTTTTAGCACGTTCCTGCTGAATCTAATGAGTTCAACTATAAGTCTTTACTTATGCACGACCCAATAATTATTGATTTTTGTTAATCCCTCGGCGGGCTTAGTGTGTGTCTCGCGACTGTCATGAAACATTTGGTCACGCGCCGACCCGGATCCAGCGGGTCGAAGAACGCAGCAATCGGCTCAAGGGAATTTCCAAGTGATAAAAAAGATCCTGATCGCCAACCGTGGTGAAATTGCCGTACGCATCGTGCGTGCCTGCGCCGAGATGGGCATTCGCTCGGTCGCGGTCTACTCCGACGCCGACCGTCACGCGTTGCACGTCAAGCGTGCCGACGAAGCCCACAGCATTGGCGCCGAGCCCCTGGCCGGTTACCTGAACCCGCGCAAGCTGGTGAACCTGGCGGTGGAAACCGGTTGTGACGCGCTGCATCCTGGCTACGGCTTCCTGTCGGAAAACGCCGAACTGGCGGATATCTGCGCCGAACGTGGTATCAAGTTCATCGGCCCGTCGGCGGAAGTGATCCGCCGCATGGGCGACAAGACCGAAGCGCGCCGCAGCATGATCAAGGCCGGTGTGCCGGTCACGCCGGGCACCGAAGGCAACGTCGCGGATATCCATGAGGCCCTCACCGAAGGCGACCGCATCGGTTACCCAGTGATGCTCAAGGCCACTTCCGGTGGCGGCGGCCGTGGTATCCGTCGTTGCAACAGCCGCGAAGAACTTGAACAAGCCTTCCCCCGTGTTATCTCCGAAGCCACTAAGGCCTTCGGTTCGGCGGAAGTGTTCCTGGAAAAATGCATCGTCAATCCCAAGCACATCGAGGCGCAGATCCTCGGTGACAGCTTCGGCAACGTGGTGCATCTGTTCGAGCGCGATTGCTCGATCCAGCGTCGTAACCAGAAGCTCATCGAAATCGCTCCAAGCCCGCAACTGACCCCAGAACAGCGCGCCTACATCGGCGACCTGTCGGTACGCGCCGCCAAGGCGGTGGGTTACGAGAACGCCGGCACCGTGGAGTTCCTGCTCGCCGAGGGCGAGGTGTACTTCATGGAGATGAACACCCGCGTGCAGGTGGAACACACCATCACCGAAGAAATCACCGGGATCGACATCGTCCGCGAGCAGATTCGCATCGCTTCCGGCCTGCCGTTGTCGGTGAAACAGGAAGACATCCAGCACCGTGGTTTCGCGTTGCAGTTCCGCATCAACGCCGAAGACCCGAAAAACAACTTCCTCCCAAGCTTCGGCAAGATCACCCGTTACTACGCACCCGGCGGCCCCGGCGTGCGCACCGACACGGCGATCTACACCGGTTACACCATCCCGCCGTTCTACGACTCCATGTGCCTGAAACTGGTGGTGTGGGCGTTGACCTGGGAAGAAGCCATGGATCGTGGCCTGCGCGCCCTGGACGACATGCGCCTGCAAGGCGTGAAGACCACCGCCGCTTACTACCAGGAAATCCTGCGCAACCCGGAATTCCGCAGCGGCCAGTTCAACACCAGCTTCGTTGAAGCCCACCCTGAACTGACCAACTACTCGATCAAGCGCAAACCCGAAGAGCTGGCCTTGGCCATCGCCGCCGCCATCGCCGCCCACGCAGGCCTGTGAGGAATACAACAATGTCCAAGAAAATCTTTGTCACCGACACCATCCTGCGCGACGCCCACCAATCGTTGCTCGCGACCCGCATGCGCACCGACGACATGCTGCCGATCTGCGACAAGCTCGACAAAGTCGGCTACTGGTCCCTGGAAGTCTGGGGCGGCGCGACCTTCGACGCCTGCGTACGCTTCCTGAAAGAAGATCCGTGGGAGCGCCTGCGCAAACTGCGCGCCGCGTTGCCTAACACTCGCCTGCAAATGCTGCTGCGCGGCCAGAACCTGCTGGGCTACCGCCACTACAGCGACGACGTGGTCAAGGCGTTTGTGGCCAAGGCTGCCGTCAACGGTATCGACGTATTCCGCATTTTCGACGCGATGAACGACGTGCGTAACCTGCGCGTGGCGATCGAAGCGGTAAAAGCAGCCGGCAAACATGCCCAAGGCACCATCGCCTATACCACCAGCCCGGTGCATACCGTCGAAGCGTTCGTGGCCCAGGCCAAGCAACTGGAAGCCATGGGTTGCGACTCGATCGCGATCAAGGACATGGCCGGCCTGCTGACGCCGTACGCCACTGGCGAACTGGTCAAGGCGCTGAAGGCCGAGCAGACCCTGCCGATCTTCATCCACTCCCATGACACCGCTGGTTTGGCCGCGATGTGCCAACTCAAGGCCATCGAAAACGGTGCCGACCACATCGACACCGCCATTTCCAGCTTCGCCTGGGGCACCAGCCACCCAGGGACCGAGTCGATGGTCGCCGCTCTTAAAGGCAGCGAGTTCGACACCGGTCTGAGCCTGGAACTGCTGCAGGAAATCGGCCTGTACTTCTACGCTGTGCGTAAGAAATACCACCAGTTCGAAAGCGAATTCACCGCCGTCGACACCCGTGTGCAAGTCAATCAGGTGCCGGGCGGGATGATTTCCAACCTGGCCAACCAGTTGAAAGAGCAGGGCGCCCTCAACCGCATGAGCGAAGTGCTGGCCGAAATCCCGCGCGTGCGTGAAGACCTCGGCTTCCCGCCGCTGGTGACCCCAACTTCGCAGATCGTCGGCACCCAGGCGTTCTTCAACGTGCTGGCCGGCGAGCGTTACAAGACCATCACCAACGAAGTGAAGCTCTACCTGCAAGGCGGCTACGGCAAGGCGCCGGGCACCGTGAACGAGAAGTTGCGTCGCCAAGCCATCGGCAGCGAAGAAGTGATCGACGTGCGCCCGGCTGATTTGCTCAAGCCGGAAATGACCAAGCTGCGCGGCGAAATCGGTGCGTTGGCCAAGTCCGAAGAAGACGTGCTGACCTACGCCATGTTCCCGGACATCGGGCGCAAGTTCCTCGAAGAGCGCGATGCCGGCACCCTGGCGCCGGAAGTGTTGCTGCCCATCCCAGAAGCCGGCGGCGTGGCCCGTGCCGGTGGCGAAGGCGTGCCGACCGAGTTCGTCATCGACGTGCACGGCGAAAGCTACCGCGTGGACATCACCGGTGTCGGCGTGAAGGCTGAAGGCAAGCGCCACTTCTACCTGTCCATCGATGGCATGCCGGAAGAAGTGGTATTCGAACCGCTCAACGAGTTTGTCAGCGGCGGCAGCAGCAACCGCAAGCACGCCACCGCGCCGGGTCATGTCAGCACTGCAATGCCGGGCAACATCGTCGACGTGCTGGTCAAGGAAGGCGACGTGGTCAAGGCCGGCCAGGCCGTGCTGATCACTGAAGCCATGAAGATGGAAACCGAAGTGCAGGCAGCCATTGCCGGCAAGGTGACCGCCGTTCATGTGGCCAAGGGCGACCGGGTCAACCCTGGCGAAATCCTGATTGAAATCGAAGGCTGATCCAGCCTTCGACACTACCGTTTAATCCTCGGGGGGGCAGGTGCTCCCCTTTTTTTTCGCCTGCAATTAGGTCAGAACTGCATCCGCCACTGGCCTATCAAGCCCTGGTTGCTGCTGTTGGAGCCGTTTTCTGCGCTGTAGGCCAGGCCGACGGTGTGGTTTGTCGACAATGCCAGATCGAGTCCGGCCTGCAGGCCCAGGCTATTGCGGTCGAGGGATGCGCCCTGAACAGTGAAGCCGTCAATGCCACGCTGGCGAAAGGACTGGCGCACTTGGCTGTCGACGTCGCCATAAAGGTGTTTCCAGCTTGTACTCAAGTGGGGCGTCAGGCTCATCTGGTTATCGAAGCGGTACACCGTAGCCAGGCGCAGGCCAAGGGTGCTGCTCAGGTTCTGTTGGGTTTGCGCGTCGACGTTCAGCGCGGCGGGGCCGCCTTGTTCCTTGAAGCTGTCACGGCTGTAGCGCTGGTAGCCGAGGCCGGCAAATGGTTCGACGCTGAAGCTGTCATTGCCCAGTTGGTAGCCCGCTTCGCCGAAGACATTCTGACTGTTGGCGTTGTAGCGGCCCTTGAGCGTGTCTTTGTAATCCAGGATCTCGATACCGCGCAGGTTCTTCCCGGCATGGCTGCTGTAGATCGCCCCTAGGCGCAGTGCCACTGGGCCGTCCTGGCGCACCGCGTAAGTGCCCAAATGCCAGCTGTCCAAGTCTGCGCTGAAGCGCCGCGTGTCGAAACGGCTAGTGGATTTTGCCCCCAGTACGCCGACGCGCCAGGCGTGGTCGACCGACCAATCTGCACCCATCAATACGCCCTGGTTGGCGGTATTCAGGCCGGCAGTACCGCGTTGGCTATTGAGGCCACCTTCGCTGCCGAGGTTTTTCACCCAGAAGTGGCTGTCAGTGTTGGTGGGCAATTCACGCAGGGTCGAGAGCACTCGGTTGCTCAATTGCTGGGTGGTGCTTTGGGTGGCCGCCGCCAGGTTGGCGTTCTGGCTGCCGGCCAGTTGCTCAAGCGCCGCGCCGAATGCGCCGGGTTTCTGCGCGAGTTCGGCGTTGAGTTTTTCCAGGGCTTTGATCTGCTCAGAACTCAGCTCCCCTGACTCCAGCAGGTGAGTCAGCGCGGGCTCCAGCACCTTTGCCACCTGCAAGCCGTTGTAGGAGGTGGCTTGCCGAGTGAAATGGCCATCGATGGGCACGCCTTGAGTTTCGGGTGAATAGGACCATTCATCATCGAGCGCGTCGTAGGGTTGATACCAATACGGCATGTACTCGATGTCGCCTCTTGCTTGGGCTAATGGGAGGCTGGTGGCAACGGCAAGGCTGATATAGAGCGCGATTCTGCGGGGTGCTATGGGCATGACTTCCCGACCTCTTATGGATGAGGCCGGGAATTTATCGAGCTGGCGGGGGGATAACTGTCAGGTCATTGGCCCGTGATTTGCGGGAGTGGTCCTTGTTGGAGGAAGAAATAAAGCTCAGCTAAAAATACGGATATGCATTTTATTGCGTTTATACGTCAGCCTTAAACGCGGAGTTGCGTCCTTTCGGCTTGCAGATGGGGGTGGTCAAGGTGCGCCGAAATTGACTGACTCTCATCGGCGCCGCTCTTCAAACCGTAAAAATGCAGCCAGCGCGACCGGATCGCTGAGCTTGCGCAGAAGATTATCCAGCGCGGTTCGGGTATTGAGCGTTGACTGTTGATCGGCTGACAGTTGCCTCAGGTAGGTTTCGTCGATTTTAAGATGGGCCGCCGTGAACAGATTGGCCGGTGTCTTGAGGGTGGGGTAGTGAAAGTGCGCCAGCCATAACGGCTGGTCGCTGTTGGCTGAATCAAGAATGAAGTACTCCTGGAAGTAGTCGTTGAACTGTGTGGTCTTGATTCTGCCCGCTTGATTGCGCGTGACCCGGACCTGATCGTTCTCCAGCAGCCACAGAAAGTAGCCTTGTTGGGGTTTGCGCAGCTTGAGCAGCGTGGCTCTGATGTGGATGCCCTCTCGGCGCAATCGGGCTGCGCCGTCACGCAGCTCTCCACTCAAGCTGGCGACCGGAAGGGCGTTGCCTGCCTGCTTGGCCAACGCGTGCAGCGGTTCGAATGTCTGGAGCGTCTGCTCTATCTTCAATGCTTGCTGATCGAAGATGTCCTGCATGTCTGCCGGTATCCGAAACGGCTTCAGAGCGCTCCTTTTCGTGTCGCTGATAAAACCGTCCAGCTCCCCGGTCAGTTGGAGCCCTTGGCTGGTGATGTCGATATAGTCGTTCGTGGGTTTTGGTGCCTGTTTCTTCAACGGCGGGATCAGTGTCAAAGGCGCCTGTTTGGGCACATCCTGCGGTTCTTTGGGCTGATCCCGCGGGCGCTTTTTGATGACCCTGGTTTTGATGTGCGGCCTGGACGTCGAGGGCTTGGCAGGTGCGCGCGCTGAAGGGGCGGCCTGCTGAAGCCGGGTGCCGATATTGCTCTGGGCCAATAGAAGAAATTCGTTGACGACGCTTTTCAGGTCCGCAAGGGCATGGAGGTCGATGCGTTCTGGAAACTCGCCGGGTAGTTCCTCTATTCGATTGCGCACACTCTGGAATGCCTCGACCATTGCACTCAGAGTTTCCAACTGAGCCTCTTGGGGGTCGTCCTTTAACAGTTGCGTCATGTTTCTACTGGCCGCTGTAGCGCGCTCCACCACCGCGTAGACGGCATTGCGCGCCTGGGCCATGTCTTGAGCGGCTTGCTCACGTATACACAGTTCGGCGGCGCTGGCGATTTCGTTGGTTTTCAGTTCCCAGCGGGTGTGAAATCGCTCCGAAATTCCGATTTGCCGGGCGTCCATGGCACCGGCCGAGCCCATGCCGGACAGTGCGTGTTTGGCGCCCGCAAGAGCGTTGAGTTTGGTGTCTATTTCCCGGCCCATTTCCACCGCCAGGTGGATGTCTGCCGGGAGTTGCTGGCGAGTGGTCACGTCTTCGGATTCGCGGTTTTTGAGGATGCGCTCAACGGCGGTGTTATAGGCGACATGTTTGAATGCGGTCCAGGTCATCAGGTAGGTGTTGAAGCTTTTGTACAGCCGGAGCAGCTTGTCTTCATACCCGAGGGTGCCGCCTGCACTCCTCCACTGATCGAGCAGCTTCAACGACGCCTCGCGATTGTCGATCAGCTCCTGGGCCTTGGACAAACTCTGGTCCAACAGGGTCTGCGTGGTGGGGGACTTGAGCAGCATATGCATCTCGCCTTTCAGGACTTTTTCATGTTGCTCCAGCGCTTCCCGTTGTTGCTCCAGTGGCAGGAGTTTTTGCGCCCTTAGCATCCGCGAGGCCTTCAACTTGCTTTTCAAGCTCTCGTTGCTGTGCAGCAGGCGCAGGTCGGTATTGATGCGCCAGGTTCCCGTCGACGTCTTGGCCAGGCAGGGACCAGTAAGCGCAGAGTTGTGCGGGTCGAGAATGTGAATATTGGCATCTTCATCACCCACCACCTGGAACCAGCGCTGATCCACTGGGGCATAGGTGTTTTGCCCCACGTCGTAGAGCGGCGGGCGTTCTTGGGGCTGGGCATAGTCGCGCAGGTCGGGGGCCTCGACCTTGAACTCGTCCAGGTAAGTCCCCCACTGCGTCGGCGTGCGGCGCGGCACGGTGCCTTCGACAGCCAATATCGAGAACTGGCGGTGGGGCAACGCGCGGCTGTCTGAGGCAAGGGCACGTAGCTGCGGCGGCGCAGGCAAGGGTGGTCTGGAACCTCGAACGTCTGCAGATTTGGCTTTGCCCCTGCGCAGTGGCCCGGCCTTGTGGGTGATGACGATGGCCAATGCCATCAGCACGTCGCCCAGGCGCTGCCATTTGATCAAGCCATAGCTTTGCGCCGGCGTATCGAGCACTTGCTGGAGTTGATTGAAGATTTGCCAGACCCACACCGCCGTGGCGACGTAGCCGTTCAGGAAGCTGGATGCGGCATTGAAGATGGCCCACGCGCTGTCTTCCAGCAATGCCCAGCGCCGTTCTGCGTTGGACAGCGACTCACGATCCGCCAGCTGCGCCATGGCCTTCGCGTTGGCCGCAAACAACGCGGCAAAAATATCCCCGGTCAGCTCGGTTTTGGAAAACACAGGGGTGCCGCCCCATTCGAATAGCTTCGACGGTGTATTCGCCAGTTGTGAAATCAGGAAGGCTGAGGTCAGACCGGTTGGGAACACGTAATGGGCGTAGTTGAAGCTCAAACTCCGGTTCGGCAGCCACGCCAGGATGGAGTCTCTGATCTCGCCGGGCTGATGCAGCTCATACTTGAGGTTTTGCAGCGAAGGGAACTGTATCAACGGGTTTTCGAGCAACGGGCGATACAACAGGCAGGGGCCGTGTTGTAGCGAGCGCGGGCCGATGATGAAGATGTTGAGGACCTCATCGAAGGTCTGGCTGATACGAAGGCTGGGGCGTATCGACAAAGGGCAGATAACCACAGGGTCTGGCGTGTTGGGCGTCGGATTGACCAGCTCATTGATGAAGCGACAGCCCTGCTCGTCGACATTGCCGGTGTGGGTGAGTTTGCATTCCAACGCCAGCAGCGGCAGCAGCGATCGCAACTGCTGCATGTAAAAGCGCTGTTGCCGGGGAGCTTCGAGTGGGTCGTCAATCAGCTTGTCTTGGATCAGTTTTGGGTACACCTGGCCGATGTCGACCTGCTCTGAAAGGTGCGTCAGGTAGCTGTCCGTGAGCCAGTCAGGCACGGTTTGCCCGCCCTTGAAAGTCACGGTTGCCTGGTAGGGCGGCGTGTTACTGAGCGCATATTCGCCCAGGGTCTGCGGGTAGCTTTCCAGTGGATTGGCCAGGTTGAAAGGCCCCACCGCGAGGCTTTCCGTGCGGATGATCTGTATCTCATCGAGTGGCAGTGTGTCGGCGCCAGGGTGGTTATCTGCAAGGATGGCGTTGCGCATTTTCTCTTGGGCGAAGGCATTGATGGGTTGCAGCTGGAACAGGTCGGCGGGCACGTCGTTGTACAGCGTGCTCAGGTCCAGCATGTGCTGGCTGTAGTCGTTCAAATCGTGCGGTGAGGCATTGAGCAGCCAGTGGGGGATCGCCCCGTCGAGCATGTTCAGACGTGTTGTATCCGGGTCGAGCTCCAAAGGCTCTGTGGCGGTGGAGGGTGGCTGCGGTTGAGGCGCAGTGGTCTCCAGGCTGCTGAAACCCTCGGTTTCGATCGCGCTGAGCTGGGTGGCGATGAGGGCCCAGGCCATGTGATCGAAAAAATGACCCTCAGGTTCTACCAGTCGCATGGCCAAGGGGAGCGAGCTCATTGAGTCGCTGAGCCTGGACTGCGCGGCGGTCGCCAAGTCCTGCAAAGAGGGGAAGGTTTCGTACCCGTATTCGAGGGTATACATCATCAGGACGTCGGTTTGTTTGAATGTGCCTTGTACGATGGCGGTGCCGGCCAGCATGAGATGTTTCAGGTTTTTATCGTTGGGGCTGTCAATGTCGAGCAAACACACTTGGATGTTTGCCAGGTCGGGCCGGTGTCTAAATCGTTGCTGCTTGTCGGGGTACATCGAGATCCCCCGCGCAATGTCGCAGTGATCGGCATTCCAGCCCTCGACCTCCTGGATATTCAGCGCGGCGGCGAGCCCGTCAGCCAGTTCTTGCCAGCGTGGCAGGCCAGCCCCTGTGGCGTTCCAGAACGCCAATTGCTGCTCTTTGAAGGCGACAAAAAACACCGACGCCAACTCATTGAGCAGTGTGGCGATCTGCTCGATGTCCACCGGCAATTGAATCGGCTCGGGCGCTGAGGGCTGTTGAGTGAGGAAGTGCTCGCCCTGTAAATAGTTGGCCTGGGTGTTTTCCAGGGCCAACCGCACCAGGGCGTGGGTCAGGGGCGTGTAATGGATATCGACACAGGTCAGTTCGTTGTCGACGAATGTCCAGATGGGGGTGCCCACCACGGTTCGGTCGAGGTCTGGGTTGAGGTCGGGGTAGAGGATACTCAGTTCGCTGCGCAGCAGGAGGGAGGCCACTTCATTGCTGGTCGGCCCATCCTCGGTCAGGCGGGTGAGCAGGGCTTTTTCCAACAGCGGTTTTGGGCTTGGCAGCGGCGGCGCTACAGAGGTTTTGGCATTCATGCGTTTCTCCATGGGCAGGACGGTGCGAGGCACCGTTGCATGGAGAACCTAAGGCAAAGCCTGTGTAGGGCCGGTGGTAGTTAGATAGGCGCGGTGCGACACTCCAGCAGCGTCTTCAGCTGGCGATCGCCGTTCAGGTTGCCTGGCGACAACCATGCCTCAAACCCCGCCCCAACCGCCGGCCATTCCGCGTCGATGATCGAATACCACGCCGTGTCCCGGTTCTTGCCCTTCACCACCGTGTGCTGGCGGAACACGCCCTCGAAACTGAACCCCAGCCGTTCAGCCGCGTACTTGGAGCGACCATTGGCGTTGTTGCACTTCCACTCCAGCCGACGATAACCCTGCTCGAACGCATGCTTGGCCAGCAGGTACACCGCCTCGGTGCTTTTCGGCGAGCGCTGCATCGGCGCGCCAAAGGTCACGTGGCCGATTTCGATGCGGCCTTGCTCGGGGACGATGGACATCAGGCTGAGGATGCCTTGTACCTGGCCGGTGGCACGGTCGATCACGCTGAAAAAGTACGGGTCACGGTTGGCTGCGTGGTTGTTCAGCCAGTCATTGAACGCGCTGCGCTCGGGGAAGGGGCCGTAAGGTAAATAGTCCCACAGCTTGGGGTCGGCGCCGGGGCCCTGGAGGGCCTGGAACAGATCATCACCATGGCGCGCCGGGTCGAGTTTTTCCAGGCGGATAAAGCGCCCTTCAAGCAGTTGCACGGTGGGCGCCGGGACGCCTTTCCAGTCGGCGAGGGAAGTGGACATGCTGCGCTCCTTAAAGACCTTTGCGAAATTGGATGAAACCTGGGCGTTCGGCGATGCGTTCGTACAGCTGGATCGCGGTGGCGTTGGTCTCGTGGGTCAGCCAGTGGACCTTGCAGCAACCGTCGGCCTTGGCGGTGGCGTAGACGAATTCGATCAGCTTGCGGCCCACGCCGGTGCCGCGTTGGCTCGGGTCTACCAGCAGATCCTGCAGGTAGCAGGAGTTCTCGATGCTCCAGTTGGAGCGGTGATAGATGAAGTTGACCATGCCCACTGCCTTGCCGTCCTGCCACGCCAGCGCCGAGTGGGTCGGCTCATGGGCGTCGATCAGGCGCTGCCAGGTGCTTTGGCTGACCGCGTTCGGCAGCTCGGTGTTGTAGAACTTAAGGTACGCCTGCCACAGCGGCAACCACGCGGCGTGGTCGTCGGCGGTGACCTGGCGGATATCGATCGGGCTCATTCTGCAACTCCTTGGGGAATAAAGAGGGCGAGGGTCTGGTCGCGGACATCCTGGCTGGCGGCGAGGCCTTCGCGCACACCGGCGATGTCGGCCGGGCTGCGGTTCTGGCTGAGTTTGCGTTTGCCGATCAGGCGCTCGATCGGCAGGGCAAAGCCGACAATGGCCTTGAGCATGCCGTCAATGTAGTCGGCCGGCGCGTCGCTGACTTTCCAAGGCTGGTCACGCCCGCCTTCATGGCGGTCGGTCAGAGCGGTGACCACGCCGAGCAGACGCTCGGCATCGCTGAACACCTCGGCCTTGCCGTAGGCATGCACGGCGATGTAGTTCCAGGTGGGCACGACTTTGCCGTGTTCGGCCTTGGCCGGGTAAAACGCCGGGCTGATGTAGGCCTCGGCGCCGGCAAAGATCACCAGGGCTTCGCTGCCGTTTTGCAGGTCCTTCCACTGCGGGTTGGCCTTGGCCAGGTGCCCGTAGAGGGTGCCGTGGGGGCCTTCATCGGGGTTGAGCAGCAGCGGCAAGTGGCTGGCTAGCAGGCCTTGCTCACCCACCGTCACCAGCTGCGCCAGGCGGGTGTGCTGGATCAGTTGCTGTAATTCGGGCAAATCTTCAAGGGCAAAGGCGCGAGGTGTGTACATGGAAATATTCCTTGGCGAATGCCTGCATCCTAGGCAGGCTAATGGTCTGTTGTAAGAGCCATCTAATGCCAATTTCATAGGTCCAATATGTCGCCCATCACGCCGCCGTTGTCGTTCAACCCCGCCGGTATCGAGCTGGATCGTCGTCAGGGGCTGACGCGTCAGCTGTATGAAGCATTGCGCCAGCGTGTACTGGATGGGCGATTGGTCAGTGGGACGCGTTTGCCCGCCAGCCGCGACTTGGCGGCGGCCCTGTCGATCTCGCGTAACAGTGTGGTGCGTGCCTATGATCAGTTGTACGCGGAAGGGTTTATCGAGAGCCGGGTAGGGGACGGTACTTATGTCGCTCAGCTACCCACCGCCAAAAAACTATCCACAAAAGTATCCACAGGGTTTTCAACAGGGTTATCCCCAGCCTTATCCACAAAACTGGCAAATTTGCCTGAAGATTTGGACGAAGAAGTTGTCCACAGGGCCGGTTTGGCGCGGATAAAAACCAACCACCTGTCGCTGCCTCCCTCGGGGCCTCCAAGGGCCTTCCGGGTGGGCGTACCCGCGTTCGATCTGTTTCCCTTTGAAGTCTGGGCCAAGCTGAACGGGGCTTTCTGGCGTAAGCCGGACCTGGAGCAACTGTGCTACGGCGACCCGGCGGGTGACAACCGCCTACGCGGATTAATCGCCGCTTACCTGCGCAGCTCGCGGGGTATGCAGTGCACCGCTGAACAAATAGTGATCACCAGTGGCGCGCAGCAGGCAATCAGCCTTTGTGCACAGCTGCTGGTGGAGCCCGGCGATGGCGTGGCGGTGGAAAACCCCGGCTACCGCGCCGCAGGACATGCCTTTGCTTTGGCTGGCGGGCAATTGCACGGGGTACCGGTGGACGGCGAGGGCATTGATTGCCAGGTGCTCAACCGCTTGCAGGATTGTCGCGTGGCGTACGTCACGCCTTCGCACCAGTATCCGATGGGTGTGGTGATGAGCCTGGCGCGGCGCCTGGAATTGCTGGCCTGGGCCGAACGCACGGAGGGCTGGATCATCGAGGACGATTACGACGGCGAGTACCGCTATACCGGCGCGCCGCTGTCGCCGCTGGCGGCCTTGGATCGCAGCGGTCGTGTGCTGTATGTCGGCACCTTCGGCAAGGTGGCGTTTCCGGCATTGCGCCTGGGTTACCTGGTGTTGCCGCCGGGCCTGGTCGATGCCTTCGCCCGGCGTCGCGCGGTGGACATGCGCCACTCCGAGGTCAGCACCCAGGCGGTGATGGCCGAGTTCATGGCTGCCGGGCATTTCCAACGCCACATCCGGCGCATGCGTCGGGCTGCCCTGAGTCGGCGCAATGCGTTGTTGGCCGGTTGGCCAAGCGGGCTGGAGGGTGTTGGCGAACTACCCAATATAGCGGCTGGGCTGCATGTGACCGTCCGCGTAGACAGCCTGGCCCGCGAGCAGCAATTGCTCACCCAGGCCCATGCGGCGGATGTCGAGATCAATGGCTTGAGCGGCTACTGGCTGTCGCAATCCACCACGCCGATGGACCAGCACGCCGGCCTGGTACTGGGCTTTGCCGCTGTGCCCGAAACCGATATCGCCGCAGCGCTGGCGCGGTTGCGCCGGGCCTGGAAGGGCGTCAACTAAGTACCCACACAGGCGAGCGTGGACCTCTACCGTGAACCGGGATAGCCGGCAGCATCGTGCTGCGGGCGCTTATCCAGGTCAGTAATGATGTTTGATTCTTTCAGGTTGCACGTCTGCCAGCAGTTTGCATTGCGCCCCACCCTTCAGTCACTGGGGATTAGCCAAACCCAAGTCGACCAGCAATATCAGGACGTGCTCGAACACTATGCAGAGCAATTGATCAGGTTTTTCGCGGGCCCCCCCGCCCACCGAGGCGGCCCATGGCGTCAACTGGCGCAAAGTCTCGCGCAGCGCCTGCGCGTCGCCCGTCGGTCATTGGCCCAAGCCTCGTTGCGCGCGATGGTCGATACCGTGCTGGACTACCCCGACAGCGGCGCACGTGACAAGCGATTAGGAGAACGCTCACCTCAGGTCTACGTCACTACGCGGTACGGTTGCCTAGCGCTGGTGATCAGCCGTGACGGCGACACCCCTCTGGTGTTCACTGTGTCACACGGCCTCGAAGCATTCGACGACGTCCCTGCGTTGGCCGACGCCGAGCGATTGGAACATAACGTGTTCGAGGGGTGGGCATTGGCTGCATTGGATCAGGCGCTGCTACGGGTTGCGCGGGTGGACCCGTCCCGGTTTCCAGTCCTGGATGACTTGGACCGACAGCTGATGTGGGCCTCACAATTGTCAGGTTTTGTACAGACCGGGCGCCCGCAAGACAACCTGCGTCAGGAGTTGGAGCAGCAGTTGCCTTCCTGGCTCAAGGGCGCTTCACCGGCGTGGCGATTGGCCTATAGCCAGTGGCTGGAGACGATGGCTCGGTTCCATGAAAAGTCCGAAGGTGTTGGCACGCGCGGCCCCGAACTGGATGTCGAAACGGAGGCGGGTGCGGCCGCGCAGGTCATCTTTGCGCGCCAATTGGCCTTGAATCTGCGTCGCCTGACCTTGGAGTGCTGCCTGCAAGGCCGATGCAATGTCACCTATGAAGGGTATCGAGTGATGCGCGCGGCGGTAAAAGTCTACAAGAATCAGCGGCGCTTGCGAGGTGTCGCGATGACGTTTCGGCCCTTGGCTCAGGGCAGCGGTTATCTGGTGGGCTCGTCGACAGGCACGCCGGGCCCCTGGTTGGTCGTACGGCCAGAAGCAAGCGAGGTGATAGAGCAGGTGGAAACCGCACCGCAGGTACGTGCTTCGTTGATCGATCCTTTCATGACGTTCTACCGTGCGGGCATCACGCGCTGGCTACCGCTGCTCGAACACCCTCTGCACACCCTCGCGCGTCTCAAGCAGGTCGGCGGTAACCTTGAGGGTGACTGTGAGGCGACCCCCACTTGGAAATGTGAGACACACCTTCTCCATAACCTGGCGTTGTTGCTGGTGTGCACCGGTGCCGAGTCGCCCGTCGATGCGTTGGATACGCTCCCGCGGGTCAAGCGCATGGACAGTGATTGGGCCGGCGCCTCCGGGGACTTATCGGTGGTGCAGGACCGCCGCCTGCAGGCATTGCGCCGCCCATCAAGCGCGCTGGGTCAGTTGATCCAGTCCGGCGTTCACAAGGGACTACATCTGCTCGACGATGCAGTGGTCTACAACAAGGATGAAAACCACTTCAACGTCCTTTCGAATAATCGGGTTTCCCTCAACATAAACATTATTGAACACCAACTGGTCGATACGGCTCAACAGCCTACTCAATTCGGCCCTCACGTCGCCCCCGATGCCCGCGACCATTGGCAGTTGCAACGAACACCCAGGGTGCGGCGTGACCTGGCGCGCTTGAATTCGGCGGTGCGCGCAGGCAACACACTGAGTGCCACGGCGCCTGCCTTGTTGCGTGACGCCAGCCGACAGGCGCAGACGCCTGGGGCATTACCGGTTGACGTTGAAGAGAGGCTTGAACGCAGCGCTCGCAGTTTTGAGGCGGCTGCGCTGAATATTCGAGCGTCAGGCGGCAATGACCCGCAGGTCGACGTGTTGTACAGCCAGGCCCGACAGCTACGCGACTATGGCAGTGCCCTGCGCATGGATATGACCCGGCACACTGCCAGGCCGACAGTAGGAGACATGGTGTATCTGTTGGAGCAGAACGCCATCCGTATCCGCCGGCTCAATGGGCGTGTGAAGGAGACTATCGATGGTCGGGAGGATTATTTGCAGGAATACGAAGTCCAGGACCTTACTGACGCGAGCAAGCCGTTGTGGTATGCCCACTTCCACTACCCGACGCTCCAAATGGCCGACGATCAACCCACCAAGGCCCATTTGAAGACGGCGGCCCAGCGCAGGCTGGGCCGTGTCTTCGAACAGAGTGAGCGCGCGGCAGGGCGTAGCACCCAGGTCTATCGTGGGCCGATCACTAATGCGGCCGGGCGGGAGCTATTCGTCAAGGTTAAGTCCCCGACTTGATCTTGGTCCAGGCACGTGTCCTGGCCCGCTCGGCATCACGCCCCAAAGGCTTCAACGTATACAGCGTGGCCATCGCCGCTTCGGTCGGGTACAGGTTGGGGTTGTTGCGAATCGACGGGTCGACCTGCTCGGTCGCATCCTTGTTTGGGTTCGGATAACCGACAAAATCGCTGATGGGCGCAATCACCTGGGGTTGCAGCAGGTAGTTGATAAAGGTGTAGGCGTCTTGCGGGTTTTGCGCGCCCTTTGGGATGGCGAGCATGTCGAACCAGATCGGCGCGCCTTCCTTGGGCAGGCGCATGTCGACGTTCACGCCGTTCTTGGCGTCCTTGGCGCGGTTGGCTGCCTGGGAAAAGCTGCCGGAATACCCCACGGCCACGCAGATGTCGCCGTTGGCGATATCGGCCATGTATTTGGAGGAGTGGAAGTAAGTGATGTAGGGGCGGATCTTCATCAGCAGGGCTTCAGCCTTGACGTAGTCCTTGGGGTTGCTGCTGTTGGGGTCCAGGCCCAGGTGCTGCAGGGCCAGCGGCAGGATCTCCGACGGCGAATCGAGCAAGGCCACGCCACATTGCTTGAGCTTGCTGATGTTCTCTTCCTTGAAGATCAGGTCCCAGCTGTCCACCGGCGCGTTTGGCCCTAGCACGGCCTTGACCTTGTCGGGGTTGAAACCGATCAGGATGGTGCCGTACATGTAGGGCACGGCGAATTTGTTGCCGGGGTCGTTGGCCTCGATCAGCTTCATCAGCTTGGGATCGAGGTGGTTCCAGTTGGGTAACTGGCTGCGGTCCAAAGGCTGGAACACGCCGGCTTCGATCTGCTTGGCGAGGAACACGTTGGACGGCACCACCACGTCGTAGCCGGAGTTGCCGGTGAGCAGCTTGGCTTCCAGGGCTTCGTTGGTGTCGAAGATGTCGTAGACCAGTTTGATCTGCGGGTTCTGCGCCTTGAAATCTTCTAGCGCCTTGGGGGTGATGTAGTCGAACCAGTTATAGACCTTGAGGGTTTTTTCTTCAGCCTGGGCCGCGCCGCTCAGGACGGCGGCGCACAGGGCGAGGGTGGTGAGCAGCTTCATCGGGTCGCTCCTTGTTGTTCGAAACCTTCGAGCACATTGACGGCGTTGATGCCGATTTCTTCGACAGCGTAGCCGCCTTCCATCACGAACAGCGTCGGTTTGCCCAGGCGGGCGAGGCGTTGGCCCATGGCCAGGTAATCCGGGCTGTCGAGCTTGAACTGTGAAATGGGATCGTCCTTGAAGGTGTCCACGCCCAGGGACACCACAATGATGTCGGCGTCGTAGCGTTCGGTCTCTTGGCAGGCTTCTTCGAGGGCTGCACTCCACTGCTCCCAACCGGAGCCTGCGGGCAAAGGATAGTTGAAGTTGAACCCTGCCCCGGCGCCTTCGCCCAACTCGTCGGCATAGCCGAGGAAGAACGGGAACTCCGCCTCCGGGTGACCGTGGATCGACGTGAACAGCACGTCGCTGCGTTCATAGAAGATCGATTGGGTACCGTTGCCGTGGTGGTAGTCCACGTCGATGATTGCGACCTTTTTGTGGCCCTGGTCGAGAAACGCCTGAGCTGCGATGGCTGCGTTGTTGAGGTAGCAATAGCCGCCCATCAAGTCGCTGGCGGCGTGATGTCCCGGCGGGCGGCATAACGCGAAGGCACTGCGGGCGCCTTGTTGGATCGCCTGCTGTGCGGTCAGTGCCACTTGCGCCGCGCTGTATGCCGCTTGCCAGGTGCCGGCGGTGATCGGCGCGCCGCCGTCGAAGCTGTAGTAACCGAGTTGGCCGTGAAGGCTGGTGGGCAAGACGCGGCGCAGGGTGCGGGCGGGCCAGGTGTAGGGCAACAGGTCGCCGTCCTGGCCGTATTCCGTCCAGCGATCCCATGCACCTTTGAAAAAGTCGAGGTAGTCGCGGCTATGGATGCGTTGCAGCGGCGCCAGGCCGAAGTCCTGCGGCGCCTGCACCGGGCCGAGGTCGCGGTCCTTGACCCGTTGCAGCACATGGTCGGCGCGGGACGGCATTTCGAAGCAGGGCATCAACTGCCCGTCCATCAGTTCGCAGCGTCCGTGGTGCAGGTGGTGATCGTCGGAGTAGATCGTCAGCATGGGTGCTCCCCGCAGGCTCGTTGTTGTGCTTGCAGTGTTGCGTCACACCGCGATCATGAGAACGGCAGGAGCGGCCAGAAGGGGATAAATATGGCCATTGGCTTTGACCGTAAATCGCCCGTTAATGGCGCATAAGGCTGGGCGCCACACCACTCCAACGCACAAATGCGTGGCGAAAACTGGCGGTTTCGCTAAAGCCCAGTTGTTCGGCGATCTTGTGAATCGGCATCTGGTCTTGTGCCAGCCATTGCTTGGCTTGCTCAAAGCGCAACTCGTCAAGTAATTGCTGATAGCTGCAACCCAAGGCCTGTAAGTGCCGACGCAATGTACGCGCCGAACAGTTCATCTGCGCCGCCAGGCCATCCAGGCCTGGCGCGGCGTGCAGTTGGTCGGCCAGCAATTGGCGTACGCGATTGAGCCAGGCCTGACGTCCGGTGAACTCGGAGTTTTGTTTGCGGCAGCGTTCGGCCATGGCCCGATGGGTGATGGCGTCGGCCAGGGGCAGGGGGCGTGCAAGCCACTCCTGATCGAAGGCAAAGCCATTGGCCGGGGCGTCGAAACGCAACGGACAGTCGAAGCGCTCGGCGTAACGGGCTTGGTAAACCGGCGCCCGGTAGTCGAAGCGTGCCTCATGCAGGGGTAACGCGCAGCCGAGCAAGTCATCGCAGATCACCTTCAGCGACACCAGGCAAAACTCCACATTGAACGCCGCCAGCGCAGGGTCTTCCCGATAGTCACCAGCGGTCAGCCAGACCTGCTGGCCATCTTCCACCAGGCTCAGTGCGAAAAGTGTTCCCAACAGCGCCGGGTAGCGCAACGCCAGGCGCAAAGCGTCACCTAAGGTGGCACTGGTGAGCAGCGCGTAGCCGAGCAGACCGTAGCTCGACACATGCATGCGCTGGCCCAGATCCAGGCCAATGTCCTGGCGCAAGGCTACGGCATTGGCGCACACACGCATCTCCTGGCAGGTGGTGATACGTGTGTCGGCATGGCGCAGGTCGGCCAGGCTAATGCCGCTGCCGGCCAGCAAGACATTGCTCGCCAGGCCCTGGTCCTGGAAGGTAGTCAGGACCAGGGACACGGCGTTGAGGGTGGTCAGGTGTGAATGCAGCATAGAGAGACCGGCGCCAAGAGGTACCGGTTGGGCAGCAAGTTACATGCCGGCCCATGCTGCGATCAGGTACTTGACGTGGATTTTGGCCGATCGAAAAACAACTCACGGGCTTTTTCCAGGCTGATTTCGCTGCGGTAGAACGCGATGGCTTGCTTGCGGTCCAGACCTTTCGTCGAATCGGCGGCAGCGCCGAGAGCGTGCTCCGCCGGGGTTTTCAGCCGGGCAGACAGGTAGGCTTTGTCCGGCGTCCAATCGGTGCTGTAGTGAAAATGCGCGTACCAAAGCACCTTGTCATTGCCGCGGTCGATGATGGTGTACTCATCCAGATAATCCGGCTTGGCGCCTTTGATTCGGCGGCGAGCCTGGGTCTTTTTGATCGTGATCACGTTGTGATGTTTGAGCCATTCAAGACCTGACACGGTGGGCGGGTAGGCTTTGAGCGTTCTCTGCACCAGCTGATTGCTCTGTTGGTTGAGGTCGATCAGGGCTGCATCGAGGGCTTTGGTCACGCCGCTGGCAGAGGTCGATAAGACATCGATTTCGGTGATGTTGTGCTGTGTCAGAGCCTGTTCGATGGTACTGATGGCCTGCTCCAGTTGCCGGGCATGCTGGTGATACAGGTACTCAATGCCGAAAGGTGCACGGTCGGCCTGATTGGCGTGGATTTTGGCCCGTGCCAGAAAAGTCGGTAACCCGTCCAGCAATGCCTGGCCCTGGTTGATACTGAGCTGTATGTCCAATACCACCGGCTCTCTGGATGGAGGCGGGGTTCGCTCGCGCACCACCCAAACCCCTTTGCTTTTCTCATGGTAAGTGGACAGGATCTGATTGGTCAGCGGTGAGCGAATATCCACCAGACCGGTTTCCAGGCCGACACTGCTCAGGCGCGGTTCGCCGATCAGCAGGCCATGGTAACGCGTATGGATAAATTGTTTCGCCGGGCGCGGTGGGGTCGACGGCGGGGTGGGGCGGCTTCTGAACAAACTTCTTTGCGTACTCAGTACCCCTAGGGTTTTGACGGCGCGCCGCTGGAGGTAAGTCAATTCTCCCCGCACTTCGAGCAGCTGATCGGTGATGGCGTTCTCGGAGAACTCCACGGGAAAGTCTTGCAAGCGCTCGTCAATCAACTGGAATTGCTCGATCAGGTTGCTCAAGGTGTCAATGCGCTCGTCCAGCCGGCGGTCACTGCTCTCCTTCAGTGTGTCATGCAAGCATTGAACGGCGATGTCTGCGGTGTCGATGATCCGATCGATTTCCACCCAGGCGGCGGGCTCGGTGGTAAACGTGTACCGGGGTAGACACAGGTTGCGGTTGAGCGTCACGCGGATTGCCCTGAGGTCATCAGGTGTATACACCGGCATTGTGCTTTTCAGGGTGCTCAAGAGCAGCGCGCCGTCTTTGCCCAGGCTTTTGAGCTCTGTGAAGCGGCCGTGCATGTACTCCAACTGAATCAGCAGCCTTCCGGTCAGGTCGCGCATTTCGCGGAAGTCTTCAACCGGACGCGCTTGGGCGGTTTTGGCCTGGTGTTGCAGTTGTTCGTACACGGTGCGCCATTTGGGCGTGAAGTTGACGAGGATTTCGGCCATCGCTGCCTGGGTCATTTTGGTCTGGACCTTGATGTAGCTGAGGGCCTTTGGCGCGTATTCGGCGCTGGGCTCGTGAATGTGCATCTCCTTGAGCATTTGCAGGGCTGACTCGTATTCCGTGCGCTGGGTCTCCAGGGTCCGGATGTAGGTGCGCCGGAGGGTATCGACCGATGTGGAGGGACCTTCGTCCAATTCACTGCGGGCCCGTTGCAACTCGCCCTGTGCGGTTTTCTTGCGGTTTTCGAAGGCCTTGAGTTTCTCGCGCAGTTCATCGGCCTTTTTCTTGGCCAGGTCCCGGGCCTTCTGGGTCATGAGCTTGGGGCCTCCACCGCGTAGGCGCAGGCGCGTATCGACAAACCATTGGCCCTGGCTGTTGTGGATCAAGGGCGGGCCGGTGCGTTCGGGGCGGGTGGGGTCGGCAATCAAGACGGTGTCGTTCTCATCCACCAGCACCTGGAACCAGCGTGTACCCACGGGGGCATACCAGTGTTGGCCGCCGCGATACAGATGTTGATGGGCCCCTGCCTTGTCGTTGACGGCGCCGAGCGTGTCGGGTTTGGTCACTTTGAAACTGTCCAGCACGGTGGCCAGTCGCGTCGGTGTGCGGTTGACCGCGCCACTGATATACAGGGGACGGTCGTGTGGCCCCAGGGTGTCGGAACTGATCGTCGCGAGTTTGCGGACAATTTCCGGTTTTAGCCGGGTTGGCGGTTGAGGACGTGCTATCGGCAAGGGTTTTTCTTTGTTTGCCAGGCCCGGCGAGCGATGGGTAACGCAGTGCAGGGTGATGGCCATGCCGATGTTCAGCAGCAGGTCGGCGAGGGCGGCCCAGGGCGACGCCTGCTCGGGGTGTGCCTTGGCGTCGACCACGTCTTGCAGTTGCTCCATGATCTGCCAGATCCAGGCCGCCGTGCCCGTGATGCGCCCGAGAAACGGCAGGGCGGCGTTGAAGATTGCCCAGCCTATGCGCTTGAACGTGGCCCAGCGTGCCTCGGTATCGGACACCGATTGCCGGTCAGCCAGGGTTACCAGGGCGTTGGCATTGGCGTTGTACAGGGTGGCAAATAGATCGCCGATCACGACGTTCTGACTCAGTTTTACCGGCCCACTCATTGCCAAGGCCTTGAGCGGGTCCAGCACGAACGTGGCGACCGCCCAAGGCGAGGGCAGGTTGTTGGGGAACACGAATTGGGCGTAGTCATCGCGGGTGCGGTCGGGCAGCCAGGCCAGTACCGATTCGCGCAGGCTTATCGATTGCTGCAGGGCGTAGAGCAGATTGTCCGGTGACGGAAATTGCGACAGCGGTTTGTCGAGCAGCGGCCGATAGAGCAAGCAAGGACCGGCGCTCATGTCCTGGGGGCCGATCACGAACATGTTGGCGACCACGTCCGGGGTGGTGTCTAGCCGTCGGGTCGGTACAAAGCCCAGCGGGCGGATGACAATAGTCTGGCCATCCACCTCGCGATCGGCGGGGGCGGCCTGCATCAGGGCGCAGATGTAGCGATAGCCCTGCTCATTGATCCCACCTTCGTCGCGGATCTTGCATTGCAGGGCCAGCAGCGGCAGTTGAATGCGCAAATGCTGGGTGTAGAGCAACTGCCGGCGCGCAGATTCCAGGGGATCGTCTAACAGTACTGTCTTGACCTGGGCCGGGTAGGTGTTGCCGATGTCGACACGGCTGATCAGGCTTTCCAGGTAATCGAGGGTCAGCCAGTCAGGCAGTGTCTGCGGGTTACGCTGGCGCAGGGTTTTGACGCCCTGGGGCAATGCGATCAGGTTCTGCAAGGCCAACTCGGTCAGGCTGAATTGGGTGGTGTCGAACTGTCCGGGCACCGGGAACAAGCCCCAGATCACGGGGCTGCGCACCACGATATCAAGGTTATCCAGCCACTGCGTCGAGGCTTCGGGGTGGTCCTTGAGCATCTCGGCGTTGAGTTGGTCCAGGGTGTATTGCTGGATCGGGCTCAGGTCGTCTTGATAGCGCTTTCCCCGATTCAAGCTGTGTAGGGTTGCGAGGTCCTTGAGATGGCGTGAGAAGGCGTCCTGGTCCGAGGCGGAGGCCTCGGTCAGCCAGTCGGGCAGGGCATCCACATACGGCTGCAAGTCGGACTCACTGAGCGTGGCTTGAGGCGTTGGCGCTTGTGTCAGGCTTTGCTGGGAAGCGCCCGGCTCACGCAGGTCAGAAAAGCTGATACTGCCAATGGCCATGATCTGAAGGCTGATGAAGGCACAGGCCAGGTAGTCGAAAAAATCGCCGCCGGGTTCCACCAGGCGCCACTGCACTTTCATCCCCCCCAATGCGCTGCTCAATAGTTGTGGCAGGTCCTGGCCCAGTTGCTCAAGGTTGGTGTATTTCTTGAAACTCCCGAGCAGTGAATGGGTGAGGATCACCTCATGGCCGTTTCGCTCGCTGATCAAGACGCTGATCAGATGCTCATCCAGGTGAGTGACCTTGCCGTCGTCGTCGATCCGGTCGATATCAATCACATAGGCCTTCACGGCCTGTGGGTCGTTGAGGCTGCGTTGTGCGTAGTCCGGCGTGCGGTATAACTGGCGTGCCATTTCGCATTCGTCGTCACTCAAACCGCCGGCCTGCTGTACATTCCAGAAATCACGCAGCGTTGTGGACAACGCGTGCCAGCGCGGCCCGCTATCGGCCTCCGAAGCGTTCCAGTACTCCATCTGCGCCTGTTGATAAGCGCGCAACATCACCGGTGCCAGCATGTTGATGAGGCCAGCGATGTCGAGGATGCGCACTGGTAAGTGCACCGCCGGCTCAATGATCGGCAGTTGGGTCAGGAAGTGTTCACCTTCGATATACAGCGCGGGCACTGCCAGCACCGCCTGGGCCGCGAGGATATCGGTAAGCGCCTGGTAGTGGCGGTCGACGGGTACGACGTGGCCATCGTCAATGCCCCAGAGCGGGGCGCCCACCATGGTCACGTTCGGGTCGATGTCGAGGGTGGGGTACAAGTCCTTCAATTGCTCGCGCAGCAGCGTGGCGGCCACTTCGCGAAACGCCGGTCCGGTGGACATTTGCGTGACGAGCGTATCGGTGAGGGTTTGGTGGGAATAGGTTGACGAGGGTGTGGTCATGGCGCGTCCTGACAGGCGAAAGAATGGCAACAGCCCCAGGAGAGGTCTGGGGTGTTGCCATGCTAGAAAGCCCTATGCCAGGCGCGGTGGTGCTTATGTAGGCCGGCTATTCAGCGCAGTTCTCCGCACAGGTCCAGTTCCACCAGGCGGCGCACTTCCTGGCTGTCGAGCCCGGCGCCGAGCAGTGCGTTGAGCTTGCCGAATGCCGCTTCACGGGTCATGCCGCCACCGGACAACACACCGACGCCACGCAGGCGGCTACCGGCCTCGTAGACATCCAACTCAACGCCGCCTTCATGGCACTGGGTGATGGCCACCACCACGATCCCGTTGTCCTGCGCGTGTTGCAGGCTGGCGAGGAACTGCGGGTTGTCGCTCGGCCCGGTGCCGCTGCCGAAGCATTCGAGGATCAGCGCCTGGATGCCGCTGCCGATCACTGCGTCCAGTTGGGCCGCGCCGATGCCCGGCACCAACGGCAGCACGCCGACGTAAGCCAGAGCTTTGGGCTGACGGTAATTCAGGGCGTGTGGAATGGCATCGACAGGGTCAGCGCCGCCCTGGCGGTTCAACGCCGCGAACGGGTTGCGGCCGAAGCTGCGGATTTTCGCGCAGCGGGTGGGCGCCATCATTGCGCCGTGGAAGTACAGGTGCACACCCGGCGCCAGGCCTACGCCCAACGCCTGCAACGCGCCACTGACGTTTTCCCAGGCATCGCTGTCGGGCACGCCGGCTGGCAGCATGGAGCCGGTGAACACCACCGGCGCCGGCAGGCCCAGCAGCTGGAAGCTCATGGCCGCCGCGCTGTAGGCCAGGGTGTCGGTGCCGTGCAGGATCAGTACGCCATCGCAGCCCTTATCAACGGCCTCGACCACGGCGGTGCGCAGGCGCTGCCAGTAGGCGGGAGTCATGTTGGCGCTGTCGATCAGCGGGGCCATTTCCTGGAAGCGCCAGGCGGGTAGCGCTTGATTGCCGAGCTGCTCACGCATACGCGCTTCGAAACCGGAGGCCGGGGCCAGGCCATTGGCGCTGGCCTGCATGCCAATGGTGCCGCCGGTGTAGAGCACCATGACGTTGCTAGATGGGGACATCGAATTTTCTCCTGAACGAAAAACGCCGCACGGCCCCGAGCATGCCCAAGGTCGTGCGGCGTGTCATCTACCTACACTCAGCGCTGGGCTTGAGCGTTCAGTTCAGCGGATGGCGCTGCATCCGGTTTTGCCGGATTGGCCGGCCAGGCCTTGCGGTCCAGGTCCAGGTCAGGGAACTGGCTGGAGTCGAACACCGGCGTCTTGATGCCTGCCGCGCGCTGGTTGTCGTAGTCGTTCAGGATGCGCATGGCGATCTTGAACAGGAACGCCAGGGCGAACAGGTTGACGAACGCGAGCAGGGTCATGGTGATGTCGGCGAAGGCGAACACGGTGCTCAGGTTCTCGATGGAACCCCAGAAAATCAGCACCAGCACCAGCGCGCGGTAGCCCATCAGCACCTTGCGGTTGTTGCCCACCAGGAAGCGCAGGTTGCTCTCGCCGAGGTAGTAGTTGTACATGATCGAGGTGAACACGAACAACGCCAGGGCCACGGAGATGAACATGCGGCCCCAGTCACCGACTACAGCGGCCAGGGAGTTCTGGGTCAGGGCAATGCCGTCGCCTTCAAAGCCTGGGGTGTAGAAACCGGAGAGCAGGATCAGCAGCGCGGTACAGGTGCAGATCACGAAGGTGTCGAGGAACACGCTGAACGCCTGGACCACGCCCTGGGCAATCGGGTGCTCTACAGAAGCCACCGCCGCCACGTTAGGCGCACTGCCCAGACCAGCTTCGTTGGCGAACACGCCGCGCTTCACGCCCATGATGATCGCACTGCCCACCAGGCCACCGAAGGCTTGGTCGAGGCCGAAGGCGCTCTTGACGATGGTCGCGAGCATGGCCGGCACGTGGTCGAATTGCAGCACGATCACGTACAGGGTCACGGCGATGTAGACCAGGGTCTTGACTGGTACCAGCAGGTCGGCAATCGACGCAATACGCTTGATCCCGCCGATGAACACCAGGCCCAACAGCACAGCCAGCGCGAGGCCGGTGTAGGTGGTGTCCAGGCCGAAAGCGTTGTTCAGCGAGTGGGTCACGGCGTGGGCTTGCAGGCCGTTGAAGGCAAAACCGAAGGTCACCAGCAACAGGAAGGCCATGACCATACCCAGCCAGCGCTTCTGCAAGCCGTGCTGAATGTAATACGCCGGACCACCACGGTAGGTGCCTTCTGCGTCAGTGCGCTTGTACAACTGGCCGAGGGAGCACTCGATGAAGCTCGACGACATGCCTACCAGCGCGGTGACCCACATCCAGAACACGGCACCGGGGCCACCCAGGGTCACGGCAATGCCGACGCCGGCGATGTTACCGGCACCCACGCGGCCAGCCAGGCTGAGCATCAGCGCCTGGAACGAGCTGAGTTGGTCGGAGCTGCTCTTCAGGCTGTCTTTGAACACCGAGAACATGTGGAAAAAGTGACGCAGTTGAACGAAACGCGAGCGAATCGTGAAATAACCGCCGAGCCCGACAATGAGCACGATCAGTACTTTCCCTGAGAGGAAGTCGTTGATGACTTCGAGCATGGAGTGTTCCTCGCTGATTTTTCTAATGGCAAACGCAGGACGGTCCGACCACGCCGCATGGCACCAGGCAGTGCGCGGCAGTTCGACCCCAATCCTTTTGCGGGTTGTTATTCATGCGGTTTCGCGCTGTATCCGGGCCTCGTTACCGACGGCCGCAGACGCGAAGAGGGGCGGCACTATACCTAGGAGCGCGTGATCCGTCTGCACGGGGCGATTAAAGGTTTCAGCACTGAGGTGGGCATGCAGGGCGATATTGGATTTTTTATGGGCGTCATTTCACAACCTTGAGGCAAAAAAAAGGGCCTGAAGAACGAGCCTTCAGGCCCTCAAAAGGTGAGAGGTGTCTAGTCCCTCAACCTGGTGAGCGGTGCAACAAACGCTTAGGCCTTCAGGGGAACCAAGCGTGGGGCAATCATGTTTTCGGGACGCAGGATGTCGTCGAGCATGGCGTCGTCGAGCAAGCCTTCTTCACGCACCAATTCCAGCACGCCACGGCCGCTTTCAAGAGCGATACGGGCGATGCGGGTGGCGTTCTCATAGCCGATGTACGGGTTCAGTGCAGTGACCAGGCCGATGGAGTGCTCGACCAGTTCGCGGCAGCGCGCTTCGTTGGCGGTGATGCCGACGATGCAGTGCTCGCGCAGCATGTCCATGGCGCGTTGCAGCAGGCGGATCGAATCGAAGATCTTGAAGGCGATCAGCGGCTCCATCACGTTCAGTTGCAGTTGGCCGCCTTCGGCTGCCATGGTCAGGGCCAGGTCGTTGCCGATCACTTGGAATGCCACCTGGTTCACGGCTTCCGGGATCACTGGGTTGACCTTGCCGGGCATGATCGAGCTGCCTGGCTGACGGGCCGGCAGGTTGATCTCGTTGATCCCGGTACGTGGGCCGCTGGACAGCAGGCGCAGGTCGTTGCAGATCTTCGACAGCTTTACGGCGGTACGCTTGAGCATGCCGGAGAACAGCACGAAGGCGCCCATGTCGGAGGTAGCTTCGATCAGGTCGGCGGCCGGCACCAGCGGCTGTCCGCTGATAGTGGCCAGGCGTTGCACGGCCAGTGCCTGATAGCGCGGGTCGGCGTTGATGCCGGTGCCGATGGCGGTGCCGCCCAGGTTCACTTCGGTCAACAGCTCTGGCGCCAGGGTTTTCAGGCGGGCCAGGTCTTCGCTCAGGGTGGTGGCGAAGGCGCGGAATTCCTGGCCGAGGGTCATCGGCACGGCGTCTTGCAATTGGGTGCGGCCCATTTTCAGCACGTGGCCGAATTCGACGCCTTTGGCGGCGAAGGCCTGGATCAGGCTGTCGAGGCTGGCCAGCAGCGCGTCATGGCCCAGCAGCAGACCCAGGCGGATCGCGGTCGGGTAGGCGTCGTTGGTCGACTGCGCCATGTTCACGTCGTTGTTCGGGTGCAGGTACTGGTACTCGCCCTTGTTGTGGCCCATGGCCTCCAACGCGATGTTGGCGATGACTTCGTTGGCATTCATGTTGGTTGAAGTGCCGGCGCCGCCTTGAATCATGTCCACCACGAACTCTTCGTGGAAATCGCCGCGGATCAGACGGGCACAGGCTTCGCTGATGGCAGCGTGCTTGGCTTCGCTGAGCTGACCCAGCTCGCGGTTGGCGTCAGCCGCCGCTTGCTTGACCATTGCCAGACCGACCACCAATTTCGGGTAATGCGAAATCGGAACGCCCGAGAGACGGAAGTTGTTCACCGCTCGCAGGGTCTGGATGCCGTAATACGCTTGAGCCGGTACTTCGAGTACGCCAAGCAGGTCTTTTTCGGTACGGAATGATGCAGCAGAGGACATGACGGAAATCATCTCGATAGGGACCCGGAACTGGCCGGAACGCTGCGAATGCTAGGCTTGTGGAAGTTTTTGGGCCAATGCTGTTAAACACTGGCCTATGCGCAAACGGCATAATGCAGGTGTGACCCGGCTATGATGACGGGCGTGTGTGCCAAAATGGTGCGTACCCGTGGGAGGAAGTGATGAACCTTGAGAGCAAATGGCTGGAAGACTTCAGCGCGCTGGCGGCCACCCGCAGCTTTTCCCAGGCGGCGGAGCGACGTTTTGTCACCCAGCCGGCGTTCAGCCGACGGATCCGCAGCCTGGAAGCGGCGTTGGGGCTGACCCTGGTCAACCGCTCGCGCACACCGGTGGAACTCACGGCGGCGGGGCAGTTGTTCCTGGTGACTGCGCGCACGGTGGTCGAACAGCTCGGTGAAGTGCTGCGCCATTTGCATCACCTGGAAGGCGGGCAGGGCGAAGTCATGCAAGTCGCGGCGGCGCACTCCCTGGCGCTGGGCTTCTTCCCGCGCTGGATCGCACAGTTGCGCAACGAAGGCCTGAACATCGCCACGCGGCTGGTCGCCACCAACGTCGGCGACGCGGTGCATGCCCTGCGCGAGGGCGGTTGCGACTTGATGCTGGCATTCTACGACCCGGATGCGGCGATGCAGATGGACTCGGAAATCTTCCCCTCCCTGCACTTGGGCAACACCGAAATGCTCCCGGTGTGTGCGGCGGATGCCGATGGCAAGCCGTTGTTTGACCTGGAAGGCGAGGGCAGCGTGCCGCTTTTGGCCTACAGCGCGGGTGCTTTTCTCGGCCGCTCCGTGCACTTGCTGTTGCGTCAACGTGCACTGCGCTTTACCACGGTGTATGAAACCGCCATGGCTGACAGCCTCAAGAGCATGGCTCTGGAAGGCTTGGGTATCGCCTGGGTGCCGCAACTGAGCGTGCGGGCGGAGTTGGCCCGAGGTGAGTTGGTGGTGTGCGGCGGGCCGCAATGGCATGTGCCGCTGGAAATCCGCCTGTATCGCTGTGCCTTGGTCCGTAAGGCGAATGTGCGGTTGCTGTGGCGAAAACTGGAAGGTGGAGCAGCGCAGAATCCGGCGGGGGATCGCTGACCTCAGAGTCAATAAAACCGCCGGTTTGCACCGCTAGACAGATGGTCATCCAAGGGGCTGTTTATCTCGATTATTACGGTATACTGCGCGGCCTTCGGCCGGTCCAACCGGCCTTAATTCGTACAACAAGCCACGCCGGATTTCCCGCGTGGCTTGTTGTTTTTTGACGCGCCTGCGGGCGCCCAGAGAGAAGAGGCACGACGATGAGTGCATTGGTTGGCGTGATCATGGGCTCCAAGTCCGATTGGTCCACCCTTAGCCACACCGCCGATATGCTGGAAAAACTCGGCATTCCGTATGAAGTGAAAGTGGTCTCTGCCCACCGCACCCCGGATTTGCTGTTCCAGTATGCCGATGAAGCAGAATCCCGTGGCATCGAGGTGATCATCGCCGGTGCCGGCGGTGCAGCGCACCTGCCAGGCATGTGTGCGGCCAAGACCCACCTGCCGGTTCTCGGCGTGCCGGTGCAATCGGCGATGCTCTCGGGCGTGGATTCGCTGTTGTCCATCGTGCAGATGCCGGCCGGCATTCCGGTGGCGACCCTGGCGATCGGCAAGGCCGGCGCGATCAACGCCGCCCTGCTGTCCGCCAGTATCCTGGGCGCCAAGCACCCGCAGTTCCACGCGGTGCTGAAAAAATTCCGTGCTGAGCAGACAGACAGCGTGCTGGACAATCCAGACCCACGCATCGCCTGAGGTTGTTGACGATGAAAATCGGTGTAATCGGTGGCGGCCAATTGGGCCGCATGCTGGCCTTGGCGGGAACCCCGCTGGGGATGAACTTCGCTTTCCTGGATCCGGCGCCGGACGCTTGCGCAGCTGCGTTGGGTGAACACCTGCGGGCTGACTACAGCGACCCGGACCACCTGCGCCAACTGGCTGACGAAGTTGACCTGGTGACCTTCGAGTTCGAAAGCGTGCCGGCTGAAACCGTGGCCTTCCTCTCGCAGTTCGTGCCGGTGTACCCGAGCGCCGAAGCCTTGCGCATCGCCCGCGACCGCTGGTTCGAGAAAAGCATGTTCAAGGACCTGGGCATTCCAACCCCGGCCTTCGCCGACATCCAGTCCCAGGCGGACCTGGATGCTGCCGTCGCCAGCATCGGCCTGCCGGCCGTGCTGAAAACCCGCACCCTGGGTTACGACGGCAAGGGCCAGAAAGTCCTGCGCACCGCCGCTGATGTGGTCGGCACCTTTGCCGAACTGGGCAGCGTCGCCTGCTTGCTGGAAGGCTTCGTGCCGTTCACCGGCGAAGTCTCGCTGATCGCCGTGCGTGCCCGTGATGGCGAAACCCGCTTCTACCCGTTGGTGCACAACACCCACGACAGCGGCATCCTCAAGCTGTCCGTCGCCAGTACCGACCACCCGTTGCAGGCCCTGGCGGAAGATTATTCCAGCCGTGTGCTCAAGCAACTGGATTACGTCGGCGTGATGGCGTTCGAGTTCTTTGAAGTCGACGGTGGCCTCAAGGCCAACGAAATTGCTCCGCGCGTGCACAACTCCGGGCACTGGACCACCGAAGGCGCCGAGTGCAGCCAGTTCGAAAACCACCTGCGGGCGGTCGCGGGCTTGCCGCTGGGCTCCACGGCCAAGGTTGGCGAGAGCGCGATGCTCAACTTCATCGGCACGGTGCCGGCGGTGGAAAAAGTCATCGCCATCGATGACTGCCACCTGCATCACTATGGCAAGGCCTTCAAGGCTGGGCGCAAGGTCGGCCACGCCAACCTGCGCTGCAAGGACCGCGCGACATTGGAAGCGCAGATCCTCAAGGTTGAAGCGCTGATCGCCGAGCAATAAGGCAAGTCCGACGGGAACCATTGGTGACCGTCGTCTCTCTGATTGCAGGATGCCAAAGCCTGACTAGGCTTTGGCATAGCTCACTTCAATCAGAGGGAAATGCCATGGGTATCATCGGAACCATCTTTATCGGCTTGATCGTCGGCCTGCTGGCGCGTTTCCTGAAACCAGGCGACGACAGCATGGGTTGGATCATGACCATCCTGCTGGGTATCGCCGGCTCCCTGGCCGCGACCTACGGTGGTCAGGCGCTGGGTATCTACCAGGCAGGCCAAGGTGCAGGCTTCATCGGTGCCCTGGTTGGCGCGATCATCCTGCTGGTGATCTACGGCCTGATCAAAAAGAAGTAATCTGCCGACAAAGTCCTCTGCGCTGCGCAGGCGCAGGGGGCTAGAATGCTCGGCACCTGTACTTGCCGAGCTTCTCCATGCGCCGTCTTTTGTTGATGTTCCTTTTGCTGAGCCCTGGCCTGGCGCACGCCGGTGAACCGCCGGAAACCGACTGGCTCGACCTGATGCCGCTTTCCGACCAGAAAGCCCTCGAAGCCATGCCCGAGATCGACCACAACTCCCCCGAAGCCCAGGGCACCTTTACCGATAAAGGTGGCTTGAAGCAGAGCAAGGGGTTGCCGGCGGTGATGTATTCGACCAAGACCGTCGCAGCCATGAATGACAAGAACATCCGTATCGGCGGTTACCCGGTGCCGTTGGAAACCGACGCCAAGGGTCGCAGCACCTTGTTCTTCCTCGTGCCGTACCCAGGCGCGTGCATCCACGTGCCGCCGCCACCGCCCAATCAGCTGGTGCTGGTGCGCTACCCCAAGGGCTTGAAGCTGGATGATATCTACACGCCGTTGTGGGTGACCGGCACCCTCAAGGTCGAAAAGGTCAACAACGACCTGGCGGACGCCGCCTACGCGTTGGATGCCGGCAAGGTACGGGTGGTCAAGGAGTCGGATCTTTAACGCCCTGGATCGGGATAAAACACCCGCTTGGCTTGTGGCCAATAGATCTCTGCGCGATGAATATCCAATCGTCGGCCCTGGCGAGCGGCCTCGACTTGGGCGGTTGCCCCTAACGCCCGCTGTGCCGGCGTCTTGAGATGGGATTTGGCAGGGACGCTATGGGACGCCTGCTCATAGTGCAGGTGCGCGTAGGCCCACAACTTGCCTTTGGCATGGATCTCGAACTCATCCAGAAAGTCCGGAACCTTGATCCATTTTTCGGTACCAGGTTTTTTTGATTGTCGGGTGCCGGCGACCCGGTCAAGGGTTTTGCGGGTGCTTAGAACCCCGGGCTGGCTGTGCAAGAACTCCAAGGCATTGGCATCGGGCGCTTGCTTGATAACGAGGTCCAGACGCAGCAGTTTGGCCATTGTGTTCAAGCGGGTCGCGTGTTCCCTAAAATGCCGTACTTGCGCCAGTAGACCCTGTCGAGCTGTCTCATTGATGACGGAGATGCAGGCTGCCTCAAGGTCATCGGCGCCTTGATTGAGCTTGGCTGCGCCCAGCCTGATACGGTCTTCGACACCCGCGGGTTCGGCCGATGCTTTGTTCCTGTAAAACACGATGAGGTCATCCTGTTCCTCTAGCACGTCCTGCATTTTCTTGGTGGCGGCGTTCAGCTCCTGAGTCAGGTTCGTCTGGCTGGAAGAGGCTGGTGCACTGGGCTCTTTAACCTGAATGGTCGATTTGATCCACAGCTTGTCCTCGCCAGACTTGATATAGGTGGCGATGCGCTGATCCTCGCTGTCTAGGATGTCGGCAACGTCGCTGTTCTCGGTCCTGGGTTTGGCAAGCACGGTTTTAGTGGTGCGGGGCTGGTCGCCGGCGATCAGTATGGGAATACGATTTTTCGGCGTAGGTTGGGTGGACAGTTTCGACGTGCCAGGCGCAGGCGGGGTGACGGGCGATGGTCCGGCTTTCGGCGCTGGGAGTTTTTCCAGGGTGTCCAGCATCCGTTCCAGTTCGGCGTCCAGTAAAGACTTCAACGCCTTGGTCTGTTCAATAATGGTGTTAACGGCGCTGCGTTTAGCGTCGAGAAAGTCGTTGAGCGGTTTAAGGATGAGTGTGTCTTGCCCCTGGAATGCGCCAGTCTCTTTCACCCGCTGAAGGCTTTTTTGCTGAGCCTCCAGATAGCCCTCCAGATCATCAACGACTGCCGAATAACGCGGGCTGAGGTTGTTTGCCACATCAATGGCATCGCTCAACCGTGATCTGCCAAAGTCCGGTGTCGTGGCGAAATCCTTGGGGTCGAAGATTCGCAACTCGGTGTGCCTTGCGTGTACCAGGCCCAGTTCCTGGACGGCTTCCTGGTGTAGGAACGATTTGTCGAACAGCAGGTTTATCGTATTGAATTCGGTCGATTGGGTGGCCTGATCCAGCAGGTGTGTCGCGGTGTCCATTGTCTCGTATGCTTGTTGATAGTGCGCATCCCGTTCAGCTTTGGCTTTTTTAAGCTCCTCCAGCCTTTTCCCCCCGGCATGCCCACTTTCGCCGACCGGCGTCCACACTCCGTCCTTGTTGACGATGCGGTGCGCAGGACGTGTCTTGTTGTGCGGGTGAACGATATAGAACTTCGTGTCGCCTGCGAGGCCGTGGCGCGTTTCGACCCCATACCATTGGCCGCGGGAACGGACATAACTCTGCTGATTCTTGCCATCGTAGACACCGTTGGCCCGGCGGCTGAATTCCACGCTCTGTTCATACGGAACGTGCGCGATGTAGCCGTCGAGGTCCGGGATACGTTGCAGCCCCTCTTCGCCAAACGGGATGTACCGCGGCCCGAACGCTTGGTTGGTCAGCGGATCAATCAGGCGGTACTCCGGCAACAGATCGGTGCCGACGCTGCGCATAGGCACGTGGTCGATGCCTGCCACGGTAAACAGACTGTCCTGCGTCTCAAGGGGTTTCCAGGTTTGCGGGTCGACCGGCTGTAGCGTTCGGCCAGAGGGCATGAACAATGGTTTGACGAGGGTCTTCCTGAACAACGCCAGGCCTGCGTCCACCTGGCGTGCGGCTGCAACGCTGAGCCGCAGCGCACTCAAGCCGCCGATCTTGAGCAAGGACGGTACGGCTTCCAGCGGGTTGAGTTCTTTGAGGGAAGCGAGCAAAAACGTTTTGGTGAGGGTCGCGAATCTCGGCAGCGCCGCCTGAAAACTGATCCTCCCGGCTTGTGCAACCAGGCGCGCCGAACCGCCAACGTATTTACCGATGGGGGCGGCGAAGGAGAGCACGTCGGTGAAGAGCGACAACGCGCCGCTTTCCACGCGTTGTGGGTCGCCCGAGGCGATGTCCTCTATCCCGCCCCAGAAAGGCACCAGCATCTTGGCGTAGAAGCTGAAGTCGTTAATGGTTTCGTGTGCCGCCTCAAGCGCTGAGGTGTTGCGTTGGGCGGACAATTTGAGTTGGGACTCGTCCGTGTGAAACAACGCATCGGCAACGATGGCGGCCAGTTGTCGACTGCGCGCCGAAGTCAATGTTTGTGCGGCCCGCAGGTACTCCGAAGGGACTGGCGCAGTGGCTGGCAACACCTGACCGATGGGCTCGGCAATCAACAGGCTGGACACCGTTTCGCGCGGGCGCTGGCCCTGTTGATACGCGGCCCAATCGAAGGGCATAGACGTTGCGCGGCGAAAGGCTGCCTTGCCCGAGTGGCTTGAGCCGCCGGTGGATTCCACGGAAACCTTGCCATTGACCGTCAGTGTTTGAATGTCTGGACGCGCACGGATCACTGCCGCGCGAGGGAACACCTCATAGTAAGTGGTGCGGTGCTTATCCCGGGCCTGGATGATAAAGCCGTGACGTCCCCGTGCGGCCGCGATGTTCTGTGGGGTTTCGCGCTCAACCGTCACGTGTTGCAGTTCCTGGCGCAGGGCGTACAGCGTGACCTCGCCGTTTTCGATCGCGCTGCGGTCAGGCAGTGGCAGGTTGGGCAGCAACGCTCGGATAAAGGTTTGGTAAGCCGATTTGGCGCCGCTCAGGTAATCACTGAATCCCCGCTCGAACGCTTCGTCTGAGGTGAAGCGCCAGCGGCCAGGGGGCGCTTGGGAAATGGTTGTCGTTGCCTGGATTATCTCTTGTTCGTGCTCCTCCAAGGCTTCTACAGCCAGTTGGGCTTGTTCAGGCGTGTGTTCATGGCTTTCGCTCGTCAGTACGCCGTTGGCCTTGGCCCATTCCAGCGTGGGTCCCAGCCGGGCCAGCGCGATCACCAGTGTTTGCTCGGGCGTCGTGTTGTCGCTTGTCGTAGCCAGTAAGCCGAGCAGTTGTGGGAAGGTCATGTGTTGAGCTGAGCCGGGTGTAATGGCGTGTGCAAGCGCCACGGCTGCCTTGAAATTCACCCAGGCGATGGAGCTGGCGTAATGCAGGTCGTCAGGAATGTCCCTTACCCAAACCTCCGAGGCGGAAGCCTTTTGCAGCAGGCGCTTGGCCAATTGGATACCGCCAGGAGTGAGCTGGCAGTTGTGGCTCAGGGACTGCTCAAGTTGTCGATGAATGTAGCTGTAGTTGTAGCCCCAGTGCAGGGGGGTGGCTATTTCTTCTCCGGCGACGGTCGTGCGAGCTTTGCCTTTTGGGCGTTCAAAATTCAGCCAAAGCGTGCGCCAGACCAGGTTGCGCAGCACTTTCTCCGGTGGGTTCTCACCCTCGGCGGTGTACCAGTCCAATGTTTTGACCAATTGATTGCCGAACTCAAGGCATTGGCGCGTCTTGAACCATTGTTCGAGCACAACTGTGGGGGTCTTCAGCGCCTGGGCTTCGCGTTGGGGTGTCAGAAAGTGCAGGGTCAACTGCTTGAACATCGAACCGTTGCCAGTGATGAGTTGCTGGTTGATCCGTCGTTGCAGGTTGGCATCGTCTTGTTCATCCATGAGCTGATCAAAAGGCAGTTCGCCTGCACCCAGGTCCAGCGACAGAGAGGCGGCGTGTTCCTGAAGTCGCTCAATCATCTGTTGCAGCGGATTATCCGCTGCGATGGGAACTGCATAGAACTTGAGTGCAAGATCAAGCCGAACGGTGCCGTCTGCGCGAATGCCGTCACCGACGTCCCGTCGCGCCGCTATCAAGACGTTGACATCGTTGCGCCAATAGATCGGCACCGTGCTCAGGGGCAGCAGCACGCCCTGAACGGTAAAGCGGGTCAGCAGCGAGTCCGCCAGCGCTGGCTGGTTATTGACGAGCTTTTCCAATACCCGCAGGGGCGACCAGTCGATCTCGGCTGGGCTGGACCGTTGGCGCATCCAGTCTGCAAAGTCGCTGTCATCCTCGAGTTTATTCAACACCTCCACAGCCCGCGTGCATGCCTTGAACAGCGGTGATTGGCGATGAGGCGTAAAGAACGCATCTGCCAGTGGTTGCTGCGTAGCCCCCGCCTGGAGGCTGTTCAACTGGGCCAGAAGGCCAGGGAAGTCAATCAGTCGGTCGGCCTGTGTTTGCATCAACTGCTGCTGGGCCGTAACCGCCGCCCCCCTTTGTTGTGCGCGGGTGATCAAGAGCGGCCGGGCATGCTGCGTGATGGACCGGCTGAAATCCAGCAGTGCAAACAGGCTGGCCGCCTGGTCGATTTTTTTCACCACGCCCTCCGGGGCGTCGCGATGAACGGCCCAGTGGTACTCGATATCCTGACGTTGCTTGCTGAGCAACAGGCCAACTTGATGCTGGAAAAAATGCTTCACGCCAGTGACCGGCACCAGATTGACCCGCGCATCTTTGTTGGCCCGTGGCGCCAGGCTTGTAAACGCCGGGTGGTGGCGATGAGCAAGGCTGACCAGCAGCTGTTCACGCCCAGGCTCTGTTTTAAACAACCGGGTGATATGTGTCTTCAGCGCCGTGGGGCTGGTGAACCCGATCAGGCCTTGCCTCGGCAGGTAGAGCACCGTGGGGTTGGAGGTTCGGCGTTCATCCAGTGGCCAGGTGCACAGGGCGAACGCACCGACCAGCGCCAGTTCATCGGGTCCTGTGGTGTCTTGCAGGTTGAGGTGAAAGAGGTTCAGGGTGCCGGGCAGGGCGGCTGTGCCCAGTTGCCGGACCAACGCGACACTGGCGGGGTCAAGGGACGCCGTTTCGAATCGCAATGACGCCTCGCACTGGATCAGAAACGCGAGGGCTTGAGCGATATAGGTACTACGGGGTTGTTGGGTTGCACTGTGATTGGAACGCCAGAACTGGTTGAGGTCATTGAGGTAGTACTCAACCCCCAGCAACTGATTCATCAGGGTTCTGATTGCTATCTGGCCCGCGTCACCCAGTCGCAGAAATGCGCCGTTTTTATAGAGATAGAAGTCACTGCGCTGGTGGTAATACGCCGGAATCCGACATTGATGGAGCGCGTCCTGCGCCAGGGTTTGCAGCGTCCTGTCGTTTGCGCTGGGCGAATCAATCAGGGAGTCCTCAGGATTTTTCAGGTAGAGGTGTTCGGTGGGGTGCTTATCAAGGGATTTGGCGAGCGCCTCCAGGACGAGCTGATTGGCGCAAAAGGTCAGTGAAGGTTGGGCGCGGAGGATCTCTGTTACTGCGTCGTTCCACTTGACCATGAGTTGGGCGGCGTGAGCGGGAGGCTGTTGCGTTACTTCCAGGAGAGAAGGAGTCATCGAAGGGGCCTTTGTCAGATGCGTTTTTTGCACCATAACGAGGCTGCTTAGACTTGAGGCTCTACATAAATGATGCAGCGATCCGCCGCACCAAAGGGCAGTGCGCCGGACCTGCATCCATCAACGGGGTGCCCGCGAGGAAGATTACAACGAGGCTGCAGTGATACTGACCGCCAGCGTGTGGCTTTGCCCCGGTGCCAGCACCACCACATCATCCAGCACATTCGCCGTCTCGATGCACAGCATGCCTGGCCAGCCATCATCGGCCATGTCGTCAAACGCCTTGGCGCGTTCGGTCCAGGGGTTCCAGATCACCGTCGACTTCGAACCCTCGGCAGTGAGCTGAATGCGGCGCTGCCAGTCCTTGTCGACGATGTTCAACTGTGACGGCGTGTCGAGGTAGATGCGATCAGTCTCGGCGGTGAAGTGCAGCGGGCCGGATTGTGTCTTCTCGGCCCAATTGTCTGCGGTATCGATATAGGCACGCCCGTCCAGCCCTTCGACCTGCACATTGCGTACATCGCTGACGGCGAAGTAGGTGTGCAGCGCCTGGCTGAGGGTTACGGTGTCGGTGCCACGGTTGTGGCTGGTGAGGTGGATGTGCAACTGGTCGTCCAGCAACAGGCTCAGTTTGAGGTCGACCTGATGGGGCCAGCCAGGAAAGCCGCCTGCCGGGACGGGTAGCACCAGATCCACCCGCAACGCTTCACCTTCAAGCTTGCTCGCGGCCAACGTCCACAGCGCTGTACGCACGAAACCATGGGCGCCGGCCGGCTGACCGCTCTGGCGCATCGCCTTCACGCTTTGCGGGTTGCGGTCGAATACGCCAAACCAAGGCCAGCACACCGGTACGCCGGTACGGATGCCCTTGCCCTTTTTGAACACCGCTTCAGGGTTCGGCCAGATCATCGGCTGCTCGCCGGCGCGCTGGTAACTGAAGATATGCGCGCCCTGTTGGGCCACCATCAGTTCGGCACCGTTGTGGCGGATGCGCCAGCAGTCCAGCTCGTCGATTTTCACGGTTTCAACGTGGGGCGTCGGCATAACAAAGCACTCTTGGTGGCAGGCAATGGGGCAATTGACCGTCAAAACCCGGCGAGGTTTAACGTGCGCGCGAAGGAACCGAGCGCGTGCGACCGCTGCCGTCGATGGCGACGAATACAAATACCGCCTCGGTCACCTTGCGCCATTCGCTGGACAGCGGGTCGTCGCTCCACACTTCGACCATCATCTGGATCGAGCTGCGGCCGATCTCCAGGGCCTGGGTATAAAAGGAGAGCTGCGCGCCCACCGCGACCGGCACCAGGAACGCCATGCGATCAATGGCCACCGTGGCGACACGCCCACCTGCAACCTTGCTGGCCATGGCGGTGCCGGCCAGGTCCATCTGTGCGACCAGCCAGCCGCCGAAGATGTCGCCAAAACCGTTGGTTTCACGCGGGAGCGCGGTGATTTGCAGGGCGAGATCGCCTTGCGGGATAGGATCTTCTTGTTCGAGTTCGATCATGCCGAGGGCCTCTGACCCGTAACGCTTAGTGGATAGCCGTCTTCGAAAAAACGTTTCAGCACCAACATACACCGCGTGATGCGTTTCTCGTAAGGCGTACTAAAGGGAAACTCTGCCAAATCGGCTGGATGGCACCCAACGGCGTTTTGGCACAGCAGCCCCTCAAGACTGCGGTTCTGGCGCTTGCAGGGGCCGAGTATATCGAGACCCTGGCGCCACGACGACCTCTGGGCGTTCATTTGGTCGGCATTTAGCGGCTGTATCGCGGCTTTTTCCGGCAACTGTGCTTCTGTGCGCAGTTAAAGGGGAATATTTAGCGTCTTTGAACTGTTATTCGCTCAACGCTGTGCTTTTTCTAGCGATTTGCTATCTTGCCAAGCCTGCCGCAAGTCCCGGGCTTGCCGTCCCGACTACTATAAGAGAAGCCTTGCCATGTCCTCCGTGCCCGCAAGCAGTGCGCAACCTTCGCGCCCGCTGACCCGCAACGACTACAAAACCCTGTCGCTGTCTGCCTTGGGCGGGGCGCTGGAGTTTTATGATTTCATCATTTTCGTGTTTTTCGCCACCGTGGTCGGGAAACTCTTCTTCCCCGTGGACATGCCTGAATGGCTGCGCATGATGCAGACCTTCGGCATCTTCGCCGCCGGCTACCTGGCGCGCCCCCTGGGCGGCATTATCATGGCGCACTTCGGCGACCTGCTGGGCCGCAAGAAAATGTTCACCCTGAGCATCTTCATGATGGCCGTGCCGACCCTGATCATGGGCCTGCTGCCGACCTACGCGCAGATCGGCCTGTGGGCACCGGTGCTGTTGCTGCTGATGCGCATCATCCAGGGCGCTGCGATTGGTGGTGAAGTGCCAGGCGCCTGGGTGTTCGTCTCCGAACACGTACCGCCACGCCATATCGGCTACGCCTGCGGCACCCTGACCAGCGGCCTGACTGCCGGTATCTTGCTGGGTTCGCTGGTGGCCACGGCGATCAATACGCTTTATAGCCCGGAGCAGGTCTCGGATTTCGCCTGGCGCATCCCGTTCCTGCTCGGCGGCGTGTTCGGCCTGCTGTCGGTGTACCTGCGCCGCTGGCTGCATGAAACACCGATCTTTGCCGAAATGCAGCAGCGCAAGACCCTGGCCGCCGAACTGCCTTTGCGCGCGGTCCTGCGTGATCACCGTGGCGCCATCGTGTTGTCGATGCTGCTGACCTGGCTGCTGTCGGCTGGCGTCGTGGTGGTCATCCTGATGACCCCGACCGTGCTGCAAACCGTCTACCACTTCAGCCCGACTGTTGCGCTGCAGGCCAACAGCCTGGCCATTGTCACCCTGAGCCTGGGTTGCATCGCTTCCGGTGCATTAGCCGACCGCTTCGGCGCCGGCCGCGTGCTGGTCACCGGTTGCGCACTGCTGCTGGCGACGTCCTGGACGCTGTATCACAGCCTTATGGCCCACCCGGATTGGTTGTTCCCGCTGTACGCACTGACCGGCCTGTTCGTGGGCACCATCGGCGTCGTTCCCTACGTGATGGTCAAGGCTTTTCCGCCTGTGGTGCGCTTCAGTGGCCTGTCGTTCTCCTACAACGTGGCCTACGCCGTATTCGGCGGGCTGACGCCGCTGGCGGTGTCGCTGCTGATGAAGGAAAGCCCGATGGGTCCGGCTTACTACGTTGCCGCCCTGTGCTTGATGGGGATGGTGGTGGGTGGGTATCTGTGGAAGCGTTCGCGCTGATTCCTTGACATGATTGCTCCCGCGCCCTGCGTGGGAGCGATGGCAACTCCTCGCTGCGCCCCTTCTCCTTGCCAATAGTGGCCTTTCATCTAACTGTCACATTCCAGACATAGAGTGTTCACACGGCCTCCCGATACTTGGCCCCGATCCAACTATCCCTATCTGCTAGGAGCAAGGCATGAAACTGAAACGTTTGATGGCGGCAATGACTTTTGTCGCTGCTGGCGTTGCGACCGCCAACGCGGTGGCCGCTGGTGTTGATCCGGCAATCCCGGCGTACGTGAAGACCACTGGTGTGTCGGGCAACTTGTCCAGCGTCGGTTCCGATACCCTGGCTAACCTGATGACCCTGTGGGCCGAGGGTTACAAAAAGGAATACCCGAACGTCAACATCCAGATTCAAGCTGCCGGTTCTGCTACTGCGCCACCTGCGCTGACTGAAGGCACCTCCAACCTGGGCCCGATGAGCCGCAAGATGAAGGACACCGAGCTGGCGGCCTTCGAGCAGAAGTACGGCTACAAGCCAACCGCTATCCCGGTTGCCGTGGATGCCCTGGCCGTGTTCGTGCACAAGGACAACCCGATCCAGCACCTGACCATGGAACAAGTCGACGCGATCTTCTCCTCGACTCGTCTGTGCGGTGGCAAAGCCGACGTGAAAACCTGGGGTGACCTGGGTGTGACCGGCGACCTGGCCAACAAGCCGGTTCAGCTGTTCGGTCGTAACTCGGTATCCGGCACCTACGGCTACTTCAAAGAAGAAGCCCTGTGCAAAGGCGACTACAAGCCAAACGTGAACGAACAACCTGGCTCGGCTTCGGTCGTGCAGTCGATCAGCTCTTCGCTGAACGGCATCGGTTACTCGGGCATCGGCTACAAGACCGCCAGCGTGAAAACCGTGGCCCTGGCCAAGAAAGGCAGCACTGACTTCATCGAAGACAGTGAAGAAAACGCCCTGAACGGCAAATACCCGCTGTCGCGCTTCCTCTACGTGTACGTCAACAAAGCCCCGAACAAGCCTCTGGCCCCGCTGGAAGCTGAGTTCGTGAAGCTGGTTCTGTCCAAACAGGGCCAGGAAGTTGTGGTGAAAGACGGCTACATCCCACTGCCAGCCAAAGTCGCCGCCAAGGCCCTGGCTGACCTGGGTCTGAAAGAAGGCAACTGATTGCCTCTGCGGGGCCGGAGTACCGGCCCCGCATCCGAATTTTCTAGTCCGCTGCCAGCCTTGCTTCGCGGCGGATTTGTTGCGTCACTGCATTGTCATCTTTCTGTCATACAGGATCGCTAGGGTGTGCGCATGAATGATCTGGCCAATTCCACCATGACGACGACTTCTCCCCCCAAGCGCATTGACTTCAATACGCCTGAGCTGCAACGCAAGCGCCGCATTCGCGCGCTCAAGGATCGCCTGACCCGTTGGTATGTGCTGGTCGGCGGCCTCGCCGTCCTCGGCGCCATCACCCTGATTTTCTTCTTCTTGGCCTATGTCGTCGCGCCGCTGTTCCAAGGTGCCTCATTGACCAAGGAAGATGCCCTGACCCCGGCCTGGATCCAGGACGCGGGCAAGCCGCTGATGATCTCCCTCGAAGAACAGAACCAAGTCGCCATGCGGGTTTCCGACAAGGGCCAGGCACTGTTCTTTAATGTGGAAACCGGCGCCGAACTCAAGCGTGTCGACCTGCCATTGCCTGCCGGCACCAGCGTTGCCTCTATCGGTGAAGACCAGCCCGGTAGCCCGTTGGTGATCCTCGGTCTGTCCAATGGCCAGTCCATGGTGTTCCGCCACACCTATAAGGTGTCCTACCCGGACGGCAAGAAAACCATTACGCCTGCGATCGAATACCCCTACGGTGAAACGCCGATCGTACTGGATGACGCCGGTCGCCCGCTGGAGCATGTCGCCCTTAACGCCACCGATTCCACCTTGGTGGTTGCAGGCTCCGCCGGTTCGCACTTGAACGTGTTGTCCCTGAGCCGCGAAGAAAACATGATGACTGGCGAAGTCACCAGCGAGCAGAAGCGCATCGAACTGCCGCAGATGACCGAGCCGGTGAAGGCGATCTTCATCGACCCACGCCAGCAATGGTTGTACGTGATCAACGGCCGCGCCCTGGCCGATGTGTTCAGCCTGCGCGACAAGAGCCTCAACGGGCGCTACAAATTGCTCGAAGACGGCACGGCCGAAATCACCGCCAGCACGCAACTGGTGGGCGGTATTTCGCTGATCGTCGGTAACTCCAAAGGCGGCCTGGCCCAGTGGTTCATGGCCCGCGACCCGGATGGCGAGCAGCGCTTCAAGCAGATCCGCACCTTCCAGATGGGAACCACGCCTATCGTAGAAATTTCTGCCGAAGAACGTCGCAAAGGCTTCACCGCCCTCGATGCTTCCGGCAAGTTCGGCGTGTTCCACAGCACCGCGCACCGCACCCTGTTGGTCGACCCTGTAGTCGATGGCCAAGGCGTGTACGGCATGTCGCCACGGGCCAACCGCGTGATCGTCGAAGCCGGCGGCAAGCTGCAGCCGTTGATGCTCGACAACCCGCACCCGGAAGTGTCCTGGAGCGCACTGTGGAGCAAGGTTTGGTACGAGAACTACGACGAGCCTAAATACGTCTGGCAATCGACCGCCGCCAACACCGATTTCGAACCCAAGATGAGCCTGGCCCCGCTGACCTTCGGCACCCTGAAGGCTGCGTTCTACGCCATGCTGCTGGCTGCACCTTTGGCCGTTGCCGCCGCGATCTACACCGCGTACTTCATGGCCCCGAGCCTGCGTCGCAAGGTCAAGCCGGTGATCGAACTGATGGAAGCCATGCCGACGGTGATCCTCGGCTTCTTCGCCGGCCTTTTCCTGGCGCCGTATGTGGAAGGGCATCTACCGGGCATCTTCAGCCTGTTGATGCTATTGCCGATTGGCATCCTGGTGGCCGGTTTTGTCTTCAGCCGCTTGCCTGAATCGATCCGCCTGCGCGTTCCCGATGGTTGGGAAAGCGCGATCCTGATCCCGGTGATCCTGTTCGTGGGCTGGCTCTCGCTGTACATGAGCCCGTACCTGGAAACCTGGTTCTTCGGCGGCGACATGCGCATGTGGATCTCCCACGACCTGGGCATCACCTACGACCAGCGCAACGCTCTGGTAGTCGGGTTGGCCATGGGCTTCGCAGTGATCCCGAACATCTACTCCATCGCCGAAGACGCCGTGTTCAGCGTGCCGCGCGGCTTGACCCTGGGCTCGCTGGCCTTGGGCGCCACACCGTGGCAGACCATGACACGCGTGGTCATCCTGACCGCCAGCCCGGGTATCTTCTCGGCGCTGATGATCGGCATGGGCCGTGCTGTCGGCGAGACCATGATCGTGTTGATGGCCACCGGTAACACCCCGGTGATGGAGATGAACCTGTTCGAGGGCCTGCGCACCCTGGCGGCCAACGTGGCGGTGGAAATGCCCGAGTCGGAAGTCGGCGGCAGTCACTACCGCGTGCTGTTCCTCTCGGCGCTGGTGCTGCTGCTGTTCACCTTCATCATGAACACCCTCGCGGAGCTGATCCGTCAGCGTCTGCGCAAGAAATACTCGTCGCTTTAAGAAAGGTAGAAGTCTGTGAAACAGAACTCCCTGAATGGATGGTTCAAGAGCGGCGCCCCCGGCGTCTGGATCAGCGGTGGCGCGGTGTCCATCGCGGTCATCATGACCATTGGTTTGCTGGCGGTGATTGCCGTGCGTGGCCTCGGCCACTTCTGGCCGGCCGACCTGATCCAGGCCAACTACAACGTGCCGGGCCAGGCCAACCATATCGTCATCGGCGAAGTGGTGCAGAAAGAAGAAGTGCCTCGCGAGCGCCTGAAAAGCGCTGGCCTGCCGGTGCCGGACCAAGGCCCGGAGTTCATGACCCGCGAGCTGATCAAGGTCGGCAACCGTGACCTGAACGGCAACGACTTCACCTGGATCGTCGGCGAGTGGCTCAAGGACCAGACCACGCCGGCGAACCTGATGACCATCGAGCGTCGTGAGTGGGGCAATTTCTACGGCACCCTGGTCAACGTCAAGCAGGACGGCAAGGTCATCGCCGAAGGCGAGGCCGCATGGCCGGAGCTGCAGGCCCGTGTGGATCGCGTCAACAAGCTGGCCGCCCAGCTCAAGACCCTGGAGAAATCCGACATCGGCGCGATCAACGCCGGTCTCGAACGTATCCGCCTGCACGGCCGCAAGCTGGAGCTGGAAGGCAAGCTCGACGCTGCCGCCCAGGCCGACATGGATGCTGACCGCGCAGAACTGAATGCCCGCTACCAGGACATCGAAGCCCGCCTGGCCGACCTGCACGCCCAGTTCAACCGCGACGCGCTGACCGCCCGCGACGGCAACGGCAAGGAAGTGGAAATCGGCATCGGCAAAGTGGTGCACGCCTATCAGCCGAACGCCATGGGCACGATCACCAAGATCGGCTTCTACTTCAGCAAGGTCTGGGAATTCCTCAGCGATGACCCACGGGAAGCCAACACCGAAGGCGGGATTTTCCCGGCCATCTTCGGCACCGTGATGATGACCCTGATCATGGCGATGATCGTCACCCCGTTCGGCGTGCTGGCGGCGGTGTACCTGCGTGAATACGCCAAGCAGAACACCCTGACCCGCGTCATCCGTATCGCTGTGAACAACCTGGCCGGTGTACCGGCCATCGTCTACGGCGTGTTCGGCCTGGGCTTCTTCGTGTATGTATTGGGTGGTTCGGTTGACCGCCTGTTCTTCGCCGAAGCCCTGCCGGCGCCGACCTTCGGCACGCCGGGCCTGCTGTGGGCCTCGCTGACCCTGGCGCTGCTGGCGGTGCCGGTGGTGATCGTGGCCACCGAAGAAGGCCTGGCGCGGATTCCTCGCACCGTACGCGAAGGCTCCCTGGCACTGGGCGCGACCAAGGCGGAAACGCTGTGGAAGATCGTGCTGCCGATGGCCAGCCCGGCGATGATGACCGGCATGATCCTCGCCGTGGCCCGCGCCGCGGGCGAAGTGGCGCCGCTGATGCTGGTCGGTGTGGTGAAACTGGCGCCGTCGCTGCCGCTGGATGGCAACTACCCGTACCTGCACCTGGACCAGAAGATCATGCACCTGGGCTTCCATATCTATGACGTCGGCTTCCAGAGCCCTAACGTCGAAGCCGCACGGCCGCTGGTGTACGCCACTGCGTTGCTGCTGGTGCTGGTGATCGCCACGCTCAACTTGTCGGCGGTGTGGATCCGTAACCACCTGCGCGAAAAATACAAAGCGCTAGACAGCTAAAGCTATTAGCCACAAGCGGCAAGCTACAAGCCGCTTTTGCTCAAATCTTGCAGCTTGCAGCTAAAGGCTGGCAGCTACGAACGGAGTGAGACCATGCAACAAGACACCCACACCCACGGCATCAACATGTCTGCCCTGGGTCGCGACAAGCAGAGCCTGAGCCTGGCCCAGGAAACCGTGGCCATCGAAGTGCCGGGCCTGAGCCTGTACTACGGTGAAAAGCAGGCGCTGTTCGACGTCAGCATGAACATCCCCAAGCAGCGCGTGACCGCCTTCATCGGCCCGTCGGGCTGCGGTAAGTCCACGCTGCTGCGCACCTTCAACCGCATGAACGACCTGGTGGACGGCTGCCGCGTAGACGGTGCCATCAACCTCTACGGCACCAATATCTACCGCAAGGGCGAAGACGTGGCCGAGCTGCGTCGTCGCGTGGGCATGGTGTTCCAGAAGCCCAACCCGTTCCCCAAGACCATCTACGAAAACGTGGTCTACGGCCTGCGCATCCAGGGCATCAACAAGAAGCGCATCCTCGACGAAGCCGTCGAGTGGGCCTTGAAAGGCGCGGCGCTGTGGGACGAAGTCAAAGACCGTCTGCACGACTCGGCCCTCGGCCTGTCCGGCGGTCAGCAACAGCGTCTGGTCATTGCCCGCACCATCGCGGTTGAGCCGGAAGTGCTGCTGCTCGACGAACCTTGCTCGGCACTCGACCCGATCTCCACGCTGAAAGTCGAAGAGCTGATCTACGAGCTGAAATCCAAGTTCACCATCGTCATCGTGACCCACAACATGCAACAGGCGGCGCGGGTTTCCGACTACACCGCGTTCATGTACATGGGCAAACTGGTGGAGTTCGGCGATACCGATACCCTGTTCACCAATCCGGCGAAGAAGCAGACCGAAGACTACATCACCGGTCGTTATGGCTAGTTGGGGCAGCTGCAAGCCGCAAGTTTCAAGCGGCAAGTAAAGGAAGTTTGATTAACGACACACATCAGCTTGCAGCTTGTAGCTTGCGGCTTACAGCTTTTGCGGAGCAAAACCATGATTTCGAAGGAAGGCCTTACCCACCACATCTCCGCGCAGTTCAACGCCGAGCTTGAGGAAGTGCGCAGCCACCTCCTGGCGATGGGCGGGCTGGTGGAGAAGCAAGTCAACGACGCCGTCACCGCGCTGATTGAGGCCGACTCGGGCCTGGCCCAGCAAGTGCGTGAGATCGACGACCAGATCAACCAGATGGAACGCAACATCGACGAAGAATGCCTGCGCATTCTGGCCCGTCGCCAGCCGGCGGCGTCCGACCTGCGTTTGATCATCAGCATCTCCAAGTCGGTGATCGACCTGGAGCGCATCGGCGACGAAGCCACCAAGATCGCCCGCCGTGCCATCCAACTGTGCGAAGAAGGCGAAGCGCCGCGCGGTTACGTGGAAGTGCGCCACATCGGCGACCAGGTGCGCAACATGGTGCGCGATGCCCTCGACGCCTTTGCTCGCTTCGATGCTGAGCTGGCACTGTCGGTGGCCCAGTACGACAAGATCATCGACCGCGAATACAAGACCGCGCTGCGTGAACTCGCGACCTACATGATGGAAGACCCCCGCTCTATCTCGCGGGTCTTGAGCATTATCTGGGTGCTGCGTTCCCTGGAGCGTATCGGCGACCACGCGCGCAATATCTCGGAATTGGTGATTTACCTGGTGCGCGGCACCGACGTACGGCACATGGGCCTCAAGCGCATGAAGGCCGAAGTTGAAGGTTCGGCTGATCTTATCCCTAATGTTCCGGGCCAAACTGACGATAAGTAAGGTTGCCCGAGAAATTAACGCCCGGCCTTTGGTCGGGCGTTTTTGTTTGTGGCCACTGAATTTTTTGCACGTTGAGCGAGATAAATTCCCAACGTGACTACCGAGTTTTGGCAAAATGCCATCAGTCAGGCGTCTTGCGTGCCGAAGTTTTAATTAGGATGAAGGGTCGATGAGTAAAGTCAGTGTATTGGTGGTGGATGACGCCTCGTTTATCCGCGACTTGGTGAAGAAGTGCCTGCGCAACTACTTCCCCGGGATCAAGCTTGAAGACGCGGTGAACGGCAAAAAGGCCCAGGCCATCCTGATGCGCGAGAGCTTCGACCTGGTGCTGTGCGACTGGGAAATGCCGGAGATGTCCGGCCTTGAATTGTTGACCTGGTGCCGTGAGCAGCCTCACCTCAAGGCAATGCCGTTCGTGATGGTGACCAGCCGTGGCGACAAGGAAAACGTGGTCCAGGCCATCCAGGCCGGAGTATCGGGTTACGTCAGCAAGCCGTTCACCAACGAGCAGTTGTTGAACAAGGTCAAGCAGGCCCTGCACAAAATCGGGCGCCTCGACGCCTTGGTCGCCAGTGCTCCGACCAAAATGAACTCTGCCTTCGGTAACGATTCTCTGAGCGCACTGACCGGCGGTAAGCCCGAAGCGGCGCGTGCAGCGCCGGTTGTTGCAGCCGCTCCAGCGCCGAGCAAAGGCTTGCTCAACAGCCCGCCGGTACAAGCCCCTTCAGCAGCGCCGGCCGGCGGTCGTGGCCAGGGCCAGCTGCGCCTGTCCAGCGGCAACCAGCAATGCGTGATCAAGGCGCTGAGCATCAAGGAAGCGCTGCTGGTGGTACGTCGTGGCGAAGTCCTGCCTCAGGTACTTGAAAGCGCCGTGCTCGACCTGGAGCAGGGCGACAACGCCGAAGTGGCCCGTCTCAACGGCTACCTGCACGCCATCGTCGCCTTTGAGCCCAAGCCTGACAGCGATTGGCTGCAGCTGACCTTCCGGTTTATTGACCAGGACGCGCAGAAGCTCGACTACATCTCCCGCCTGATCGCACGGGGTACGGCGCAGAAGCATTTTGTGCCGGGTGCCTGATTTGTAGTGAGCGGGCAAGCCCGCTCACTACAGACTGTAACGATCCCTTGCTAACCTGCCGCTCAGTCATCCCGGCAGGTTCACGCCATGCTCATGCGCTTATTGCTGTGCGGTGGGCTGGCAACGGTCGCTTTGTCGACCCAGGCCATGACCCTCTACAAATCCACCGATGCCAACGGCGTGGTGTTTTTCAGTGACCGGCATACTCCAGGCGCCCAGGCGTTTGTGATTCAGGAGCGCAAGGTCGAACGCGTGAAGCCGCCGATGCTGGTCGTGCCCAAACCGAGTGATCAACAGCAGGCCTACCGCTACCCTTTGCCCTGGCGTGGCGGCCCGTTTCGCCTGAGCCAAGGCCCCAACGGCAGCTTCAGCCATACCGACGCCAAGAGCCGCTACGCCATGGACATCGCCATGCCCGAGGGCACGCCGATTATTGCGGCGCGCAGCGGAATGGTGGTGAAGACCGAGAATGAGCAGGTCGGGCGTGGCAATGATGCGTCGGGGAATTTTGTGCGAGTGCGTCATGACGACGGCAGTGAGGCGGTGTACCTGCACCTCAAGCAAGGTTCGGTCAGCGTCCGGGTTGGGCAGCGTGTGGCGGTGGGAAGCCCGCTGGCCCTGTCGGGCAATACCGGCAACAGCAGCGGGCCGCACTTGCATTTCGTGGTGCAGCGCGCCACTGAGGCGGGGTTGGTGTCGATCCCGTATGAGTTCAACCAGCCCGTGGGTGCATTGCCCAACTTTGCGTTGGGCAATTGAGAGTCAATCCAGCAGCAGCACCTTGGCCAACACGATTTTCGGCCCTTTCATCTTCTTGATGATGATGCGCAAGCCTTCCACCTCCAGCACTTCTTCCTCTTCCGGCACGCGCTTGAGGGTGTCGTAGATCAGACCGGCCAGGGTTTCGGCTTCGATGTGATCCAGGTCCACGCCCAGCAGGCGCTCGACCTTGAACAGCGGCGTGTCGCCACGCACCAGCAGCTTGCCCGGCTGATAGGCCAGGATGCCGCGCTCGGCCTTACGGTGTTCGTCCTGGATATCGCCCACCAGCACTTCCAGCACGTCTTCCATGGTCAGGTAGCCGATGATCTTGCCGTCGGCTTCTTCCACCAGGGCGAAGTGCGCGCCGCCTTTGCGGAACTGCTCCAGCAGTTGCGACAGCGGCATGTGCCGCGACACACGCTCCAGCGGGCGGGTCAGCTCGGCCAGGTTGAACGACTCGGGGATGTGGTCCAGGGCCGCCAGTTCCAGCAGCAGGTCCTTGATGTGCAGCAGGCCCACGAATTCGTTGCGCACCGCGTCATACACCGGGTAGCGGCTGAATTTGTGGCGGCGGAACAGCGCGAGGATTTCCTTGAGCGGGGCGTTGAAGTCCAGGGTCACCAGGTCTTCTCGGGAGTTGGCCCAGTCCACCACTTCCAGTTCGCCCATTTCCACGGCGGAGGCCAGCACGCGCATGCCTTGGTCGCTCGGGTCCTGGCCACGGCTGGAGTGCAGGATCAGCTTGAGTTCTTCACGGCTGTAATGGTGTTCGTGGTGCGGGCCAGGCTCGCCTTGGCCGGCGATACGCAGGATGGCGTTGGCGCTGGCGTTGAGCAGGTAGATCGCCGGGTACATGGCCCAGTAGAACAGGTACAGCGGCACCGCCGTCCACAACGACAGCAGCTCGGGCTTGCGAATCGCCCAGGACTTGGGCGCCAGCTCACCGACCACAATGTGCAGGTAGGAAATCACGAAGAAGGCGGCAAAGAACGACACGCCCTTGATCACTTCCGGCGACTCGACGCCCACGGCGCCCAGCAACGGTTCGAGGATGTGCGCGAAGGCCGGCTCACCGACCCAACCCAGACCCAGCGAGGCGAGGGTGATACCCAGCTGGCAGGCCGACAGGTAGGCGTCGAGCTGGCTGTGCACGGTGCGCAGGATCTGCCCGCGCCAGCCGTTCTTGTGGGCGATGGCCTCGACCCGAGTGGCGCGCAATTTGACCATGGCAAATTCCGCCGCAACGAAGAAACCGTTGAGCAGTACCAGGATCAGTGCAAAAAGAATCATGCCGAAGTCGGCGAAGAGTGTAGCGAGGGTGATACCAGGGGAAGGGTCCATGATGGGGTTTTGCAGGTTCCGTGTGTTCAATAAGGGGTGGCAGGTGGGCCTGAAAGGCAGGCGCAAGTCGGCCAATGTAGCGGCTGACGGGGCGCTTGCCTAGTGCCCACTGCCGGGTGGGCCGTCAGGTGTCCTGATCAATTGCCTTTGATCGGGTCATCTGTGCTGGCGGGAAATGGCAGGTAAACGTACTGCCATGGCCCAATACGCTGCTGATCTCCAAGCGCGCGCGGTGACGCAGCAGCACATGCTTGACGATCGCCAGGCCAAGCCCGGTGCCGCCGGTGTTGGAGTTGCGGCTGGAGTCGACACGGTAGAAACGCTCGGTCAGGCGCGGCAGGTGCTTGGCGTCGATGCCGATGCCGGAGTCCTGCACGCTCAGGTGCGCGCCCTGTTCGTCGGCCCACCAGCGGATGCGGATATTGCCTTTGTCCTGGGTGTACTTCACGGCGTTGAACACCAGGTTGGAAAACGCGCTGCGCAATTCGCCTTCGCTGCCTTTGAGCAGCACGGCCGGGTCGGCTTCCAGAGTGATCTGTTGCCCGCGTTGACCGGACAGGGCCTGGGCGTCGTTCTTGATGGTCTGCAGCAGGCTTTGCACGGCGACGGGATGGTTGTCCGAGGGGTAATCGGTCGCCTCCAACTTGGCCAGCAACAGCAGGTCGTTGAGCAGTGTCTGCATACGTGAGCCTTGCTGCTGCATCTGCTGCAGGGCACGGCTCCAGCGCGGATTGATCTCGTCGACGTTGTCCAGCAGCGTCTCCAGATAGCCGCAGATTACCGTCAGCGGTGTGCGCAACTCGTGTGAGACGTTGGCGACGAAGTCTTTGCGCATCTGTTCCAGCTGGTGGATGCGGGTGACGTCGCGCACCAGCATCAGGTGTTCATTGTTGCCGTAGCGCGTCAGGTACAGCTGGATACGCACGCGGTCATTGGTGGGCGAGGGGATTTCCAGGGCTTCTTCGTAGTTCTCCTGTTCGAAGTACTCCTTGAAGCGCGGATGGCGCACCAGGTTGGTCACCGGCTGGCCGCTGTCCTGGGGCGTCTTGAGGCCCAGCAGGGTCTCGGCGGCGCGGTTCCACCATTCCAGGTTACCGTCGCTGTCGAGCATGATCACCGCATCTTTCAATGCGGCGGTGGATTCCTGCACCCGGTCGATCACCGCTTGCAGGCGCCCGCGTACCCGTTGGTCGCGGCGTTGCAAATGGTAGATGCTGTCGAACACTTCGCCCCACAGGCCGTAGCCATCGGGCGGTGCTTCGTCGGGTTTGTGCTGGCGCAGCCATTCATGCAGGCGCAGCAGTTGCTTGAGGGTCCAACCCAGGTACAAGGCAATGCCGGCTGCCAGGCTCCAGCCGTAGTAACCGCTGATCAAACCCACCAACAGGCAGCCGGTGATCAGCAAAAGCATGTGGCGGATCAGGGTGCCATGCCAGTTTTGGTTCACTTGAACATGCGTCCTTGTCAGCTGTTAAGTCAGGCTCAGCCCTTGGTGGAAAATCGATAACCGGTGCCGCGCACGGTTTGTACCAGATTCTCGTAGGCATCGCCCAAGGCTTTGCGCAGGCGGCGGATATGCACGTCCACGGTGCGCTCTTCCACATACACGTTGCCACCCCACACCTGGTCCAGCAATTGGCCGCGGGTGTAGGCGCGCTCCTGATGGGTCATGAAGAATTGCAGCAGGCGATATTCGGTCGGGCCCATCTCGGCTGGCTTGCCGTCGATGGTCACGCGGTGGCTGATCGGGTCCAGCAGTAGGCCGCCGACTTCGATGGGCGCTTCACCATCGGTCGGGCCGGCGCGGCGCAATACGGCTTTCAGACGCGCTACCAACTCGCGTGGGGAAAACGGCTTGGTGATGTAGTCATCGGCGCCAACTTCCAGGCCTTGGATCTTGTTGTCCTCTTCGCCTTTGGCGGTGAGCATGATGATCGGGATGTCCCCGGTCAGCTCGTCACGTTTGAGACGGCGGGCCAGTTCGATACCGGAGGTGCCGGGCAACATCCAGTCCAGCAGGATCAAGTCCGGCTTGCGGTCGACGATAATGGCATGGGCCTGCTGGGAGTTCTCGGCCTCCAGGCAGTCGTAGCCGGCCATTTCCAACGCAACGGCGATCATCTCGCGGATGGGCGCTTCGTCGTCAACAATCAGAATGCTCCTGCCAACCATGCTCAAAAATCCTCTTGTCATTTAACTGTCTTGCGCCGCATTAGATAACGGAATTATTGCAGTCGTGTGACAGTAATTTAGTCGCTCAGGCAATTCCCGCCTCTCTGGACTACGCTTTGGGTCCGAATCCTGACAACCACAAAAGGAAGGTTCCGATGACTTACAGCACGATTTCCTGGAAAGCCCTGCTGGTAACGGCGGCGTTGACGCTGCCGACCCTGGCATTCGCGGCGGAACCCGCGATGACGAAAGACGGGATGCTGGTCGACCACAGGGGCATGACGCTATACACCTTTGCCAAGGACGCCGATGGCAAGTCTATGTGCAACGACAAGTGCGCCACCAACTGGCCTCCGCTGATGGCTGAGTCCACCGATAAGCCCATGGGGAAATGGACCGTCATCACCCGTGACGATCAGAAAAGCCAATGGGCTTACAGCGGGAAGCCGCTCTATACCTTCATCATGGACAAGAAGGCGGGCGACATGACCGGTGAGGGCAAAATGGACGGGGCCTGGAAAGTCGCCAAACCTTGATGCATACCCCTAACGGTGAGGGGCCTGGCCCCTCATCGAAACGCGTAATCCGCCACAATCCCGACAAATATCGCCAACCCTGCCCAGTGGTTGTGCAAAAACGCCTTGAAGCACTTCATCCGATCCTTGTCCCGTGTATACCAGAACTCCCAGGCAAAACAGCCCGCCGCCGCCAGCAACCCCAGGTGGAACCAGCCGCCCAGCTCAAACCGTGCCCCGGCCAACAACAGGCAGCCCAGTGATAGCCCCTGCAAGGTCAGAATGATCACGCGATCAGCTTCACCAAACAGGATGGCCGTAGATTTCACACCGATTTTCAAATCGTCATCGCGATCGGTCATCGCGTAATAGGTGTCGTAGCCCACCGTCCACAGCAGGTTGGCGATATACAGCAGCCACGCGGTGGCGGGCAGGCTGCCGGTCTCGGCAGTGAACGCCATCGGCATGCCCCAGGAAAACGCCGCCCCCAGCACCACCTGCGGGTAGTAGGTGTAGCGCTTCATGAACGGGTAGCTCGCCGCCAGGGCCAGGCCGCCGAGGGACAGCAGGATGGTGGTGGCGTTGGTCAGCAGCACCAGCAGGAAACTGATGCCCATCAGCACCGCGAAAAACACCAGCGCCTCTTTCGAACTGATCTTGCCGCTCACCAGCGGGCGCTGCTCGGTGCGCTTCACATGGCCGTCGACCTTGCGGTCGGCCCAGTCATTGATCACGCAGCCACCGGCGCGGGTCAGCACCACACCCAGCACAAAAATCACAATATTGAGCAGGGACGGCGAGCCCTTGCCGGCGATCCACAGCGCCCACAGCGTCGGCCACAACAGCAGGTAGATGCCGATGGGCTTGTCCATGCGGGTCAGTTGGATGAAGTCCCAGGCCCTCGGGTTCAAGTGGTTCAGGGATTTGAGCAGACGCTGGTACATCAGCAGTTCTCCGGATGGGCGTGCAACGCGTGCCAGAAGCTGGGCAGAAAGACCTCTGCGACCAACACGCTCAGCGGCCCGCGATCAAAACGTGAACGGCGCGCCCATAGTCCGTCGACCTGATCCGCCGCAGGCAGCCATTCTATTGGGTAATGGCACACCTCGATGGCCTGGCGCGTGAATGCCTGGTCGCAGAACAACAATTCGCCCAGTGAGCGGCTGCCCAACTCATCCATATGCAAGCCGTCGCCCTGCAAGGCGCTGCGTGCCGCCACGCTGCGCGCGAACACCCAAGGCTGGCCGTGCCCGCGCAAATACACCTCGCGTACCCAGCCGATACTGGCCGGTGGCAATGCCAGGGCGGCGCATTCATCGTCTCGCAACGGTTGCCAGCCCTCGAACAGCGGCGTCACGCTGAAACCGTCGTTGGACAGCCACGTCAGCCGCCGTGTCAGTGAGTCTTCGTTGAACAGCCAATTGAGGGTCAAGGGCGCGGGCGCAGGGTGCAGAAGGCTCTGGATCAGCCATTGGCAAGCATCGGGAGGGTCGATTGAGTGCGGCACGGTGAGTCAGTATTGGCAGCAAAAGAGGCGGCGAGCTTACCATGACGCCTCTGGTTTTTGCCGGACCGAACCGGCTGTTTGCGTCGATCGTGCTTGCATCTGCCGGCCCCGATCAGTACAAAACGCCCTGAGCCGCACGGCAACGCGGGTCTATCGACCGTCGGCCAAGATGCCTGACCCTGAGGAAGCAAGTGATGAAGAAGTGGCAATGTGTAGTCTGTGGCCTGATCTATGACGAGAAAGACGGCTGGCCGGATGACGGAATTCTGCCTGGCACCCGTTGGGAAGACGTCCCGGAAGACTGGCTGTGCCCGGACTGCGGCGTGGGCAAAATGGATTTCGAAATGATCGAAATCGGCTGATTTTTGGTTTTCAGATAAGTACTACAAGGAGAAAGGAATGAACGCACCTGTCGTGATCATCGGCACAGGATTGGCCGGTTACAACGTGGCCCGAGAGTTTCGCAAGCTCGACAGCGAGACCCCGTTGTTGCTGATCACCGCCGATGACGGGCGTTCCTACTCCAAGCCCATGCTCTCCACCGGCTTTGGCAAGAACAAGGAAGCCGATGGCCTGAGCATGGCTGAACCTGGCGCCATGGCCGAGCAACTCAAGGCCGAAGTGCGCACCCATACCCGTGTCAGCGGCATCGACCCTGGCCACAAGCGCTTGTGGATCGGTGAGGAAGCGGTGGCTTACCGCGACCTGATCCTGGCCTGGGGCGCCGAAACCGTGCGTGTACCGGTGGAAGGTGATGCAGCTGAGCTGATTTTCCCCATCAATGACCTCGAAGACTACGCGCGCTTCCGTACCGCCGCTGCCGGCAAGCGCCGCGTATTGCTGCTTGGCGCGGGCTTGATCGGCTGTGAATTCGCCAACGACCTGATCCTCGGTGGTTACGAAATCGACCTGGTGGCACCTTGCGAGCAAGTCATGCCGACCCTGCTGCACCCGGCCGCGGCCGCAGCGGTACAGGCCGGGCTGCAAAGCCTCGGCGCACGCTTCCATCTTGGCCCAGTACTCAATCGCCTGCAGCGCACCGCGGACGGCCTGGAAGCCCATCTGTCGGACGGTGAAGTCATCGCCTGCGACCTGGTGGTCTCGGCCATCGGCCTGCGCCCGCGTGTGGACCTTGCCGCCGCCGCCGGCCTGCAGACCAATCGCGGGATCACGGTGGACCGTCACCTCAAGACCTCCCACGCCAACATCTATGCCCTGGGCGATTGCGCCGAGGTCGACGGCCTGAACCTGCTGTACGTGATGCCGCTGATGAGCTGCGCCCGCGCGCTGGCCCAGACCCTGGCCGGCAACGCCACGTCGGTCAGCTACGGCCCGATGCCGGTGACCGTCAAGACGCCGGTCTGCCCGCTGGTGGTCTCGCCACCGCCACGGGGCACCGAAGGCGTGTGGAGCGTTGAAGGCGAGGGCGCCGATATCAAGGCCCTGTGCCGCGACGCCAGCGGCCGCCTGCTGGGCTACGCCCTGACGGGCAGCGCCGTGATGGAAAAACTCGCCCTCAATAAAGAACTTCCGCCGTTGCTGGCGTAAATACCGGTCGTTCTGTCGGAATAACCGCGTTTTTCACCCTAGAAAGGTCGCCGCAAGACTGGCGGAGCGTGCGAGGGCATGCCATCCTCACTCCCGTCTGCCGCAGAGTAGAGCCTGCGGCGCTTTGGGCGCTGCTCCAGAAGAGAGCAGCACGGACATAACAACAAAAAACCGTCAAAGAGGCTTCACTTATGCGTAAACCAGAACTCGCAGCCGCCATCGCTGAAAAAGCGGATCTCACCAAAGAACAGGCCAACCGCGTCCTCAACGCCGTTCTCGAAGAAATCACCGGCGCCCTGCACCGCAAGGACAGCGTCACCCTGGTTGGCTTCGGCACCTTCCTGCAACGCCATCGCGGCGCCCGCACCGGCAAAAACCCACAGACCGGCGAACCGGTGAAAATCAAGGCCAGCAACACTGTTGCGTTCAAACCGGGCAAATCGCTGAAAGACACTGTTAACGCGTAAGGGCGTTACCGTCTCGAAGGAGGCGGGGTGGTAGGAAAAATGGGCACGCCGACGGGGTTGGGTGCCCATTTTTTGTGGGATGTGGGAAAATGTTGAGTTCCAAAACGATTAAATAGATCCGTCCCCTTTATCGCCATCACCTTTATCGTTGAGTAAGCGATCTATTTCTTATTTGGAGTCAAACAGTTCTTGCGTATGCAGGACTGCCTTGCTTACGCGCTCTGAAGCGGTAGCGCTATCGATGCGTAAGTCGTCGGGTATGTGCTCATAGTCCATGGCATCGTTCTCCGTTAGCGCACCACGCAGATGAGCAATTACTCTGAAAATAATGTGATTCATACGCCAGCAAATCGAGGGTTCAATATTTACCAACTGTTCCTCAGATGCGGGCGTGCTTACACCGCCAGTCCAGATTTCTGACTCAAACGCGAATTGAATTCTGTCGTAACCAGAGGTCGATTTTATGTAGTCCGGGTCACTGAAAAGAATCTTCCAGCGAGGAATATCTGAAAAACGCATGCTGCAGAAAATCGGTCGAAACAAACGTTTTGAGGTGTCCACCTCGCTAATCGAGGTTGGGATTTGTGTATAGAATTTCTCAAAAACCTCAATCAGATGTCCCAGCGCAGGAGGAATCAGCTCGATATAGCGTGCAATCACAAAGCCAGGCTCATCTGAAGCGTTGAGGGCTGGGATGTAGAAAAGATCACCCGGCTTGGGTGCCTTGAGGGTTTTCATACAGCAGCCTCTTTTAGGTACGGCCGATAAAGGGGTCAGATTTGAATCGCCCCTAGTTTCGTAGACACCTCCAAGCCTTAAAATGAGG
>NZ_AOHM01000014.1:0-23278 GCF_000510895.2 Pseudomonas sp. FH1
CAGCAGTGGCCAATCGAACTATCCATATCAGAGCTATGCGGCCCGCATCACTATGTCAGGATCCGGCATCGATAACTGTACTCAACCAAGCGGGCGGCCTGATCTCTCCATATATAAAGAAACATCAACAAATCCCCTTCCATCGGGTAATGGATTTGTTGGTGCGCCTCTTATAGCCAGATTGCAGCATGGGCACGTCACTCCTCTTCCCAAGGAAAAACTGCACCATGGCTGATAATTTCCGGCTCAACATCGGTTCACTGCGTAGCGATGTGAAGCTCACCCTTCACACTCACCACGCCGCACGCATCTGGATGGGACGTCCAAAAAACGATCTAAAAGTCGGCATCATTGGCTTGTCGGGTTTTTGTAGTGTCGTCAATCGCATGTCACGCGGAGCCCAGCAGGACGATCCGTACTCTGATTGGTGGATGATTCTTATAGAAGAAAAAATCAATGAGTCCAAGCAAGCACTGAAGAACATCGAAGATCGATTGGACATGGCCATGGCTTCCCTGCCACCGGCCATTAGCATCAGTGAGAACCTTTCAATTCAGCCAGTCAGTCTCCCGCTTTATATCTCCAACCCTCTCGGCTTTCAGGCCGTATTCCTGCTGACCAACTACGACGAAATAGTTAGGCGCATCTTACTGGCCCAGCACGTTGGACTCGTCGGGCGTCACGATATGGAAACCTGGATAGATGAAGGCGCAGCGGTACTCAGGAGACTTTTTGGATTGGCCCAGAACTATAAATACTCCGGTGCTGCACGCGATGACTTCGCCGCCAACAATGCCAAAGCTGATGCAGCCCGCAAAATGTACGAGCGTTATGGAGAACTGCCACAGGACATCCTGGAAGGCACCCGCCGTTCGAACTTCGCTCCACCCATCATTCGCGGCCAGCAACAAACCGAGGTGGAAGATCACTTCGATGAGGCCGAAGAAGGTTGAAGCGCATGGGCCAGCAAAAATCCGACGATGGAGCGCTGCAACAGACTGCCTTTCGGCCACTGCAACAGGATGCCTTTCAGCAACTGCAACAGGCTGCCTCACTAAAAGGCCTTTTAAAGCCTTTTAAAGGTAAGGGGGAGCTGACCCAATTTGCCGCGCTATGCCGAGATCAGGAGTCGGGTTTAAAAGCCCTTGCCCAGGGGGTACTGGAACAGGCCCGTCGGTATCCGTTCACCTTGGTGCCTGTTCGGCTCACCGAGCAAAACACTCAAGCCGGAACGCAATTTCTGAGATGGCAACAGGTTACAGATCGCCGAATGGGCGTTGGGGTTTGGGCGGACATGATGGGCTCCCCCAGAACACCGGAATCCATGCTGCAGGACCTGTACGCGATGGAGCTGCAGCGGATCACGTTAAACATGCAGATGAGCTTGGTCCACTCCATCGCCAAACAGGCCGCCGAATGTGCAGAAAAAATGGGCCAGGCGGAGGCCGTGTACATGGCTCGCTTGCAGCAGCTCACCAAACCAATGCAAAACCAATAACCTCGGAGAACACTCATGGGTACGCCAGTACAAGGCTGGGAAGGCAACATCGGCTCGACACCGGAGTTCAAAGAATTTCCCAACGGCAACAAAGATCCACGTCGACTCATGCGGATCAACGTCTACTTCGACAATTCGATTCCGGACGGTAAAGGCGGTTATGAAGATCGTGGCGGATTCTGGGCAAACGTCGAATGGTGGCACAAGGACGCGGAACACTATTCGCAGCTGTTTCAGAAAGGCATGCGCGTGATCGTTTCCGGTCGCGCCGTTATGGACCGCTGGGAGAATGACCAAGGCGAATTCGAAGCCCTGAAAATTCAGGCCAGCCGTATTGGTATGCTGCCACACCGCGTGACCATGGTGAATCTGGCGCCATCACAGAGCCAGAACTCGCAACAATCCAACGGACCAAAATCGCAGGCGCAGCCGGCACCAGGTCCTGATGATTATCCAGAATCTGATCCTCCGAACTTCTGAAAACCAGGGGCTTAATTTTCGGCCCCATTCGTGAGGCTGCCGGTGGTGGGGGATACGGCTCATCGTTTCCCTCACCCAGTTTGAAAACTCGCTTCGAAGTCGGAGTTACCGATGTGCAAAAACTTTAGAGATCCAACCGGGTACGTTGTCATTGCTGCAGAGCATCCGGTTTTAGGCCGTGTTTTCTGGGCGTACTTCGATGAAAGCGAGGTGAATGCCCCCGACTACTACGGACTCACTCTAGATTTGAACAGTGCATCTTGGGCACCAAGTGGTTGGCGAACGGGCGAGCACCAAATGGGTAGGCGTAGGGAGACTGATCTTGATACCTGGCAAGCACGCCGATTTCGCGACAAACTGTTCGACGCGGCCCGCCTCGATACTGAGTACAGCGTCGATTTCGACGATGATGGATATATGATAGAACAGCTCTTCGGTGGTCTGGAGCAACTACGTGTTCTGAGCGGGCAAACCACTGAGGCCTTTGTCGATTGGATTTGGAGTGCCGCATGGTCGGACGAACAAGCTCCCGAGCTGGAAGAACAACAAATAGATTGAAGTGGAAAAAAATCGCTCTAATCGTGAGCTTTCAGGTTTAAATAACCTACCAATCGTAAATATTAAGCACTGAAAGTAAATTTTCTCAGTACTATCGCAATAAAAAAGTTCGCAATACTACTGCCTCATTGATCAGCTCTTCGAGGACCGCCTCCGATGGCGTCAACCCACCCCGTATTAAAGCCAGCAGATAGGCGGCAATTCAATAACCCCCACGCTGCTGTGCAAATAGCCGGTGCGGAGGCCGCCCGAAAAGGGCTACGGGTGTATGACTGCCCTTACCATCACCCCGCCATGCGCGCGTCGTGGCTAAAGGGCTTAGCCCAGGAACAGCAGCTATCGCTTGACCTCTAGCAGCTGAAAGCCCTTTCTTGCTCATTGAGCATTTCCCATTGAAGCCCTACCGCCCTGACGCGACAGTCCCACTCTGGATAATTGAGAGGGCACCCCATGAAGCTATTAATCATCGAGGCACCAGGTAAGCTGAAAAAGCTCCAGCCAATGATGAAGAAGCTGCGCCCAGGCGAAGACTGGCAGGTGGTTGCCAGTGGTGGGCACATCCGGGACCTACCGGCCCGAGGGCAGGACGACAACATGATAACCACCGGCGTACGCAAAAATTACACGCCGGTGTATGAGATCCTGGATAAAAGCACCAAGGCCGTGCGGAACATCAAGGCGGCAGCGAAACAAGCCACCGAAATCTACCTTGCAACAGACCCGGATCGTGAAGGCGAAAGCATCAGCTGGCATATCCAACAGGTGCTGGGCGTCAAGGACTACCAACGCATCACCTTCAACGAAATCACTCTGAAGCGTGTTGAAGAAGCCCTGGCCAACCCGCGCAAAATTGACCTGAACAGGGTCGCCTCGCAAGAGTGCCGGCGTGTACTGGACCGTCTAGTGGGTTACCTGGTGACACAGGAGCTTCGCCGCCTCATGGGCAAACCCACTTCTGCGGGACGAGTCCAATCACCGGCTGTCTACCTGGTGGTGTTGCGCGAGCGCGAGATTCGCACCTTCCGCGTCATCAATCACTTTGGTGTGCGGCTCAACTTCCAGGGACCAATGGGAGACTGGTACGCAGACTGGCAACCCGTGCCTGACTTCGCGACCAAGGATTTCCCCTACGTCCAGGACGGGAATCTGGCGCAGCTCGTTGCCGGCACACGCAATGTCGTTGTCGAATCCTGTGACGACCGCAAGGCCGAACGTAACCCTCCTGCGCCTTTCATCTCTTCCACGCTTCAGCAAGCGGCGAGCAACGCCTTGAAATGGGACCCGGATAAGACCATGCAGGTCGCCCAGCGATTGTACGAGCAAGGCGTCATCACCTACCACCGGACGGACAACCCCAACGTTCCAGACGAAGCCATGGAGGATATTAGAACCGTGGCCAGATCTATCGGGGTGGAGGCTGTCGACGTGCGACGTACATTTAAGTCCGCCGAAGGTGCTCAGGAAGGCCACCCCGCAATTACACCGACGCATTGGGCTGATGCCAAGGCTGGTGAAAACGACGAGGAGCTCGCCCTGTACAAGTTGATATGGGTCCGGGCTCTTGCCAGCCAGCTTGAAGCAGCAGTGTTCGATGTGCGTACCGTAAAACTGCTCGCGGTTGGCCCAAATGGTAAGACGCTGCGATTCAATGCAACAGGTGAAACCCTCTTCCATCCCGGGTGGCGAAAACTGCTGAAAGGCGATGACACTGACGATGAGGAAGATGCAACAGCCAGCAACCCAGTGCCTGCACTCTCACCTAAACAGATCCTCGCTGTGCACAACGGAGAACTGCTGCAGAAGAAAACCCAGCCGCCTTCGCGCTACACGAAGGCCAGTTTGATCAAGGAAATGGAGCGCCGCGGTATCGGCCGTCCCAGTACGTTCGCCTCGATCTTGAAGAACATCACCAGCAAAGGCCTGATCGAGGAAAAAAGCCGCAAACTGGTACCGGCCCCACTTGGTGAGGAAACAATCGCCAAGCTGGAAGGTTTCTTCAGTTTCGTGGAGCTCGATTTTACGCGGGAGCTGGAGCGCGATTTGGACAAAATCGCCCAGGGCCAAGACACCTATGGAGCTGTAGTTGCGCGTCTGCATAGGCGACTGGAAGAGGAACTGTCCCAGCAGCGTGGAATGCCGAGTGTGCCCATGGCGTCCGCTCCACGCCCAGACGCTGCAGGTGGCGATTTCAACTGTCCCAAATGCAATCAACCCCTCGCAAGGCGACAGAAGAAAGGAGACGGTGGATATGACTTTTGGGGGTGTACAGGCTTCAAATCGAATGGATGCAGGGTGAGTTTTCCAAACTTGGATGGCAAACCAGATCTCAATAAACCCAGAGGGGTGTGACTTCAGCCATTCCCGATATAAATCACCGTCAACGCCGTTACGCATTAACCCTGGAAGCCCTCCCGCCCTATAACTGACATTCCTCTGCGAAATCGCAGAGGAGGTCATGGGTGAGCGTACAGAAGAGACAATCGGTGTTGGGACTGCGCATCTTAGCGCCGAAGCTCCAGAAGTTCTCAGACCGGCAAATTGAAGTTGCCCAGACCTGGGCTTTGCATTTTAACGTACCGCCCTACCAACTGACGTCATTCATCGATACCTATCTGGGTTCAACCGCACACACGCGGTGCTGGTGCGTCACCCTGCCTTCAACAAGTAATCAAACACGACCAGTTTTGGCCAGAATCGGCGACCACCTCCAGTACTTCGATGGTTATCAGGTGAAGGCCTGCAAAATCACCAGCAAGGACCGCGTCCACAAGAAAAAACCCACCGTATTGGTGGCCCAGCAGCTGCTGCTCAGGTTTGAAAAACGTTGGTATGCAGACGTTCTGCTGACCTCCTTCTGCAAGTCGGCTGGAGAAAGGGCGCAAGCCCTATCGATTGAAGATCTCGGATGCTTTAGTCGCAGAAGCTACGATTCGACAGTCAGCAACAATCGGTACTTCAATCCTCGAAACCGGTTTTACCTGAAGCAGATTGGCAGCACGCTGAAGCAGTTTTGCCGGTGCCTGGATCAGGAACTACTGTTCGCCATCCGTTCAGCGCAGTGCCCCTCCCCCAAGCTCTATAACTGGCTGGTTCAAGGCGACCGCAAACGCCGCCTCCAGGCCTTGAAAGCCCAACCGGTACTGATTCCACTTCTAGTACTGGTAGATCAATGGCCGTGGCCGTGGGATGGGCAGCAGCAGGTATACATGACCTGCCCGTGGGACGACCTTCAACAATGCCGCCCAAACTGGAGCGGGGATGGCTCTTTGATAATCGCGCAAGAGTGCCTGATCGGTCGCATTGCAGATGCAGGCCTTCCGCTTACCGACACGCTGGCGTGGCTGCTACAGACGCCGCGTACTGCAGTGCGCTACTTAGGGCAACAACGGGTATTCGATACCGGCAGTGCATTGACCCGTATGAATCGTGAGGGGCCTGAACGGCCCTGGCATCGACTGCTGCTAGGAGCTTCACTGGGCAATCGACGTCCCCTTAAAAAAGCGCACTGGATCACATTCTTCGCCTTGTTGGATAAAATTCCGTATCAACTGCGGGAGCAAACGCAGGACTGGAACAGGCTGCTGTCGGGGTGTCCAACTGATTGGTCGGATCCCAGTTGGTCCAAAATAGCCGACGACTTGCGAGACCTGAACGAGCTATTCAACAACATAGATGAGAGCTACGGACCTGATGCCTGTGAAGCACTGCAAAAACTCAAAAGCTTCATTGGTACTGCCACCTATCACCAGATCGCCAGCTTGGTGGATGGCTTTCACCTCGCAATGATAGACATACGTGAAGCTCTTGATGCCGCAGATCCCCAAACCAAAACAGACTCTTTAACACCCTGGAGGACGCTGCTTAATTCAAACGACACACTTCTCGTAAGCCCGAATGGGCTGCAAATTGTCGAGCTGAAATGCCCAGCCGATCTTTATGCGGAACATCGAGCGCTGGGGCACTGCATTGATGGTTACGACTACAGCGCTTATCGGGGCAACTGCCGTCTTATGTCGGTTCGCGAAAACGGGAAATCGTTGGCCTCTGCCGAAATCCAAATGGATGAGAGCGCCTGGGGCGAAACGCTAGCAAAATTGACTCCCAAACACCTGGTGACGATACAACTGAGAGGCCATAAAAATCGTACACCTAAGTCTGGATCCAAGGTTGACCGGGCCTATCAATGGTTTTGGGCAAAGATCAAATCGGGTGAACTCGCCATCAACCTGGAATGGCCAGACCAGACGCTATCCATGTCTCGCTATACAAATCGAAACCGGAAAAAAATGCATGCTCAAGCGTGCGCGAAATGGATCAACCTGCGCCTGAGCAAAACATGAGCCGTCCGCGCCTCATGAATCGCCGGCAGGACCTAGTCGAAAAGGTCATTTTTGACGGCTATGACTTCGGCATTTTGTTGCAGTACGTCGACGGAGCCAATCGGCTGTTTCTCGAACGTGATGGTTTCTACATCCGACGTGCCGAGCATCCCCAGCATCGCTATTGGCGCTTACCTAAAGGCAAGTTGCTGGATGACCTGGATGTGCTCTTTCACCGTTTAATCGAGTTGTGCGAGAACCGCTTCAACGAAAGCTGGGAGACGTTTTCACATAAAATCACAGCCGCACAGAAAGTCCCAGATCGGCAGGCATTCACTTGGGGGCTGACCTTTCGAATCGCTCCGCTGGTTCAAGGGGGGATCCTACTATCGGGTGACTACCACCCAGGCTTAGTTGCAGTTGCTCGGCGTATGCACGGCGTGTTCCTCGGGCACTCCAAATCATGGCGCATCGATGCCGGTGCGGAGTTGGTGCGAAGCAACCTGATTCTAGAACTTGGTGTGTCAGAGGATCAGTTCGAGATCCTGGACACCGTACAGGAACTGCTGACTGATGGATCCATTGTTCCTGCTGATGAAATCACGCGGATCAGTCTTGGAGGACCTCCCCAAGAACGTTCAGCACAAGCGACTGATGACAGCACCTCAACCGATGTGTATCTCGCGGCCGTGCCCTCCATCGAGCGCACCGAGTTCACCATCGATCAAATCAATCAGGCCTTGGCTGGATATTCTTTACTGGACCATCAACCGGCGGGCATTCGGCACCTGCTACAGAGAACCAGCGCCTTACTCGCGGATGATATGGGGCTTGGCAAAACCCGCCAGGCAATCATTGCAGCTGCTGTCAGAGCCTCTGATAGACCTATCTTGGTCATCACCTTGTCGACGTTGATCATCAACTGGCAACGCGAGATCCAGATGGTGTATCCCGACGCCACAATCGGTCAGCAGGTCTATGATCCATCTTCTCAGTGGATTATCACCAACTACGAACGCCTGGGCGATTTTGTCCTGCATGCAGGCCACTTTGAGGTAATGATCATCGATGAAGCTCACCGCCTGAAAGAGCCTACCGCTGCGTGGACACGTCATGGCTTCGACATTGCCGCCAAGGTGCCGAATCGGTACCTGCTGACTGGTACCCCGGTACTCAATCGAGAATCAGAACTTCATACGCTGCTGCGCCTGTCCGGTCATCCTGTCGGTCAGTTGCCCCTTAAAGAGTTCTGCGAACAGTTCGCCGGCAGTCAGGATTTTCGCAAGAACCTTCGCGATGCGATTGGCGATTGGATGCTGCGTCGACGCAAGGATGTTTTACCAGGACTTAAAGGCAAACAGCGCCAAACGTTACCCGTTGAACTCACCATTGAAGAACGCAAGCAATACGATCAGATTCGCCTAGAAGATAGACCTAGCCTCGCCAGGCTGGGGTCACTGCGTCAATTACTTGAGCAGGTGAAGGTTCGCGTCGTTATGGATCTGCTGTGCGAACTGGACGCGGAGGACAAAGTTATCTTGTTCTGTGAGTTCAAGGACACGGTAGGAACATTGCGCTCTCGGTGCGAGCAAGCAGAGTACGGGTGCGTTACGGTTGTCGGCAGTGACTCGGTAGGCAAGCGGCAGAAAGCGATCGACAAATTCCAAAGCGATCCTGACACCCGTGTATTTGCCGCTACGACGTCTGCTGCTGGCACCGGCAACAACCTCACAGCCGCCAACTACGTCATGTTTTTGGGGCTGCCATGGACACCAGGATTGCAAGACCAGGCAGAGGACAGAGCCTATCGAAACGGTCAGTTGCGCATGGTCGTGGTGAAAATCCCGCTTGTGGACAACACCATCGACCAGATGCTCTGGCAAATGCTGCTCGATAAGCGTCAGTTAACTCAGGATTTGATTGAACCGGACCTTGCTACAGCTAACAGGGCGGAGCTTTCGGCACATCTGTAATTGCTATATGATGGCACACCTACCGAATCGCAGTCCTGACTTCATTGAAGAGGCTATTAGGTCTATAATGGCAGCTAAGAAAGGCGTCAAGAGGAAGGAACCTATCCTCAAGAAAATTTCGCATACGGATATCATTCCTCAAAAAAAAGGTAATGGTCAGCTGCGAATCGAATACCTGATCAATGAGGCCACTGGTGAGGTTGTCACTTACAGCATGGCCTACATCAATGACTCAATCTGCTCCGTGGATAATGGCCGAGTCATCGGATTTGACAATGCACATGGCGAGCATCATAAACATGTCATGGGCCAATATATCCCCGTCGAGTTTGAGTCTTTTGCAAAAACCATGAAGCTGTTCGAAGACCAATGGCACCAACATCTGGCCAAGAGGAAAAGCAAATGAAGAAAATCATCAGGCACGAATCCCAAACGGATTTTTTCGCCCGTATGAATTCGCTTGCTCACCAGCTTGACCGTGGCGAGTCAGTAGACGCTTGCGAAAGTATCAGCTTTGAAGATGCTGATGAGATGAAAACGTACCAATCAGAACAGCATCGCCAGAAGGTGAAGGCATCTTTAAGCGTAATTCAGGGTGGCGGTGGAGAAAAACAGAAAACCAAAGGTGCGCTCAAGCTGGATTCGAAAGACTTCAAATTTCGTTCACTCGAGTTTCTTGACGCCTCTGTTTTTGAGCGCGTTGCTATGCAGGTATTAAAAGATTATACATTTGCATCAGCTCGCTTGAGAGGCGGCTTAATCGTTAAAGTCTCGCGTGTCGAGGCTGAAAAGACTCAGCCTAAATCACGACAGAAGTGAGTTTCCTCCTTATCAAGCCCACTCAAATGAGTGGGCTTTTTGTTACTTTAGATCGCTGGCAAAAATTACTGATGTGCTATCAGAATCAACATCAATAAATCCTCCCAAGCCGAATAATCTATTTACTGCTGCATCCTAGCTAGCTGCCTGCCACCGTGCCCTCCATCATCAAAGGGGGCCTCTCGGCACATGATCAGGCACGTCACCACGCTCTCGCTGCTCGCGTTAATCGCAAGTTGCACGACCCAAACGGCACAGACACCCAAGCCCGCTTTCGACAGCAGTCGCAATCCGGACATGTTGGCGCCAGACCTCTACCCTAGCGGCGCCGTACCTGAAAAAGAACCGGTAGTGCGCTATGGCCGCTACACCCTGGTCAGTACCTTGCCAGATTCTGGCCAACGTGACCTGATGGCCCAAATTATCGACATCAGCATCCCTGCCAACATGCACCCAAATGTGCACGATGCAATGCAATACGTGGTGGATCGATCAGGTTATACGCTTTGCTCGGCAGACACTGGGCACGTCAACATCCTTTACACCCGGCCACTGCCAGCAGCTCAGTACAAACTCGGCCCAATGACACTGCGCAACACCCTACAAGTGCTCGCGGGTCCGGCCTGGCAGGTGAAGGTCGACGAGGTCAACCGTCAGGTTTGCTACGTGCTACGCCCTGGTTATCAGCTCCCTGACTCTTCACGGCCTGCATCGACGCAGGTTGCTCAACTCAATGCCCACTCCACAGCTCAAACCGTTGCCGCAACCACAGTCAGCAATGATTCAGCCGGCCAAGTAGTAATCGCCGCTGTACCGCAAACAACGCCATTCACAAAGAACACGACGGTCTCTGCATCTGTAACCAATACATCCTCCTCCAAACCGATGCCCTCTCCTGCTGTGATCCCCAAGGAGGGCGCAACGAAACAAACGCCTGCCTTGCCGGCGCCCAGTTCTGCCTCGAGCAAGTCCAGTAGTTCGAGTACCAAGTCCGCTGCAGCGTCGACTCCCGCGACTCCAGCCATCGCTGCACCCATTACGGTTACTCCAGCTATTGCAGCCACCGCCGCGGCCAAGCCGCTGGCCCAGATATGGACGGCTTCAACTGGATCATCACTTCGTCAAACCGTAGAAGGCTGGGCTGAAAAAGCGCACTGGCGACTGATCTGGCAGACCGATGATCTTGATTACCCAATTGACGCACCACTTCGATTCGAGGGCAGCTTCGAAGAGGCCATAAGAGAAATTTTCCCGCTTTATGACTCGGCCCCACGGTCCTTTGTGGTCGACGGCAGTTCATCACAGATGCTGATTTACATTGCAGAGAGGAAAAAATGATGACTGCGCGTCTCTGGATCCGAGGCACAGCAATATCGCTCATTGTGGCTCTAGTGTGTTCCTGCTCTGTTCAGCGAGTGAATGAGTCAGCCAGTCGCGCAGAAAATGATGCGGCGACCGCCTCGCAATACAGCCGGTTTCTGAGAAATCAGCAGCAAGAGCCCGCGCGCGCTACGGTGGTGTTCAGCGACAAACCCTGGGTCTCAAAACAACCGATGGTTACCAAGCGTGGGTTACCGCTGACCATGGATTGCGACATCACCTATCGCCCTGCTTATAACGTTGGAATCGCAGAGATTGCGCGTTACATCACCAGCGAGTGCGGCGTTCCCGTCATCGTAGCGCCTGATGCCATCGATCCAAGCGTCCTTACCAGTGCAACACAAGGGAACCCAGGCCCAACCGCTCCCCCGAGTATGAATCAACCCGACAACCTGTCCAACTTCATGCCTGCTGGTGTTATTGGCAACGTGCCGGGCAATGCACGCTCCATGAATATGGTCGGACAAATTGCTCCCAGCACATTCCCTATCAAGTACAGCGGCAAGCTGTCAGGACTGCTTAATCAATCGACCGCTCAGTTAGGCTTAGCGTGGAGCTATTCCTCCGACGACCGCAGCGTGCATATCACTTACTTCGACACCAAGACGTTCGATGTTTGGGCGTTTGGCGATGACCAGGTCATTGAAAGCACGGTGAAGTCGGGCTTGCTGACCTCATCTGGCAGTGGGAGCTCAGGTGGTGGTGGAGGATCTTCGTCATCAGGTGCGTCGGGTGAGTCCGGCAGTAACCAAAGCACCACTGTCTCAATCAAAACATCACTGATCGGGGATATCGAAAAGAACGTCAAGGCAATGCTAAGCCAGCAACCACCAGGTCGGATGTTCCTTTCTCGATCCACTGGCACCTTGACGGTGAGTGATCGTCCAGAGGTTCTTTCCAACGTTTCGAAATACTTGAACTCGATCAACCGCAGCATCACCCGCCAGGTTCTGTTCAATGTCAAAGTCTTTGAGGTGACCCTCTCTGACAAGGATCAAACAGGCCTGGATTGGTCGGCGGTTTACACCAATCTGAGCAGCAAGTGGGGCTTTTCCCTAAAAAATGCCACCACTGGAGTTAGCACCAATGCGGTCTCGAGCTCGTTCAATGTTTTAGATACTTCAAACTCTCCCTGGGCTGGTTCCAATCTGATTATTAAAGCCCTTTCCGAACAGTACCGCGTCTCAAATGTCCGGTCGCCCTCGGTCACAACTTTGAATTTACAGCCTGCCCCTATCCAGGTCGGGAACGTGCAAAGCTATATTGCATCGAGTTCCACAACCACAACGGCCTCCGTCGGATCGTCTACATCACTGACTCCCGCGACTATCACCAGCGGGTTCAACATGATGTTACTACCTCGAATTATCGACCAGGACAACCTGCTGCTGATGATCACTTTGAGCATGAGCAGCAGACCCACCTTCACCCCCTTCACCAGCAACGGCTCCAGCGTTCAGACAGTCGATTACGACACCAGGAACCTCTCTCCCAAAGTTCGACTACGCAGCGGTCAAACACTGGTGTTGACTGGTTTCGAGGAGAACAGCGAAAACGCAACCAAGTCAGGTGTAGGTGACCCAGGTTTCTTCGGTTTAGGTGGCAGTCGAATTCGCAGCACAGACCATAACGTGCTAGTCGTGCTGATTACTCCTGTTGTCGATAACGACTCCGCAAACCCTAGCACCCTGAATTTACCGGCTGCCAATGCCCCATGGGGTTCTTGCCCTAGCCCAGTACTGCATTGCGCAGGTTTTAAGGGGTAAGTCATGGTCTCGGAAGTGTCTAAAAGCCCGCGCTCTGCTCGCGTCCAGGTACTGCAGCACAGAGGAAAATCTTTCGTCACAGGCCTGCGCTGGCATCCGCTGGGCAGCGTCACAGGTCACATGAAGGAAGCACGTCAGTATGGCCGCGAACACCAACTGGACATTGTCGCGATTCGCAGAACACCTGCAATCATTCAGGCAGGTTTTGTGGCGCACAGCGACAGCGTCACCAAGGGCATGTATTCGCTTGCTGCGACTCTGGCTGGACAGTTGGGTGATTCGTGGATTGCGGCCTGGCAGACGGCCCCGGATCTTGACCAGTACGCTTTGGTTGCAGTGTACCAAGGTGGTGTGATTTCAGGCTGTGACATGATCGGTACAGGCGCCGAAGTGCGGCGCAGGGTCGTGCAACAACGCAGTCGCGGCATTCAATTCAGCCATGAGTACCTCCCTCCAGAGTTTGAGATGGGCGGGCATCCTCTGGACGTCGAGGATCTGCTCCAGCCCGAGAAACTCAAACGTGAATATCGACTTCGACCGCTCGTATTTGGGCTCTCCAAGACCGAGCTGGTGCAGCTCTCGATTCTTGCAGCGCTGATCGCAGTCGGCGTCATTGGCTGGGCGCAATGGCAGAGCCATCAGGAGCAAATAGCCAAGGAGGCAGCGTTCCAGGCTGAACAACAACGTCTAGCCGAGTTGGCCAGGCTGCAAAAAGAATCGGGTGTGGAGCAACCTCCCCAAGCGCTTGAACATCCCTGGGCCAAACGTCCCTCTGTTAAAGATTTCTTAGGTGGTTGTAGCAGCGGTATTTATCAATCGCCACTATCCATTAAGGGATGGATGTTCACGAGTGCCGTGTGCGATGGCGCACAGGTCCTGTCCTCTTACACACGCTCGGGCAATAGCACGGCCGACGAACTGATACAGGCCACTCAAGGCCACTATTCTGATAGGCCGGCGTTCTTTGACGAGGGTAATTCGGCCACGTTGAAGCTCGACATTTCCTTACCTGCCGCTGGTGATGAACCGCTTGAAGAAGCGATCGTAATGCTGGCAAACCTATCGTCTTGGCTGCATAGCTTCATGCAGACCCCCACCCTGAAAGAGATGCCGGTTGTTGTGCCCGTTAAACCAGCCATTCCTGGTCAGCCTGCACCACCGCCGCCGCCACCTCCTCAATGGAAGCTATTCGAACTGCGTTACACCTCCGGGCTTACCCCACTGGACTCTTTATCCGGTGCGCCCAGTCAAGGCCTACGCCTGCGTGAAATCAAAACCCAATATCAGGCTGGCCACCTTGTCTGGTCAGTAATAGGTGACCTCTATGCGAAATAAGACGTTGCGCTTGTGGTGTTCAATCCTTGCCTTCGGAGCCCCCATTTGTTGGGCGAGCGAAAACACGCCATCCGGGGTAAACGTCGGCGAGTTGGCCATCATTCAAAGCCAGACGATTCTGTTGAACGCAAAGGCCGAGAAGGCCAAAGCCGAAAGATCCATCAACGGCGAAGACCAAACTGCGACGGCGCAGCCTTCGCCAATGATTTTTTCTCAAGGCTACCTCACGCCTCCGACTTCTGCCTCGGCCCGCAGCGCTGACTCACAGCCTGAGTTGCCTGTTGTAAAAGCCGTCTTCGGCTCAGCAAAGCGTCTACGCGCCACCCTTCTCTACAGCGGTGGGGTTGAGATTGACGCTGATACCTCCTCCAGGGAATTGCCTGGGGGTTACCGAGTGGCAATCCTCACCTTCGACAACGTGACGCTTGAGCGAAGCGGTAAGCGCTATCCCCTCGGTTTTTCCAATACTCCTCCAGTCGTCCCAGGCAACGCCAATAACCCCGCAGTCAGCAACACCGCGTCGGCCCCTGTGCTGCCTGGCTTAATCCCTGGCCAACGCTGAGAGACCAATGCTATGACGATCCCGACCGAAAATCCCCAGGCAACGGAAGTAGGCTCCGACGAGCCTGCTGTGGAAATTCTGATTTCGCACAAAAAGTTGCTGACCGCTACTGGAGGACCGTTTGAACTGAAACCCGAGTTGCGTCAACTGTGTGCGCTGACCAGCGATGGGATTCTGTTTGTGTCTGCCCAACATCAAACGGATGCCTATGTCATGGCATTCGAGGATCAGTTGGAACACGAAAATCATCCTTTCGAAGTCAAGGTCTGCTCCATGAGCACGATCAAGGCTCTGTACCAAGCGAATGAGGATGTAAATGGTAAAACTCTGTCCACCGATACAAAACGCCAAGCCCAGGTAGTACAACTGCTGGGAGAGGCCCACCGGCGCAATGCGAGCGACGTTCATTTTGTCGTTGGCCACGACATCACTCGAGTTTTTTTTCGCATACACGGACTTTTGTGGGAGGCAGAGCAGCATCAGAGCCAGGTGGGCATGGAGCTCTGCTCATCCCTCTACAACAGCATGTGCGATGTAGCTAAGGACCACTATCAGCCGCAGGTGAGCCAGGACGCCAGGGTGAAACGAGCCTATGTCGAGCAGCTTGGTCTGTTCGGCGCCCGGGTTGCCACCCGGCCGCTGGTTGACGGCCCCCTGATGGTTCTGCGTCTGCTGTACGACGACAAAACCAAAATGACATTTGAGGAGCTCGGTTTTCTTCCCCAGCAGATCGAGGCATTCAGCCGCATCCGAAGTTTGCCTTATGGGGTGAACCTGATTACTGGCCCCACAGGTTCCGGGAAGTCCAAGTCCCAACAAGTCAACCTCAACCTACTGCATGAAGAATGTGGTGGCACCAAACACATTTTGACCATGGAAGATCCGCCTGAATATCCAATCATGGCCAACCAGTCGCCATTGGGCCCTGGTGAAACCTGGAACGCAGGTATCACCAACACCATGCGGCTGGACCCCGACATTCTGATGTACGGGGAAATCCGGGATCTTGAATCAGCCCAAGCGGCGTTCCGTGGCGGAATGACCGGTCACTTGGTACTTTCGACACTGCACACCAACAATGCCGTAGCCGGCCTGCAGCGTCTGATCGACATGGGGGTGGATCGCTACCTGGTCACTGACCCGGCCTTGATGACCAGCGTCGTGAATCAGTCTTTGCTGCCTGAGCTATGCCACCACTGCCGCATACCTGCATCTGCACATCTGGACCAGCTCAGCGCTGCGCTGACGCGGCGCTTGCACGACCTGCAGGCGATCGAGCTGATTTACCTGAAAGGCCCCGGGTGCCCACACTGCAAAGGCTTAGGCGTCGTTAGCCGCACCGCAGTTGCTGAAACACTCCTTACCGACCTCAAATTTATGCAGGTTTTCAATAAGCAAGGTGCGAGTGCAGCACGTCGCCACTGGGTCAAGGAAATGGGCGGCATCACCAAAACCGCCCACACCATCATGAAACTCAAGCAAGGCCTGGTAGATCCGCGCCACGCGGAAATGATGGTAGGCCCACTGGACTTTGATCGACAAACCTTGGAGCTCTCTCATGATAAGTGACGTCAGGGGGATGCTGAATCGTTGGGCAGAAGTCTTCTATGCCAAGCAGTTCGGCAAAAACGAGCGAATCCAATTCTATGAGAGCCTGATGGGCATCCTTGAGGATGGTGTGTCACTTGAGGACGCGCTGCACACGGTCGCCAGAGCTTTCAGCGATAACGGTCAGAAATTGCACCCCGTATCTCTAGCCTGCAGAGACATCGCGCAATCTGTAAAAGATGGGAAATCCCTTAGCATATCCTGCGAAGGCTGGGTTCCGTACGACGAGAACTCACTGATCGCCTCCGGTGAAGACACGGGCAACCTGGTGCAGGCTTGTCGTGACTGCGTGAGGATCATTGAAGTACGCCAACGGATCAGCAAACTCGTAGCCTCGGCCACCGTGTTCCCATCCGTTGTGTGGAGCGTCATGGCGGCGCTGCTATATGTGATCGCCGTGTGGATGGTGCCCTCCATGACACGTCGGTCTAACCCCGAAGCTTGGACGGGTGTACCGGCGTTCCTCTACGCCCTATCGAATTTCGTGACCCACTACGGTCTGGTGACCTTGATCGCGGTCGTCATCTTCATCTTCGTATCGATCATCACCCTTCCGGTGTTTTGCGGGCTTCAGATCACGGCCGCCAGCCCGTCATGGAAGCTGCAGTTGAACAAGTTGCTCCAGGTCTTGAGAGTCCGAGCAGAGCGCCTTCCCCCTTGGTCGGTCTACAAGGCACTTCACGGTTCCATCTTTTTGCTCAACATGGCCGTGATGTTGCGCTCCGGCATCAACCAGCTCGATGCACTCACCTCTCTTCAGCGCAATGCTTCTCCCTGGCTGAAGGAGCGGCTGACGGCCATTCATTACGGCGTCAGCGCCGGCAAAAACTTCGGTACTGCGCTGAAGCTTGCGGGTCATCAATTTCCAGACCCCATGGCCATGCACTTTCTGGAAGTACTTGCCATACGCAAAGGTTTCGCCGAGTCGATGGAACGGTTTTCCAACCGCTGGCTGGAGCAAACCCTCCAGCGAGTCGAGGCTATCGCCAAGTCTCTCATCGGAGTGTCCTCCATGGCCATGGGGGTCATGATGATTCTGGTGGTGATCGGGATCTTCCAGCTGGCCGGCACTGTGACTGAAACGCTTTAACCCAAACTCAAATGAGGTACTGAAAATGCCAAAAAATATTCGCCAAAACCAAAGAGGTTTCCTTTCCCTGGACGGAATGTTCTGGCTGATGCTGATTGCGGTGGCGCTCGGCTTCATCGTCTTTATGGGGTACAGAACGTTCGGCAGCTCGGACGTCACCATCGAACAGAGCAACCTCGGTACGTTGCTCAGCAATACCAAAAGACTGAAAAGTACTACGGGTTACGCCACTGCCGGCACCAACCTGGCGCCCTCCTTAATCAACCTCGAAGCTACCGGCGGCATGAGCATCAACGGCAATGCCCTGTCCAACCGCTGGAACGGTGCTGTGACCGTAGTGAGCAACGGCATGACCTTTACGATCACCGAATCCAACCTCCCGAAAAATGCCTGTATCACCCTCGCCTCAAATATGGCCAAGGACAAACAGACGACGACGGCAATCAACGGTGGTACTGCCATTGCTGGAGAAATCACTGCAGTGGCAGCGGCTACAAGTTGCTCATCGGACGCCAATACCATTGCCTGGACTTCGTATTAAGGAGCCCTGTGTGAGCGTGATCTCCGATGCTGAATTCGTCGACCTGTACCTAGGCGAGGGATTTGCCGATGCCAAAGGTCTTCCTGGGCATGCGCGAAGAGTTGAAGCACCAGTCGAATGGCGTGCGGACCTCGAGCGCTTGCGGCTGCAGTGTCAGGAAAAGCACGCTGCTACTCAGGATCCTGAATTCGCTTTGATTGAAGATGGCGTAGTCCTACGCGTAACCCAACTACTGGATTTGAACGGTAAACCAGTATTCGTCCTGAGCAAGTCATCGGTTCAGATCCGACCATTGGACATGCTAGGCCTGCCAGATTATCTGCAGGATGCATTGATGAGCGACTCTGTACGCGGCCTGATCTTCATCTGCGGAGAAATGGGCACAGGAAAGACTTCAAGCGCGGCCTCCCTTGTAAAGGCTCGCCTTGAGGCCTGGGGTGGAATTTGTGTGGCTGTAGAGGATCCCCCAGAACCCTATCTGAATGGTCGACACGGTGAAGGGCGCTGTATTCAAGTACCAGTTTCTCGCCGTATGGGAGGCTACGAGGAGGCGTTGATCTTGGCGCTGCGCACGAGAGCTGACTTGCTGTTTGTCGGGGAAATTCGCGACAGCTCGACCGCGGCTCAAGTCATCCAGGCATCAATAAATGGTCATCTTATTATTTGTACAGGCCATGCTGGCAGCGTCACTCAAGGCATTGAAAGAATCTCGGCCTTGGCCCAGCCCTTGCTGAATAACGCCCGAGAGTTGCTTTCCAAAGGCCTAGTAGCGGTCATTCACCAGTCTCTGTCTATGGGGACTGATGGGAGCCGTCGACTCACGTTGCAGAGTCTGCTTTTCACTGACCCTGACGGACCGGGCATTCGAGAAAAAGTCCATGCAGGGAAGATCACCCTACTCGAACAAGACATCGCTCACCAATCCTCTAGGAGCCTCTGGAATGACCAGTAAAAACAAACAGCGGGGGTTCTTGAGCCTGGATATGGCAATCGGATTGATCGTGTTTTCCGTCGTCGTCACCTTGGCGACAATATGGCAAATCAGGCAAATGGACGGTCAGGATTACCGCATTGCCGCAGATCAACAGAGAACCATCTCTGAAGCAGTGGCAAAATACATGAAGGACAATTTCAATGCCTTATTGAACAACGCTACAGCGACCGTACCAGCGCAAATTACCGTTCCGATGCTGATCAACACCAGCTATCTTCCTGCAGGTTTTAGCTCCACCAATACCTTCGGGCAGACCATTCTCGGCCTGGCCCGGAAGCCTAATCCCAACCAACTGGAGGTGATCGTCGTCACCACAGGTGGGCAAACAATCCCAGAAATGGGCATTCGTGTCATCGCTGAAAATCTAGGCGGACCTGGTGGTTTCATTTCTTCAACCAACCCTAACATCGTTCAGGGTGTACGCGGGGGATGGCAGGTAGCGCTAAGTAATTACTCTATCAACCCTGGTCCAGGTCATACCGCTAGCGCATTGTTCCTGATGGATGGACAACTCGCCAATGACTACCTATATCGCAACGCGGTGCCGGGACATCCCGAGCTCAACACCATGAACACCGACCTCAGTTTAGGCGGCCACAATATCAACAATGCGGCTGCAATTACGGCTACCGGCAATGTGACCACAGGCGCTGACGTCAATGCTCGAAATGTGACAGCGACGAACACTGTATCCGCAGCAACTGCGAACGTCACTGGCGAGACCTACACAGGGGGCTGGTTCAGAACTCGAGGTGATACTGGCTGGTACAGCGAGAAATGGGGTGGAGGCATCTACCAGTCCGATTCTGACTGGGTGCGTGTCTATAACAACAAAGGGCTCTCTACAGGTGGGACAGTTGCTGCTGGACAGGTCACCTCGACCGGCACCATTAGTGCCAACGGCCGTCTCTCGACCAATGAATTTCTATCGATCGGTGGCCAAGCGACAGAGGGAGCAGCGTGCAATGACAACAGGCTCATGGCAAAAAATGCGGCGGGCATCCCACTTTCGTGCCAATCCGGGGTGTGGACTATCACCGGGGCAAAATTCAAAAACTACATCTCCGGCGCCTGCCAGGGTTACGGCGGATGGAATCCAAACGTTTGTGCTATTGCTGACTCAACTTGGACTATATGTACTCTCTCTGGTGCTGCGGCCGTGGGTCAAGACGAGTCCGGTCAAGTGTATCGGGACGGAGCTGGGAACTGGTTTCTTTACGCGGTCAGAGCTGGTTGGGCTGGGGTATTTTATTGGCAGTGCCTAAAATAGTGTTTGCACGAATACTTTTGCGTTTTGTTTGTTGATATTCATTCATATGCGATGAGATCTGGTCGTAAAACCAATTTTCCTATGCTGCTGACAGGTACTTGCTTGATGGACCACCTTGAGAATGGCACTGAATATAATGATCATCAGCTGCAAGCATGGCTAAATTCTAGAAGCCGGATTTGCTCAAGCGCATTATGGGCTCCGGCCCTTAAGGGCTTAGAAGCCTTCGAGGTAGGAGATCACACCTATCGCCTTACCCCATTAGGATCAGGACGATATAGAGTTATATGCGTAAAAACCTCTGATATTATTTCAGCAGCCCACAAAGTAAGAAAGACCACTTCCTTTGCAGATCAACGCCCTTTAAAACTTACAGCAATAATTGTAACCACCTGCATTATATTATATTACTCTTTACTTTTAGCTCGGCAAATACGAGCTTAGCTTTCGAACTCTGAGGGCCTGACTATTATCGTCAGCCGACTAGAGTCCGAAGCAGCAAAATCTGTTGTAGCCCGACCTCGTATTTTCCCAAGACGATCTGGTTGAGCTTCGGTGACAATTACGTCTGACACTCTTGAGGCTCAGTCATGTCGCTAAATTGGGCAGTTCTCACAATCCTGCTGATCGCTGTGGGTTTGTTCAATCAACAGCAAAAGCAATCCGAACAAATCACAGACTATGCGACCCTCGACTCTCTGAGTCGCAATTTGCTCGTCTATAGATCCGCAGCAGCTGAGTATGCGAAGGCAAACGCCGGGTATACAGGGACGCCGGCTGATGAAGCACTCAACCTGCCAGCATGGTTTTCAAAACCTCCAGGGGTTATGACCTACATATCTGCGGGACAAAGCTATACCTACTTTGCGGGTACGGCACCTCCAGGATTACCTGCAGCTTTGGTGGAGCGAACCCAGTCGATCACAGTAGGAGTGAACCGAGCAGGAGTGTTGATTTCGCCCAGGTCGGGAAAAACAGACATCATTCTCCCCAACGTCATTCCTGAAGGCGCAGCCGTGGCAGTCAACTGACTTGATTAGCGTCTTTGTATCCGGTGCGAGGTTGCATATACCTCGGGCTCTCAACATAATGAACGCGACAAAGTTTCCACCCCGCTGGCTACTGGCGGTCATCAGTAGCGCCCGGTGATGCGGCGTGCCTCATCATCAACCCTAAAGCACGCATAGCTCCGGGAAGGGCGTGCGGACCTGATTCAAGGCTCTCCCTGTGTCTCCCTGTCCAAGCCAGACACGCAGCCGTCTAACTCGTGAATTGCGAGTTCATAGGCACATAGGGCTTTGTTGAGGTTCGAAGCACCGTAGTCTAAGGGCCACACTGGTGTTGTGGCCCATACTTTTTAAAGCTCACACAATGGGTAGCCTGATCGTCTTGCAAAGGATGATCAGGCTACCCATTGGTAGCCGCTTTTCCCTGCCGGTGGCCCGCCGGCGAAACGCAGGGCTCCTTTTGTGCGCGGATGCGTGCCTTATGTTTGCTGGCCTCAGCCACGATAATCGGCCAGGTGTAGGAAGTGAGACGTTTAGATCACAGCCCAGGGATCGATGACTTCTCAATCTCTCACAGGTGGTATTTTTTTCTGAAAGACGTGTCTTAACTACAACCGAGGGTGACTGTTGACCCAGCTACTCTCGGTAGCTTCTCCTGTTCAGTTAAATCTGCTTTTGCCTTCCCCCGAATTTTCCTTCCCGCTTGACACATCACTTCCCCCCTTCGATGATATGAGCGTGTTTTGCTGACGTTGTCAGCATCATGCCCAGGCAGTCAGGATCTTGAAGACTGCGATACGATTTTCGTGTCTGATCCGCCCAAGACCGCTGAGCTTCTGGTAGCGCGGTCGGTCGGCAACTGTCGATAGAAGCACCTTAAGCAACTCACCTCGCGGGGAATCACTTCCCCAACAGGGCCAGTGTGTTCTCCGCACTTAACCTGCAGGAGAATCACCATGTCCAAACTCGCTTACAGCTTGGGTTTCGCGATCGGCACTGTCACGCGTAGTTTCCTGCGCGCCATGAGAAAACCTAGCGCTGCGCCTACCGCTATCCATGCCAAAGCAGGTCCATTGCTTCCTCCACCTTGCGTACCCGATCGCCTGGTGCGTGAAATGGATCACCTGCCAGCATTAGCTCGTAAAGGTGTTGATCTGAACCATTGGTACGCGGCAAATACACGAGTGGTCGAAAAACCCGCTCGCCGGTCTCGTAAGAAACCCATTGCGCGATCACTGACATCTGCAACTTGCTAAGCCGCTTATCCTCTCCCCGTAGGAAGCCTTCCCGTTGGGAAGGCTTCATTGGAGTTTTTACGGGAGGGGCTTGACAAGCGGCATTCGTATTTTCATGATCTGCACATGTATCGCTGACGTTGTCAGCAACATGCCCAAGTAGTCTGGATCCGAGAGACTACGATGCGGTTTACCGCATTGATCCATTCCCAAGATCGCCATAGCTTCCGGCAGCGCGGTCAGTCGACTAAGTCGATGGAAGCACCTTCCCCCACCCATGACGGGCCTACCCCGTCAGGGCAGGCCTCTCAATTTTTTGGAGGTCTGATGAAAACCGAACTGGCTCTCTACCAAGCGCTGATCTCGATCAACGTATCGGAACAGAAAGCTAATGCTGTCATTGAGGCTTTGGAGACCGACATGCTCACGCTACTCGCCACTAAAGCTGATATCACTGCTATTCGTGCTGAAATCGCTCAGCTCGAAGTAAGACTCACCATTCGCATGGGTGTCATGTTGTCAGCCACCACTGGTGTGCTGATTGCTGCCATGAAACTCTTGCACTAAGCAAACTCCTTAGCTCTACCACCCTCGCGGGGAATACTTTCCCCCAAGGGCGAAGTGTTTCTCCGCTTTCTGTTATTTCGAAATTGGAGAATCATCATGAGCACTACTCAAACCAACGAAGCCAAATTCTTCGACCTTCACACCACTGGTATCGGTTACCTCAACCGTATCCGTGAAGTGAAACCTCGCGGCAAAGGTAAGCCATTCATGGCTGTCACCGTTGCGGCGCTGCGCGGTTCTACAGATGAAGCCGAGTACTCCTACATCGACTGCAAC
>NZ_AOHM01000015.1:0-160915 GCF_000510895.2 Pseudomonas sp. FH1
AGGAGTTTTACGTTTCGACTGCGCCGGAAGTGGGGCGAATTATAGACATCTGGAATCTGCCGTCAATGCCTTTCTTCATATTTCTGTCATATAAGTCAGAAAAGCCCCAAAAACGCGAAAGCCGGCCCCAAGGGGCCGGCTTTCAGCCCACATTACAAGCTGGGGAAAGCAAACTGCGACGCTTCATGGCTGGCCCGCTGCGGCCAACGCTGGGTAATCGCCTTGCGACGGGTATAGAAACGTACCCCATCCGGCCCATACGCATGCAGGTCACCAAACAACGAGCGCTTCCAGCCACCAAAGCTATGATACGCCACCGGCACCGGCAGCGGAACGTTAACGCCCACCATGCCCACTTCAATCTCGTCACAGAACAGACGCGCCGCTTCACCGTCACGGGTAAAGATGCAGGTGCCGTTACCATATTCGTGATCATTGATCAGTTGCATCGCCGCTTCCAGGCTATTCACCCGGACCACGCACAGTACTGGCCCGAAGATCTCTTCCTTATAGATGCGCATCTGCGGCGTTACACGGTCGAACAGGCTGCCACCGAGGAAGAAACCCTCTTCATGCCCGGCAACACTCAAGCCACGACCGTCAACCACCAGCGTAGCCCCCGCTGCCACGCCGTCTTCTATATAGCCACTGACTTTGTCACGCGCTTGGCCTGTAACCAGTGGCCCCATATCCAGACCGCAGGACGTACCCGCACCAATTTTCAGTGCCTTGACCTGTGGCACCAGCTTTGCAATCAAGGCATCCGCCACCTGGTCGCCCACGCACACGGCCACAGAGATCGCCATGCAGCGCTCGCCGCAAGAACCGTACGCCGCCCCCATCAGTGCACTCACGGCGTTATCCAAGTCCGCATCCGGCATCAGTACCGCATGGTTCTTCGCACCACCCAGTGCCTGCACGCGTTTGCCACGCTTGGTGGCTTCCGAATAGATGTACTCAGCAATCGGTGTCGAGCCTACGAAGCTCAGCGCCTTCACTTCCGGCGCCTCAATCAGCGCATCCACCGCGCCCTTGTCGCCGTGCACTACGCTCAGCACACCTTTAGGCAGACCGGCCTCCTGTAACAACTGTGCGATCAACAGCGTGGAACTTGGATCACGCTCCGATGGTTTCAGGATGAAACAGTTACCGCAGACGATTGCCAGCGGATACATCCACAACGGCACCATCGCCGGGAAGTTGAACGGCGTAATACCAGCGACTACACCCAGAGGCTGGAAATCCGACCACGCATCAATGTTCGGTCCTACGTTACGGCTGTACTCGCCCTTCAGAATCTCTGGCGCCGAGCACGCGTACTCCACGTTCTCAATCCCGCGCTTCAATTCACCGGCAGCGTCTTCCAGGGTCTTGCCATGCTCTTCGCTGATCAACTGCGAGATACGCGCTTCGTTCTGCTCCAGCAATTGCTTGAAACGAAACATCACCTGGGCACGCTTGGCCGCTGGTGTATTACGCCAGGCCGGGAACGCCGCCTTGGCCGAGTCGATCGCCTGTTGAATCGTTTCGCGGCTGGCCAACGGCACCTGGTGGATCACCTGGCCGGTGGACGGGTTATACACGTCGGCGCTGCGACCGCTGTCGTTGACCAACTCACCGTTGATCAAATGCTGGATAAGGCTCATGCAGGGCTCCTGAAAAGTTGTTCTATATAGAAGGAGAAATCAGTCGACTTTGTTCAGCACTTCGCCGACCGCATCGAACAGCCGATCCAGGTCCTGCGGCTTGCTGTTGAAGGTTGGCCCGAACTGCAGGGTGTCACCGCCAAAACGCACGTAGAAGCCGGCTTTCCACAAGGCCATGCCGGCCTCGAATGGACGCACGATCGCATCACCGTCACGCGGGGCAATCTGGATCGCACCGGCCAGGCCGTAGTTGCGGATATCGATCACGTTCTTGCTGCCCTTCAGGCCATGCAGCGCATTCTCAAAGTGCGGTGCGACTTCGGCTACGCTCTGCACCAGGCTTTCCTTCTGCAACAGGTCCAATGCCGCCAAGCCAGCCGCGCAAGCGACCGGGTGCGCCGAGTAGGTGTAGCCGTGGGGGAATTCCACCGCGTACTCCGGCGTCGCCTGATTCATGAAGGTCTGATAGATCTCGCTGCTGGCAATCACAGCACCCATCGGGATCGCGCCGTTGGTGACTTGCTTGGCGATACACATCAGGTCTGGGGTCACGCCGAAACTGTCGGCACCGAACATCGAACCGGTACGGCCGAAGCCGGTGATCACTTCGTCAAACACCAGCAGGATGTTGTGCTGGTCGCAGATCTCACGCAGACGCTTGAGGTAACCCTGTGGCGGCACCAGCACGCCCGCAGAGCCGGCCATTGGTTCGACGAAAACAGCAGCGATGTTCGACGCGTCATGCAACTCGATCAGCTTGAGCAGCTCATCGGCCAGCGCGATACCGCCCTGCTCCGGCATGCCACGGGAAAAAGCATTGCTCGCCAGCAAGGTGTGCGGCAGATGGTCGACATCCATCATCGCCTGGCCAAACATCTTACGGTTACCGTTAACGCCACCCAGGCTGGTACCGGCGATGTTCACACCGTGATAACCGCGAGCGCGACCGATCATTTTGGTCTTGGTGGCCTGGCCTTTCAGACGCCAGTAGGCACGCACCATCTTCACCGCCGTATCGGCGCACTCGGAGCCGGAGTCGGTGAAGAACACATGGTTCAGGTTGCCAGGGGTCAAGTCGGTGATCTTTTCCGCCAGTTGGAAGGACAACGGATGACCGTATTGGAAGCCCGGCGAGTAGTCCAGAGTGCCCAATTGCTGGGCCACCGCGTCCTGGATTTCCTTACGGGTATGCCCGGCACCACAGGTCCACAGGCCCGACAATGAGTCGTACACCTTGCGTCCCTTGTCATCGGTCAACCAGCTACCTTCGGCCGCCACGATCAGGCGCGGGTCGCGCTGGAAGTTACGGTTGGCGGTGTACGGCATCCAGTGCGCGTCCAGCTTCAATTGGCTGGCCAGGGACGATGGGGCGTTTTCGGGCATGTTCATCAGCAAAACCTCGCAGGGCAAAAGGCAGCGTCGGGATTGAAAAGCGTTGTTGCAGCTAAATTGCCACGGCGATAAAGTCGGTGAAATTCAACTCTTCTAACCTTCAGTCAGGCCTTCACTAAACTATGAGCAGCCGTCGACCCGATCCCCTGGCCCAAGTCAGCGACTTCGATATCCGCCTGCTGCGCATCTTTCGCAGCGTGGTGGAATGCGGCGGCTTCTCGGCGGCGGAAACCGTGCTGGGCATCGGGCGCTCGGCGATCAGCCAGCAAATGAGCGATCTCGAACAACGGCTCGGATTAAGACTGTGCCAACGCGGCCGCGCCGGCTTCTCACTGACCGAAGAGGGCCGCGAGGTCTACCAATCCGCACTGCAATTATTGAGCGCCCTGGAAAGTTTCCGCACCGAGGTCAACGGTTTGCACCAGCACTTGCGCGGCGAGTTGATCATCGGCCTCACCGACAACCTCGTCACCCTGCCCCACATGCGGATCACTCACGCACTTGCGCAGTTGAAGGAACGTGGTCCGGATGTGCAGATCCAGATCCGCATGATCGCCCCCAACGAAGTCGAACAAGGCGTACTCGACGGCCGCCTGCATGTCGGCGTGGTGCCCCAGGCCAGCGCCTTGTCGGGGTTGGAATATCAGCCGCTGTACAGTGAGCGTTCATTGCTCTACTGCGCGGTGGGTCACCCGCTGTTTTACGCCGACAACAAACAGTTGGACGACGCACGCATCGATGCCCAAGACGCGATCGCCCCGACCTTCCGCCTGCCCGCCGAGATCCAGGCCCATTACCAGGCGCTCAACTGCACCGCCAGCGCTTCGGACCGAGAAGGCATGGCGTTCCTGATTCTCACCGGCCGCTATATCGGCTACCTGCCCGACCACTACGCCAGCCTGTGGGTACAGCAAGGCCGACTGCGTGCGCTGAAACCGACTACACGTTTTTACGATTTAAGCCTCGCATCGGTCACGCGCAAGGGCCGACGCTCCCATTTGGTGCTGGAAAGCTTCCTGGAAAGTCTCGCGGCAACCCGCTAATTCGGCTCCGAAGCGAAAGCTGAGCAGTTGGACAGTTTTTTGCAACAGCCCGAGGACATAGACCTCGAGTTTTCCCGCCATGTCACCAGAAGCGTCCAACAGCAGCGACCTGATCTACGGCCTCAACGATCGCCCAAAACCCGCCCCGGCTTTTCTCGCCGCACTGCAACATGTACTCGCTGCATTTGTCGGCATCATCACCCCACCGCTGATCATCGGCTCCACCCTTGGGCTGACTGCCCACTTGCCCTACCTGATCAGCATGGCGCTGATGGTTTCCGGTGTAGGCACTTTCATTCAGGCGCGCAGGCCATTTGGAATCGGAGCTGGGATGATCTGCCTGCAAGGCACCAGCTTTGCGTTTCTTGGCGCAGTGCTATCGGCAGGCTTCCTGGTAAAACAACGCGGCGGCAGCCCGGAAGACATCATGGCGATGATCTTTGGGGTGTGCTTTTTCGGCGCTGTGGTGCAGATCGTGCTGAGCCGCTTTATCGGGCAACTGCGTCGGGTCATCACGCCTCTGGTGACCGGGATTGTCATCACCTTGATCGGCATCAGCTTGATCAAGGTCGGTATCACTGACCTCGGCGGCGGCTTCAACGCCCCCGACTTCGGCGCCCCGACCAACCTGGCGCTGGGCGTGTTCGTCGTACTGACGATCATTCTGCTCAACCGTTCCAATACGCCTTGGGTACGCCTCTCGGCCATCATCATCGGCTTGGCCCTCGGCAGCCTGGCCGCCTGGTTCAGCGGCAAGCTCGTGCCGCAAGCCCTGCCCGACCTCCCTCTGGTCAGCCTGCCGATTCCGTTCCGCTTCGGTTTCAGCTTCGACTGGAGCGCTTTCCTGCCGATCGCGCTGATTTATCTGATCAGCAGCGTCGAAACCGTCGGCGACCTCACCGCCAACTGCATGATCGCCCGCCAGCCCATCAGCGGCCCCTCTTATATAAGCCGGCTCAAGGGCGGCGTACTCGGTGATGGCGTGAGCTGCATGATCGCCGCTACGTTCAGCGCCTTCCCCAACACTACCTTTGCGCAAAACAACGGCGTGATCCAACTGACCGGCGTGGCCAGCCGTTACGTCGGTTTATACATAGGCGTGGTGCTTTTTTGCCTCGGCTTGTTTCCATTGATTGGCGCGGTACTGCAACAAATCCCCAAACCGGTGTTGGGCGGCGCCACCCTGGTGATGTTCGGCAGCGTGGCCGCCGCCGGCGTGCGCATCCTCGCCCAGGCGCCGCTGGACCGACGCAGCATGCTGATCATCGCCACCTCGTTTGGCGTCGGCCTGGGCATCGCCGCGCAACCGAACCTGCTGCACCTGATGCCGACGCTGGTACAGAACCTGTTCGACTCCGCCATCACCAGCGGCGGGCTGACCGCGATTGTGTTGTGCCTGTTATTGCCCGAAGCCAAGGCAACCACGACTGCCGCAAACCACGCACCGGAAAGCGACACGCTGGAATCGCTTTGACGGTTTTATTGCATCAGGACTTGTCTGAGGCTTGAGGGTGGGTTATCTGTGCACACGTCGTCTCTATCGATCAGCACGGAAACCTCCATGAGCCTCGAAGTTCCTGCCCACAGCAACCACGCCGGTAAGCCCGCCAGCCGCATTCGGCAAAAGAACGAACAAGCGATTCTCCAGGCTGCTGAAGATGAGTTCGCGCGTCATGGCTACAAAGGCACCAGCATGAACACCATTGCTGCCAGTGCCGGGCTGCCCAAGGCCAACTTGCATTACTACTTCACCAATAAGCTCGGTCTTTATATCGCGGTACTCAGCAACATCCTCGAACTGTGGGACAGCACCTTCAACGCGCTGACCGCCGAAGATGACCCGGCCGTGGCCCTCACGCGCTACATCCGCACCAAGATGGAGTTCTCACGCCGCCAACCCCAGGCCTCGCGAATCTTCGCGATGGAGATCATCAGCGGCGGCGAATGCCTGACCGAATACTTCAGCCAGGACTACCGCGCCTGGTTCAGCGGCCGCGCGGCGGTGTTCCAGGCCTGGATGGATGCCGGCAAGATGGACCCCATCGACCCGGTGCACTTGATATTCCTGCTGTGGGGCAGCACCCAGCACTACGCCGACTTCGCCACCCAGATCTGCCGCGTCACCGGGCGCACCAAGCTGACCAAGCAGGACATGGAAGACGCCGGCACCAACCTGATCCACATCATTCTCAAAGGCTGTGGCGTCAAGCCCGCCTATTAAACGAAGCGACTTATGCCTTTCACGCTCACCGGCCTTTGCGAGTTTCGTGAAGAAATACGCAAAAGCCGCTTTATCACCCTCGCGGCGCCCATCACCAGCGCGCAAGACGCCCAGGCGTTTTTCGAGCAGCACAGCGACTTGAATGCCACGCACAACTGCTGGGCCTGGAAACTCGCTGACCAGTACCGCAGCAATGACGACGGCGAACCCGGCGGCACTGCTGGCCGACCGATTCTGGCCGCCATCGAGGCGCAGGGTTTTGACCAGGTCGCGGTGCTGGTAATTCGCTGGTACGGCGGCATTCAGTTGGGCACTGGCGGTCTGGCCCGCGCCTACGGCGGCGGCGCCAATAAATGCCTGCAAACGGCCGAACGCATTGAGTTGATCAGCCGCGTACCGTTGAGCTGCGCCTGCGCTTTCGCCGAGCTGAATCTGGTTAAACTGCGCGTTGCAGAACTGGGCGGGCTGGTGGTCGAAGAAACCTTCACCGCCAACGGCGTCGAGTTGCAACTCGCCTTGGGCGAAGCGCATATCGACACCCTGCAAATTCAACTCGCAGACCTCAGCCGTGGGCGTATCCTGCTCCAACGCTGAAATCCCTGAACCGCGACGCTTAAAGGAAGCTTTTCATGTCTACGCCAAAAACCGCATTGATCATCGGCGCCTCGCGTGGGCTGGGCCTTGGCCTGGTCAAGCAACTGTTGCAGGACGGTTGGGACGTGACCGCCACCGTGCGTGATCCGAGCAAGGCCGATGCCCTGAAAGCCGTGGGCCCAGTACAGATCGAGAAACTCGACATGGACGACCAGCAAGCCGTGATCGCCCTGAGCCAACGCCTGAAGGAACGCACCTTCGACCTGCTGTTCGTCAACGCCGGTGTCAAAGGCCCCGCCAATCAGGAGCCGGGCCACGCCACCTTGGCAGAAGTCGGCCAGTTGTTCTTCACCAACGCCGTAGCGCCGATCAACCTGGCCCAGCGTTTTGTCGGGCAGATCCGCAAGGACACTGGCGTGCTGGCCTTCATGAGTTCGGTACTGGGCAGCGTGACCATCCCCGACGGCTCCGACCTGGCGCTGTACAAAGCCAGCAAGGCGGCACTCAATTCCATGACCAACAGCTTCATCACTCAGTTGGGCGATCACAAGCTGACCGTGCTGTCGCTGCACCCAGGCTGGGTGAAGACCGACATGGGTGGCGAAAACGCACACATCGACGTCGACACCAGCGTGCGCGGCCTGGTGGACCAGGTGAACGCCTACACCGGCAAGGGCGGCCATCACTTTATCGATTACAAAGGCGACACCATCGCCTGGTAAACCCTCCGGATCGTTATCGACCGATTGCCGTCGGTAACGATCCGCGCGTAGACTGCCCCCTCGCCCTCACCGGCGACCCTGGATCAGCAGACAGGGCAACACTGAGCTGGCAAACCTGAACCCATCATTCAGAGGAGCCGGCCAATGCCTGCGACCCGTATCTGGTTAAAAAACCCCCTCGCGATTTTCACCGCCAATGGCCTCGATGCCCGTGGCGGCCTGGTACTGCAAGACGGTGTGATCACCGAAGTGCTGCCCCAAGGCCAAGAACCTGCGCAGCCCTGCACCCAAGTGTTCGATGCGCGTGAGCATGTGGTCCTGCCGGGGCTGATCAATACCCACCATCATTTCTACCAAACCCTGACTCGCGCCTGGGCGCCGGTGGTCAATCAGCCGTTGTTTCCCTGGTTGAAAACTTTGTATCCGGTGTGGGCGCGGCTCACCCCGGAAAAACTCGCCCTCGCCAGCAAAGTCGCATTGGCTGAATTGCTGCTTTCGGGCTGCACCACGGCGGCGGACCATCACTACCTGTTTCCCGACGGCCTGGAAAACGCCATCGACGTACAGGTGGAAAGCGTCCGCGAGTTGGGGATGCGCGCCATGCTCACCCGTGGCTCCATGAGCCTGGGCGAAGCCGACGGCGGCCTGCCACCGCAACAAACGGTGCAACAAGGCCAAGTCATCCTTGAGGACAGCCAACGCCTGATCCACGAATACCATGAACGTGGTGACGGCGCGCACATCCAGATCGCACTGGCGCCTTGCTCACCGTTTTCCGTGACCCCGGAAATCATGGAAGCCAGCGCCGAATTGGCCAACCGCCTGGACGTGCGCCTGCACACCCACCTTGCCGAAACGCTCGACGAAGAAGACTTCTGCCTGCAGCGCTTCGGCTTGCGCACCGTGGACTACCTGGACAGCGTCGGCTGGCTCGGCCCGCGCACCTGGCTGGCCCATGGTATTCACTTCAACCCGGATGAAATTGCACGCCTGGGCGCCGCCGGCACCGGCATCTGCCATTGCCCAAGCTCGAACATGCGCCTGGCATCCGGCATCTGCCCGACCCTGGACCTACTCGCCGCCGGCGCACCTGTCGGCCTGGGCGTGGACGGTTCCGCGTCCAACGATGCGTCGAACATGATCCTTGAAGCGCGCCAGGCTTTGTATATCCAGCGACTGCGTTACGGCGCGGAAAAGATCACCCCGCAAGGCGTGCTGGGCTGGGCGACCAAAGGCTCGGCACAGTTGTTGGGCCGTACGGATATCGGTGAATTGGCCGTCGGAAAACAGGCCGACCTGGCGCTGTTCAAACTTGACGAGCTGCGCTTCTCCGGTAGCCATGATCCGATTTCGGCGCTGCTGCTGTGCGGCGCCGACCGTGCGGACCGGGTGATGATTGCAGGCAAATGGCGCGTGATCGACGGCCAGGTCGAAGGTCTGGATCTCAAGGGCTTGATCGCCGATCACACCCAGGCCGCGCGGCAGTTGATCGCCGGCTGACTACAACCCCAACAGCGACAGCATGATAAAGGTCGCAAACAGCACAAAATGGGTCATCCCTTCGATGGCGTTGGTTTCGCCATCGTTGAGGTTGATCGCGCTGACAATCAGCGTGATAAACACCATCACGGTCTGTACCGGGGTCATTGCCATCTGGAACGGCTGGCCGGTGTAGAGCGCCATCGCCTCCATCACCGGCACCGTCAGGATCACCGTCGACAGCGAAGCCCCCAACGCAATGTTGACCACCGACTGCATGCGGTTGGCCAACGCGGCGCGCAATGCCGTCAAAATCTCCGGCGCAGCCGAAATCGCCGCGACCACAATCGCCGTGATCACCGGCGGCGCTCCCGTACCTTCCAGGCCAAGATCCAGAGTCTTGGACATCACCTCGGCCAATGCGCCGATCACAATCACCCCAAACACCAGGGTGCCGATGGAAAATGCCAGGTTGACCGGCGGCGCCTGCTCATCTTCCGGCAACTTCTTACGGCGTTTTTCCGGGTAGCTGTAGCTGAAAAAGTAACTGTGCGGCCCCACCTGCATACGCAGGAACAGGGTGTACAACACCACCATCGCGCCAATGGTAAAGGCCGAGTAGATTTTCCAGTCCGCTTCGGGGATGAACTCCGGCACCACCATCGACACGCCCATGGCGGTGAGGATCATCACGCTGTAGGTGCGGGCCGAATCATCGTTGTAGGACTGTTCGCCATGCTTGATGCCGCCCATCAGCGCGGCCAGGCCGAGGATGCCGTTGATGTCGAGCATGACCGCGGAATAAATGGTGTCCCGCACCAAGGTGGGCGACGGTTCGTTGCTCATCATGATCGCCAGGATCACCACTTCCACCAGTACGGCGGCAAGGGTGAGGATCATGGTGCCGTAGGGATCGCCGACTTTTTCCGCGAGTTGCTCGGCATGGTGGGCTACGCGCATCGACGCCACCACGATAAAGCCGATCAGCACCACGCCAGCCAGCAACGCCGTGATCTGCCCGCTGTGCAGCATCCAGTGCTCCAACGGGTAGGCGGCGATGGCGGCAATCAGCGCCAGCAGCATGAATTTTTCTTGCTTGAGGGATGTGAGCATTCCGGGCCTTTTAGTGCGGCAAATCAGTCATTGATGGGGTACAGACTGCGTCACGCCGCTAACGTTTCGTTACACCTTAGTTCACGCGGCCCTTGCGCGAATGCAACGAAAACAATCCTGCTGGTCAGGTTTTGCCGATTATTTCGGCCATGGCCTGTAGAATGTCGCCATTGCACCTGATGAGAATTTTGAAAATGTACGATTGGCTCAACGCCCTGCCCAAGGCTGAACTGCACCTGCACCTGGAAGGCTCGCTGGAGCCTGAGCTGCTGTTTGCCCTGGCCGAGCGCAACAAGATTGCGCTGCCGTGGAACGACGTCGAAACCCTGCGCAAGGCCTACGCCTTCAACAACCTGCAAGAGTTTCTCGACCTGTATTACAAGGGTGCCGACGTGCTGCGCACTTCCCAGGATTTCTACGACCTGACCTGGGCCTACCTGCTGCGCTGCAAAGAGCAGAACGTGATCCACACCGAACCCTTCTTCGACCCGCAGACCCACACCGACCGTGGCATCCCGTTCGAAGTGGTGCTCAACGGCATCGCCGCTGCGCTGAAAGATGGCGAGCAGCAACTGGGTATCACCAGCGGCTTGATCCTCAGCTTCCTGCGCCATCTGAGCGAAGCCGAGGCCGAGAAAACCCTGGACCAGGCCTTGCCGTTCCGTGACGCATTCGTGGCCGTGGGCCTGGACAGCTCGGAAATGGGTCACCCACCGAGCAAGTTTCAGCGCGTGTTCGACCGTGCCCGCCACGAAGGCTTCCTTACCGTGGCCCACGCCGGCGAAGAAGGCCCGCCCGAGTACATCTGGGAAGCCATCGACCTGCTGAAAATCCAGCGTATCGACCATGGCGTGCGCGCCATCGAAGACGAGCGTCTGATGCAGCGCATCATCGACGAGCAGATCCCGCTGACCGTCTGCCCACTGTCCAACACCAAGCTGTGCGTGTTCGACGACATGGCCCAGCACAACATCCTCGACATGCTGGAGCGTGGCGTGAAGGTGACGGTGAACTCGGATGACCCGGCCTACTTCGGCGGTTATGTCACCGAGAACTTCCACGCGCTGTACACCTCGCTGGGCATGACCCAGGACCAGGCCAAACGCCTGGCGCAGAACAGCCTGGATGCGCGCCTCGTAAAGCCATGACTGAGTAAAAGCGATTGGCTATGTCACACAGACATGGCCAATCGGGTGATTTCCCTGTGCCCTACGGCGTTGACCCGTAAAGCGTGAGACTCATTGATCACAGTGATCCAATTCGACTGCAGAAACAGTTGCAACAACCCCGCCCCCAGCGCACCACCCAGATGAGGTTGGTGCTGGCTCCAGTCGAAACAATTGCATACCAGCGGCGACGCCAGGGCTTGGGTAAAAATACCCAGGCCTGCCAGGCGCTGCGCGCCCTTGACCGTGATATCGGTGCGGTGCTCATGACGTTCGATCCAATCCGCTTCCAGCAGGTGCTGGTACAACTGCGCGCCCAATTCCCCGCCGAGGTGGCCATGGCACAGGCGTGCATGGCGTAACAATGCGGGAGCCACCAGGGCCGGAGGCAGAGCATCCGGCGCGCAGCGTGCGGCGCAGGCCATGGTGGTCCTGGCCAAGGCATCGATGGCGGCGCTGACATCAGGCGCCGCGACACGGAACAAGCGCTTGCCACGCCGGGCTTCCACCCGCAATACACCACTGGCCGTCATTCGCGCCAAATGCGCATTGGCGGAGGTCGGTGACAAGCCGGCAAGCGTCGCCAACTCGACGGGCGACTTGGCCGAGCCATCCATCAAGGCCCACAGCATGGCAGTACGTTTGGGCTCGGCGAGCAAGCTGGCGATCTGACTGATGCAAGGTGCAGCTTCCATCTTTTCACTCCCTGTCGATTTATTTTTCTGCTGAGGTAGGCACCAAAGTATAGGGGCGCAAACCGCCGGTTCCATGGCGTCTGACAGCGTAGAGAGGGACAGGGTCTGAGTGAAATTTCCTGCTTTGATGGAGTCCTTTACGTGGTGCCGGATCGCTCTGGCAGCTGGCCGGTCAATGTCGCACAACGGGACACGAGCATTTCCCGCAACAAGTTAATGGGTTTGCTCAGTTGCGCCCGATGGGCACACAACAGATTGAGCGGAGTACGCTCGCCCCGCAGCTCCGGCAGGATCAGGCGCAAACGTCCTGCCAGCACATCGGTACTCACATCCAGCCAGGACTTGTAGGCAATGCCCACGCCCGCCACCGCCCAGCGCCGCACCACATCGGCATCGTCACTGAAGCGGTCTCCGGTGACGGTCAGGCTGATTTCACGTTTACCGTCGTGAAAGCTCCAGTGATCGTGGACCCGGCTGCCGAGCATATACAGCAGGCAATTGTGCTGGGCCAGTTGCTCCAGGTGCCGAGGCTCGCCATAACGCGCGAGGTAGCTGGGAGACGCACACAGCACACGCACATTGTCCGGGGCGATGGGCAGCGCAATCAGGCTGGAGTCTTCAGGCTCACCATAGCGCAAGGCGATATCCACCGGCTGGCGGAACAGATCGGCGATCCGGTCGCCCAGCAACAGCCGCACGGTGAGTTGCGGGTAGTCACGCTGGAATTCATCCAACCACGGCAACAGCTGATTGCGTCCGAAATCCGACGGGGCCGACAACTGCAGCACACCACTGACATGGTCCTGCCCGCTGGCCAATAAGCGTCGCCCTTCATCCAGCGAGCTTAAGGCCGCACGGGCATACTCCAGGAAGCCCTCGCCTTCGGCGGTCAGGCGCAGGCTGCGAGTGGAACGCGCCAGCAAGCGTGTGCCCAGTTGCTGTTCGATGCGCTTGAGCGCCGCACTCGCCACCGCAGGCGACAGGTCCATTACCCTGGCTGCTGCGGACAAGCTACCCAGGTCTGCCGCACGCACAAACAACTGCAAATCATCAAAACGCAGCATGCTCTTCCGCTCATTATCAAAGTTTTGTTGAAACAGACTGCAGTTTTAGCGGGTTTTATCTGCGCGGGAAATAGCCAATCATCTGTGCATCCCGTTCATCACGTGTCTGGAGTTGAATATGTCCACCGCCTTTAACGTCATTGCCACGCTGATCGCCAAACCCGGCCAACAGGCCACCCTGGAAACCTTGCTGCGCGGCCTGTTGGAGCCCACGCGCCTGGAAGCCGGTTGCGAGCAGTACGACCTGCACCAGGATCTGCAACACCCCGAAACCTTCTACATGCTCGAACGCTGGAGCGACGACGCGGCGCTGGCCGACCACGACCAGAGCGCGCACATCCAGAGCTTTCGCGCCAAGGCCGCGGATGTGCTCGAACACTTCGAGCTCAAGCGCCTGAAATTTCTCGCCTGATCCCCCTTTTCCTGGAGCCATCATGAAAGCCATCGCCTACTACGCCTCACTGCCGATCAACGATCCAAACGCCCTGCAAGACATCGAACTGCCCGCGCCTGTCCCCGGCCCGCGTGACTTGCTGGTGGAAGTCAAAGCCATCTCGGTCAACCCGGTGGACACCAAGGTGCGCCAGAACGTCGCCCCGGAAAATGGCGCCGCCAAGGTACTGGGCTGGGACGTGGCCGGTGTGGTCAAGGCAGTCGGCAGCGACGTAACGCTGTTCAAGGCCGGTGACAAGGTGTTCTACGCCGGTTCCCTGGTGCGTCCTGGCGGCAACAGCGAATTGCACACCGTGGACGAGCGCATCGTCGGGCATATGCCGAAAAGCCTGGGTTTTGCAGACGCCGCCGCGTTGCCGCTGACCGCCATCACCGCCTGGGAATTGCTGTTCGAACGCCTACAAGTGCAGGAAGGTACACAAGACGAAGGCCAGAGCCTGCTGATCGTCGGTGCCGCCGGTGGCGTGGGGTCGATCCTGACTCAACTAGCCAGCCAGCTCACCGCCTTGAAAGTGATCGGCACCGCCTCGCGTCCGGAAACCCAAGCGTGGACCAAAGCCCTCGGCGCTGACCTGGTGATCGACCACAGCCAACCGCTGAGCGAAGCGCTGAAAGCTGCCGGCCACCCGCAAGTGACCCACGTTGCCAGCCTGACCCAGACCGATCATCACCTGGACCACCTGGTGGAAGCCCTGCAACCCCAGGGCAAGCTGGCACTGATCGACGACCCCAAGGCGCTGGACGTCAGCAAACTCAAGCGCAAGAGCCTGTCGCTGCACTGGGAGTTCATGTACACACGCTCGATGTTCGAGACCCCGGACATGATCGAACAGCACAACCTGCTCAATCGCGTGGCCGAACTGATCGACGCAGGCACCCTGAAAACCACCGTGGGTGAGCACTTCGGTGTGATCAATGCGGCAAACCTGCGCCGTGCCCACGCGCTGCTGGAAAGTGGCAAGGCCAAGGGCAAGATCGTGCTGGAAGGCTTCTAAAAAATAGCTGTCAGGGTCGTCCATTATTCATGTGGGTAATGGACGACACCGCTAGTCAGAGAGTTGGCCTTTGTCATCTTTGTGAGCGTATTCGGGTTTATATTGGCCGCCTTTGCCACGATTCTTTTACGTGAGGAAGTCAGCAATGAAAATCCTGATAAAAGCGTTAGCAAAATCCGCAGGCAATAAATGGCAGGTCCGTCTCGACCAGGACGCCTTCACCTTCCGCACCGAGGCCGAGGCCCGTGCCTTTGCCGACACCCTGCAAGCCCGTATCCAGGCCCCTCACCGTTTTCCGAACAGCCAGCAACGCTCTGCCGCTGGCTGATCCGCTGTTCAGACCTGCGCCTGCAAGGCCCGTTTGCGTTGCAGGCGCTGGGTCGACATCGCAATCGTCACCGCCAACACACCGCACAGGCTGATGACCATCGCCATCGGCATCGCCGTGCCGTCGTGCAAAACCCCGACCAACGACGCCGCCCCCGCCGCCACGCCAAACTGAATGCAACCGAGCAACGCCGAAGCGCTACCCGCCCGTGCACCCTGCCCGCTCATGGCACAAGCCGAGGTATTCGGCAAAATGCAGCCCAGGCTGGCAATGCAAATAAACAGCGGCACCAGCAATGGCCACAACGCGTCAGTGCGCAGCGCCGCAATACCCAGCAAGCTCAACGCGGCCAGCAGATAGACCCAAACGCTGCGCGACAACAGGAACGCCGGGCCACGCTTGGACAGCAACCGCGCATTGACCTGCGCCACCAGGATAAAGCCCGCAGCGTTGGAGCCGAACAGCCAGCCGTAATGCTCGGCTGGCACGCCATAGAGTTGGATAAACACGAAAGGTGAACCGGCGATGTAGGCAAACATCCCGGCAATCGAGATACCACCGGTGAGGGCATAGCCGAGGTAAACCCGGTCCGACAGCAGCGCCGCATAACGACGCAGCGACCCTGATAACGGCTGGCGCGGCTGATGGGCCGGGAAGGTTTCCGGCAGCCCGACGGCCACGGCGATGGCCGCCATCACGCTGAAGATCGACAGGGCGAGGAAAATCGACTGCCAGCCCCATATGCCCACCATCAAACCACCGGCCAGCGGTGCGAGGATCGGCGCCAGGCCGGTGACCAGCATCAACTGGGAAAACACCTTGGCCGAGCCTACCGCGTCGCATTTGTCGCTGACCACCGCACGGGAAATCACCATGCCCGCGCAGCCGCCGAGGGCTTGCACAAAACGCGCAGCGATCAGCCACTCCAGGGACGGCGCAAAGGCGCAGGCAAATGAAGCCAGGGTAAACAGCGTGACACCACTGAGCAGCGGGCCGCGTCGACCAAAGCGGTCAGCCAGTGGGCCGTAGATCAATTGGCCGATGGCCAGGCCAGCGAAATACACCGCCAGGGTCAGCTGGATGTGTTTTTCATCGGTCGCGAAAGCCTTGGCCATGGCCGGGAAGCCGGGCAGGTAAAAGTCGATCGCCAACGGCGCGAAGGCGCTCAAGGCACCCAGAATCAGGATTATGCGAAGGTTCATCGGGCACCCAAGTGAGACGGCAGCCCGATAGTCTAGCCGCGCTTGGGTGCATTGAACACGATAGCTCGCTAACTATTTACCCGTATCAGGCAAGCTTGGCGCTGTAGCCCTCTTCGGTGATCGCCTCGATCACTTGCTCGGCAGACAAACGGCTTTCGACGCCCACTTCCTTGGCCGCCAGGTCGACCTTCACGCTGGCCGCCGGGTCCTGGCTCTGCACGGCCTGGGTCACCGCTCGAACGCAATGGCCGCAGGTCATTCCTTCAACGCTGAATACTTGCATGACATGACTCCTTTGATGAGGTTGAACCCAGTCTCGACCTTGCCACGATGGCAAGGTCAAGTTCTGAAACCTTCTGCCGGGCTGGTATTTGGCCGCTTCTAAGGCCAAGCTTCATCCATCTTTGATTCACACCACGGAGCATTCGCCATGCGCTGGTCGTTTTTTGCCCTTGCGGGCCTGATGAGCTTATCGGCCGCTGCGCCCCAAGCCTTCGCCGCAGAAGACTATGCGGTGCTGATCATTTCCCGGGAACGCCTGGAAGTGCCGACCAACTGCGAAATCGGCCTGTACCTGAATGACCAGCTGGCGGGCCGGCTGTTCCAGGAGCAGGCTACGTCATTCAACTTGCCGGCGGGTAATCTGTCGTTGCGCCTGAAGCTGCTGCCGGGCCAATCCCCTGGCTGCCTGCCGGGGATGCTGGCGCCACCGGCGCAGAACATCACGCTCAAGGCCGGTGATGTGCGCAAATTGCGCATTGCCCAGGGCCCGGATGGGATGTACCTCAAAGCCGCCAAACTGGAATACTGAAGGCGCTTGACCTTCCCCACAGGTCAAGGTTGATCCTAGGGGCAACTTCTCTTGGAGGACTGCCCCATGAATGGATCCACCACCTTTGACCTGCCCATCAGCGGCATGACCTGCGCCAGCTGTGCCGGCCGGGTCGAGCGTGCGCTGGGCAAGGTGCCGGGGGTGCAAAGCGTCAGCGTCAACCTGGCCAATGAGCGCGCCCATATCGAAGTACTCGGCCAGATGGACCCCGGCGTGTTGATCGCCGCCGTCGACAAAGCCGGCTACACCGCCACCCTGCCCCAAAGCGAAACCGCCACCGACGCCAATCAAGCCCAGCGTCTGCACCGCGATCGTTGGTCGCTGCTGCTGGCGATCCTGCTGGCACTGCCGCTGGTGCTGCCGATGCTGGTGGAGCCGTTCGGCCTGCACTGGATGCTGCCCGCCTGGGTGCAGTTCGCGCTGGCCACCCCCGTGCAATTCATCTTTGGCGCGCGCTTTTATATCGCCGCCTGGAAAGCCGTGCGTGCCGGTGCTGGCAATATGGACCTGCTGGTGGCGATCGGCACCAGCGCCGGTTACGGCCTGAGTATTTATGAATGGCTCACGGCGCACCCTGGCATGGCGCCGCACCTGTACTTCGAAGCCTCGGCGGTAGTGATCGCCCTGGTGCTGCTCGGTAAATACCTGGAGAGCCGCGCCAAGCGCCAGACCGCCAGCGCTATCCGCGCCCTGGAAGCCTTGCGTCCGGAGCGGGCGATTCGGGTGATTGAAGGCCGTGAAGAAGATGTCGCCATCAATGCCCTGAAACTCAATGATCTGGTGCTGGTAAAACCCGGTGAACGCTTCCCGGTGGACGGTGAAGTCGTCGAGGGCCAAAGCCATGCCGACGAAGCCCTGATCAGTGGCGAGAGCCTGCCCGTACCGAAACAACCCGGCGATCAGGTTACCGGTGGCGCCATCAATGGCGAAGGTCGCCTGCTCGTGCGCACCCTGGCCCTCGGTGCCGAAAGCGTGTTGGCGCGGATCATCCGCCTAGTGGAAGACGCCCAGGCCGCCAAGGCACCGATCCAGAAACTGGTGGATAAAGTCAGCCAGGTATTCGTTCCGGCCGTGCTGGTGCTGGCGTTGATGACGTTGGTGGGCTGGTGGCTGTATGGCGCGCCCCTGGAGACCGCGATCATCAATGCCGTCGCCGTGTTGGTGATCGCCTGCCCTTGCGCCCTGGGCCTGGCGACGCCAACCGCCATCATGGCCGGCACCGGTGTTGCCGCGCGCCACGGCATTTTGATCAAGGACGCAGAAGCCCTGGAACGCGCCCATGAAGTGAGCGCGGTGGTTTTCGACAAGACCGGCACCCTCACCTCCGGCACGCCAAAAATTGCGCACCTGGCAGCCGTGGATGGAAACGAGACCTTGCTGCTGCAGCAAGCCGGCGCATTGCAACGGGGCAGTGAACACCCGCTGGCCAAAGCCGTGCTGGATGCCTGTGATGAAAAAGGGCTGAAGGTGGCTGACGTAACGGCCAGCCAATCCCTGACCGGACGCGGCATCGCCGGCACGCTGGAGGGTCTGCAACTGGCCCTGGGCAATCGTCGCCTGCTGGAAGAAAGCGGCTTGAACGCAGGCGGGTTGGCCGAATCAGCCAAGGCTTGGGAGGCAGAAGGCCGCACCTTGTCCTGGCTGATCGAGCAAGGCCCACAATCCCGAGTGCTGGGGCTGTTCGCCCTTGGCGACACGCTCAAACCCGGCGCGTTGGAAGCGGTGGAGCAACTCAAGGCCCAGCACATCAGCAGCCATTTGCTCACCGGTGACAATCGCGGCAGCGCCCGCGTGGTGGCCGAGGCGTTGGGTATCGACGACGTGCACGCCGAAGTACTGCCCGCCGACAAAGCCGCCACCGTCGCCGAGTTGAAAAAAACCGGCGTGGTTGCCATGGTCGGTGACGGCATCAACGACGCCCCGGCCCTGGCCGCTGCCGATATCGGCATCGCCATGGGCGGCGGCACCGACGTGGCGATGCACGCCGCCGGCATCACCCTGATGCGCGGCGATCCGCGCCTGGTACCGGCCGCGCTGGAGATCAGCCGCAAGACCTACGCCAAGATCCGCCAGAACCTGTTCTGGGCCTTTGTGTATAACCTGATCGGCATTCCCCTGGCGGCATTCGGCCTGCTCAACCCGGTGCTGGCCGGCGCGGCGATGGCCCTGTCTAGCGTCAGCGTAGTGAGTAATGCGTTACTGTTGAAGACGTGGAAGCCCAAGAACCTGGAGGATCAGCGCCCATGAACATCGGCCAAGCCGCGCGCCAGAGTGGGTTGAGTGCCAAGATGATTCGCTACTACGAATCCATCGGCCTGCTCAAAGCCGCGCATCGTACCGACAGCGGCTATCGCGTATACGGGCAGGATGACTTGCACACCCTGGCGTTTATCAAGCGTTCGCGGGACCTGGGGTTTTCACTGGAGGAAGTCGGCAAGCTGCTGACCCTGTGGCAGGACCGGCAACGGGCCAGCGCCGACGTAAAAGCCTTGGCGCGCCAGCATATCGATGAGCTGAACCAGAAGATTCTGGAACTGGGGCAACTGCGCGATACCTTGCAGGACCTGGTGGAACACTGCCAGGGCGATCATCGGCCGGATTGTCCGATTCTCAAGGAGTTGGCTGCCGGGAGCTGTTGCGCCTGACCAGGCGTACACAAAACAACTGTAGGAGCTGGCTTGTGGCGAGGGAGCTTGCTCCCTCGCCACAACAAGCCCGCTCCCACAGCTTTGATCTTCATCTACCCAAAGATCACTGCATCCACGGCGGTGGCGGTGGCTCGTCCGGCACCTTGCTCGGTGGCGCATCATCCGCTGCGCGGATCGCCTGGCGACGCTCCTCGTCCAACCGCGCCGCTTCGATCTCGCGGATCACGCCGCCGACATCCGCCAGTTCTTCCGGCTCGTCAAACTCACCGGTCAAGACACTGGCCGGGTGCAGGGTGCCAGCTTCATACAGCGCCCACATTTCCTTGGCGTACTTGGTCTTCTTCAGCTCCGGGGCAAAGCGCCCGAAGTAGGACGCCATGTTGCCCACATCGCGCTCCAGCATGCTGAAGGCGTGGTTATTGCCCGCCGCATCCACCGCCTGGGGCAGGTCGATGATCACCGGGCCGGTCGGCGTGAGCAGCACGTTGAACTCGGACAGGTCACCGTGCACCAGGCCGGTACACAGCATCAACACGATCTGGGAAATCAGGAAGGCGTGGTATTCGCGCGCCTGGTCCGGTTCCAGCGTGACGTCGTTCAGACGCGGCGCCGCATCGCCGTACTCGTCGGCCACCAACTCCATCAGCAGCACGCCTTCGAGAAAGTCGAACGGCTGGGGCACGCGAACGCCCGCACCGGCCAGGCGGAACAGCGCCGCCACTTCGGCGTTCTGCCAAGCATCTTCGGTCTCTTTCTTGCCGAACTTGGAGCCCTTGGCCATGGCCCGGGCCTGCCGGCTGTTACGGACCTTACGGCCTTCCTGGTATTCGGACGCCTGACGAAAACTTCGTTTGTTCGCCTCCTTGTAAACCTTGGCGCAACGCAATTCGTTGCCGCAGCGCACCACATAAACAGCTGCTTCTTTACCACTCATGAGTGGGCGCAGCACTTCGTCGACCAGACCGTCTTCGATCAGGGGTTCAATGCGTTTAGGAGTCTTCATCAGCTTTTATTGTGGGTCCTTTATTACCAAATACGCGTATGGCACTCGTTATACGGCAATCAGCGCGTCGGTGGGAGGGGCTACCGACCGTTGATCACTCAAGAATGCAACCAATAGGCCAGTTTCAGCGTTCAATGATCGCCGTAACGCCCTGCCCGCCTGCCGCACAGATGGATATCAGCCCGCGGCCCTTGCCCGCCGCATCCAGCAACTTGGCCAGATTGGCAACGATACGTCCACCCGTGGCGGCAAACGGGTGTCCGGCGGCCAGGGAGCTGCCCTTTACATTGAGCCGGCTGCGGTCGATGGCACCCAGGGGGGCATCAAGACCCAGGCGTGTCTTGCAGTAGTCCGCATCTTCCCAGGCCTTGAGCGTGCACAACACTTGGGCAGCGAAAGCTTCGTGGATCTCGTAGTAATCGAAGTCCTGCAACGTCAGACCGTTCCTCGCCAGCAAGCGTGGCACCGCATACACCGGCGCCATCAGCAGGCCTTCGGCACCGTTGACGAAATCCACTGCCGCCGCTTCGCCATCGCGCAAGTACGCGAGGATCGGCAAGCCGCGCTCCTTGGCCCAGGCTTCACTGCCCAAGAGCACCAGCGAGGCGCCATCGGTGAGCGGCGTGGAGTTACCGGCGGTGAGCGTACCCTTTTCGCTGCGCTCAAAAGCCGGCTTGAGGGCGGCGAGTTTTTCCAGAGTCAGGTCGGGGCGCAGGTTGTTGTCGCGGGTCAAGCCTAGAAACGGGGTGAGCAAATCGTTGTGCCAGCCTTCGGCGTAGGCAGCGGCCATTTTCTGGTGGCTTTCCAGGGCGAGTTGGTCCTGCTCGGCGCGGGGGATCTGCCAGGTTTGCGCCATCAATTCGCAGTGCTGGCCCATGGACAAACCGGTACGGGGTTCGCCGTTGCGCGGCAGTTCCGGCTTGAGGTGATGGGGACGAAGTTGTAACAGGACTTTTAATTTATCTGACACGGATTTGCTGCGGTTGGCTTGCAACAGGATCTTGCGCAGGCCTTCATTGACTCCAATGGGCGCATCAGACGTCGTGTCCACCCCACCGGCAATCCCGCATTCGATCTGGCCCAGCGCAATCTTGTTGGCCACCAGCAACGCCGCTTCCAGACCGGTGCCGCACGCCTGCTGGATGTCATAGGCCGGGGTTTGCGGCGACAGGCGCGAACCGAGCACGCATTCACGGGTGAGGTTGAAGTCGCGGGAATGTTTGAGCACGGCGCCAGCGGCCACCTCGCCCATGCGCAAGCCGTGCAGGTTGTAGCGTTCGATCAGGCCTTCCAGGGCGGCGGTCAGCATCGCCTGGTTGCTCGCCGTGGCATAAGGGCCATTGGAGCGGGCAAACGGAATGCGGTTACCGCCGATGATCGCCACACGGCGCAATTGAGTCATGGAAAGCTCCCTTATGGTTATGGGTGGAATCATTCAGCCTAGCCTAGGCTCAATCGAACGAGTGCCACCCCGGGGTGGTCAACCCTTTGAACCCCAGCCTTCGGAGAGCGTTCCATGTCTGACCGTTATATCGACTTCGCCAACTCAAGCCTAGGCCATCGCCTGGTCGCCGCCCTTGGCCTGCCGTCACCGGTACGCCTGGAACGCTGGCAAGCCGGGCGCCTGCGTCCGGTGGAAGGTGCATTGCTGCTGGGCGGCGGCGCGCTGGCGAGCAACGTACAGGCGTTTGCCCACAAGCTTACCGACGCGATTTATACCTACGGCACCGAGACGTCGACGTGGATCCCCGGTCACGGTCCCAAGCTCAAGGCCGTGGTGTTCGACGCCAGCGAGTTGCAACACACCGATCAACTCAAACAGCTGCGCGAATTCTTCCAGCCGCTGCTGAAAAACCTGGATAACAGCGCGCACTTGGTGATCCTCGGCCGCGCGCCGGAAAGCCTCAGCGATCCCTTCGCCGCCAGTGCCCAGCGCGCCCTTGAAGGGTTCAGCCGTTCGCTGGCCAAGGAACTGCGCAATGGCGGCGTGTTGCAATTGCTCTACGTGGGCGACGGTGCCGAGGATCAATTGGAAGGGGCGTTGCGCTTCTTCCTCTCGCCCAAGAGCGCGTATATCTCCGGCCAGGTCATTCGCCTGGAAGCTTGCGCCACACCTGTCGAGGACTGGACGCGGCCCCTGGCCGGGCGCAAGGCGCTGGTCACCGGTGCTGCCCGAGGCATCGGTGCCTCCATCGCCGAAACCCTGGCCCGCGACGGCGCCGAAGTGATCCTGCTCGACGTGCCCCAGGCCAAGGCCGACCTCGAAGCCTTGGCTGCGCGCCTGGGCGCACGCACGGTCGCGCTGGATATCTGCGCCGCAGATGCCGCCAGCCAATTGATCGAACACCTGCCCGATGGCCTCGACATCCTGGTGCACAACGCCGGCATCACCCGTGACAAAACCCTGGCCAACATGACCCCGGAATACTGGGATGCGGTGCTGGCGGTCAATCTCAATGCACCCCAAGTGCTGACCCAGGCGCTGCTCGACAGCGGCACCCTGCATGACAACGCCCGCGTGGTGTTACTGGCGTCGATCAGCGGCATTGCCGGTAACCGTGGGCAGACCAATTACGCCGCGAGCAAAGCGGGATTGATCGGTCTTGCGCAGGCCTGGGCACCGCAGCTCAAGGCGCGCGGCATCAGCATCAATGCGGTGGCCCCCGGCTTTATCGAAACCCAGATGACTGCGCATATTCCATTCGCCTTGCGTGAAGCCGGGCGGCGCATGAGTTCGCTGGGCCAGGGCGGCCTGCCGCAGGACGTCGCCGAAGCAGTGGCGTGGCTCGGCCAACCGGGCTCCGGTGCGGTCACCGGGCAAGCGTTGCGGGTGTGTGGGCAAAGCCTCTTGGGAGCATAAACATGCAATGGAAGACGCTAGGCACTACGCCATTCCTGCCGCCGCTGTATTGGCGCGCGGCACTCAAACGCAAGATCACCGGCAACACACTGCCCGAGCAGGGGTTGCGCTGCCGGGTGAGCATCGATCCCAAGCAGGTGGCGGCGTATCGCAAGGTCTGCGGTTTTGCGGAGAGCCCGATCCTGCCGGCGACCTATCCGCATATCCTGGCCTTCGGGTTACAGATGCAACTGCTCACCGACAAAAAATTTCCCTTCCCGTTGCTGGGGTTGATTCACCTGAGTAACCGCATCCGCATTCATCGCCCGCTGGGGGGTGTCAGTGAGTTGTCCATCGCTGTCCACGCGCAAAACCTCAGGCCCCACCCCAAAGGCGCAATCTTCGATCTGATCACCACCGTCGAGGACTCACTCGGTCTGCTATGGGAAGCCGAAAGCCGCATGCTGTGCCGGGGCGTAAAGCTGGAAGGCGAACCCGAAGATGACGCCCAACCCTCCCCTACCCAGGTCAGCGAACTGACCCGCTGGAAAGCCCCCGCCGATATCGGCCGCCGTTATGCACGGGTTGCCGGCGACTACAACCCGATTCACCTCAGTGCCATCACCGCCAAGCTGTTCGGTTTCCCCCAGGCCATCGCCCACGGGTTGTGGAACAAGGCGCACACCCTCGCAGCCCTTGGCGAACACTTGCCCACCGCCAATATCGAGATCAGCGTCGAGTTCAGAAAACCCGTGCGCCTGCCCGGTGAAGTGACGTTATTGGCCAGCGCCGCGGGTTCCAGCGGTGAGTTGTGGTTGAAAGGCGCGGGCGATATTGAACATATGGTAGGCAAGTGGCGGCCGATCGCCTGAAATAACTCGATTAATTGTATATATATACCCTAAGTTATAGCGGACTTTTTAAAGTCCGCTTTTCTATTCAAGTCATTGATAATTAACACATATATATCTTGATACATCCTCGCCATACATCCTTGGTATTAGTTACTTAAACGGTACACCCGCGCCGTATATAAATCGTTAATACCAAGTAGAGCATTGAGCGAACGCACCGCCGGGGCTGTTATAGCCACACGGACAAACATATCGCTATCCCCAGAAATAGCGAGTGTTTGAAGACAACCAAGGTTGTACAGGTGCAAGGAACTCAATCATGAAAACTCAAGTCGTGTTTTGGAAAGCAAGTACCGCGCTGGCCCTGGCAGTAGCACTGGCACTCGGCGGCTGCAGCAGCGGTGGCGGTGGGCATCACAGTGGTGGATCTTCCGATGCCGGCGCTGGCGCAGGCGGCGGTACGGGTGGTGGTACCGGTGGCGGCACCGACCCTGGCACCAACCCCGGCGGCGGCTCGACGCCATTGGTCACCGCCACGGTGGTCGACACCGTCGGCGATACCGTGACCGGCCTCGGCGGCACCGTCCGCAGCCTGGGCACCACCCTTGGCAGCCTGCCAATCGTGGGCGCCACTGCCGGTGGCCTGGTCAACGCGACCGGCAACGCCGTCGGCAGCATCGGCACCGGCCTTTCAGACGGCCTGGGTTCGCTGGGCACTGACAGCAATGCACTGGGCAAAACCGTCGCTGGCGTGGCCAACGGGGTTTCCGACCTGGGCGATGGCGTGACCGTCACCGGTACTAACGTCGCCACCCTGCTGGGCAACGTGCCTGTAGTCGGCGGCGCTGCACCGGTCGTCGGCAATGTGGTGGGCAAGGTCGGCAATGCCGTCACCATGCTCGGCGACACCCTCAGCACCGCCAGCACCACCGGCCCACTCGGTTCGGTCACCAACACCGTAGGCGCGAAAGTGTTGGTGCCGGTGGTCTCCCTGGTGGAAAACACCACCGGTAAAGTCGGCACCGCCACCGGTCTCGACAAGCCCGTGGGCGGCCTGCTGCAAAAAGTCGGCGATACCGTCGACGGCCTCGGCGATAAAGTCGCTGGCGCAGGCGGCACCGGCAACCCTGTGACCGGAGCCGTGGGCGACGTGCTCAATGGTGTCGGCACCGTGGTCGGCAAGGCCAGTGGTTATGTCGACCCGGATGCAGATAGCAATGGTGGCGGCAGCGGCGGTGGGACCGGCGGTGGGACCGGCGGCGGCACTAACCAGCTGGGCTTGCCTGAACTCATCGGCGGCATCATCGCAGGCGCTGGCAGCGGCCTGGATGCGGGCAGCACCAATGGCGTGGTCAGCGCGACCGGCGTGACCGGCGTCAAAGCCGGCACCACCGTCGCCTCGCTGGGCACTCTCCTGGGCGGCAGCGGCACACCGAACACGGCGGCAGGCGCACCGGTAGCCGGGCTGACCGGCCCGATCGGCAACGCACTCAACCCCGTCACCAGCGGCGTGCAGAGCCTGACCCAAAACGTCGGCAATGCCACCGGCCTGGGTGGCCCGGTCAACGGCCTGGTCACGAATGTCGGCGGCGCCGTCAGCAGCCTCGGTGGCAAAATCAGCGGCACCAATGCCAACCCGGTCACCAACGCCTTGGGCGGCACCGTGACCGCAGTGGGTGGCACCGTGGCATCGATTGGCGGCCTGGTCACCGGCGGCACCAACACCGGCGGCGGCCTGCTCGGTGGTGGCCTGAATGTGGGTGCCGGTGCCTCGGCAGGCGCCAATGCGAACGGTGGTCTTCTGGGCGGGCTGTTGGGTGGCCTGACTGGCAAAAAATAGAATTGCACCTGGCCGATTAGACGGCCTCACCTACAGCGCCTACGCTTGGTTGAGACGAGAGACCCCACTAAGTCTCTCGTCTTTTTTTATGGGTCAGTGATCGACCCCTGAAAGTCCCCCGAACCGCGCCCCCAGAGCCCGGCGGGAATCTGCGAAACGCTGCAGCAATTTTGACCATGGAGTGTCCTATGCGCGCTTTGACGCCGTTGTTGTTGCTCACCCTCAGTGCTTACGCCCACGCCGATACCCTACCCAGTTTCCTCAACAGCAACGACACCATCCGCAACCTGCCCGTGCCCAACCTGCCCGCCGACGCCTACCGACCAGCCGCCACACCGACCCAGGTTCCGGTGCCAGCGGCGACCGCCGGGCAACCGCTGCTGATGGATACCAAAGTGACCATCCGCAAACTGCAGATCGACGGCGGCACGGTGTACCCGCTCAAGGAAGTCGCCCAGGTTTTCGAGCCGCTGATTGGCCATGAAACCAACCTGGCGCAACTGATCGAAGCCACCCGCAGCATTACCCGCCGCTACCAAGAGGACGGCTATCTGCTGTCCTATGCCTATCTGCCGGAACAACGCTTCGAAGGCGGCCTGGTACAAGTGGTGTTGGTAGAGGGTTATATCCGCGATTACCAAGTGCAAGGCGACACCGGTTCGGTCTCGTCCTACATCGACAAGCTGGCGGAAAAACTCAAGGCCGAGCGCCCGCTTACACGCAAGACCTTCGAACGCTACACCACGCTGATGAGCGCCATCCCTGGCCTCACCGTGCAAGCCCTGGTGCCGCCACCCAACACCACCGATGGCGGCACGCATATGCAGGTCACTGCCAGCCGCAAACCCTTTACCACTAGCATGAGCCTCAATGAAGCCAACCGCGGCGGCACCCAAGCGCTGCTGACCGCCACCAGCAACTCGTGGACGTCCATGGGCGAACAACTGAGCGTCAGCGGCCTGTTCCCACCGGGCGAAGACAAAGAGCATTACTACCGAGCGAGCTACAGCCAATTCATCAACGCCGAGGGCACCCAACTTGCGCTCTCGGGCGAACGCTACCGCGCCGATCCCAAGACCGGGCTGCAATTGGGCGACGGCCTTGAACTCAAGCCACACCAGGAAATCGACCGTTACTCCATTGGTCTCAGCCACCCCTTTATCGCCTCGCCCAGCGAGTCATTGAGCCTGGGCACGCGCCTCTACGCCGTCGACCAGACCAACCGCTACAAGATCGACGGTTTCCCACAACGCTTTGAACTGGAAACAGACCTGCGCGCCCTGGCATTCGAAGGTGACTGGCGCAAGGCCGACACCACGCAGTTGCGCATCATCAGCGGCGGCATCTACCAAGGTATCAATGGTCTGGGCGCCAAGACCCGCACGGATTTCGGCGGCCTCAAGCAGGACCTCGACTTCTTCCGCCTGCGCCTGTCCGGCGTGCAGAGCAACAAGCTGTTCGATAACTGGCAAGGCGTGCTATCGGGCGCGCTCTACTGGAGCAACGATTACTTGCCCGACAGCGAACGCGCCACCTTCGGCGGGCAAAGCTTCGGCCGCGGCTACCCGGATGACCAGGGCACCGGCGACAAGGGCTGGGGCCTGGCCTACGAGGTCAACTACAGCTATAACCGCGCCGGCGACTGGGTGAGGATTCTGCAACCCTACGTGGTGTTCGACCGTGCCAAGACCTGGTTCAACGACGTGCAGGTCAAAGGCAACGACCTGTCATCGGCGGCGCTGGGGCTGCGTTTTGGTGATGCCAAGTACTACAACATCGCGCTGGAAGTCGCCAAGCCGATGTCGGACGTGGCATTGGACAGCTACGATCGGCGGCCTCGGTATTCGTTGAGTTTCAGCTACCAGCTGTAACCGGACCCTGTAGGCGCCTGGGATAGCGGCGCCTACAGTCTGGTTTTGGGGAGAGGAAACAGGTTGTTCAAGGTATCGATCAACCGCACCAGATAGATCGGTTTGCGAAACAGGTCCAGCACCTGCAGACGCAGCATGTCGCTTACATCATCCATTTCCGCATGACCCGACATCACAATCACCGGCAGGTGTGAGCGTGAGGTGTGTTCGCGCAGGCGCTTGATCAAGGAAATGCCACTTTCCTCGGGCATGCGCAGGTCCGTGATGACCAGCGCGATGTCCGGGTGAAGTGTCAATTCTTGCAGGGCGAAGGTGACGGAAGTTGCAGTGAAACAGACAAATCCCTCGTTTTCGAGGGATTCGGCGAGTTCGATCAAGGCGTCCTCTTCGTCGTCCACCAATAGAATTTGCTGGCGTGAGGACGCGCTCATGGCATTACCTTCAAGAAGGGATAATCATAACGGCTACCACAGCTAAATCAGGTCCCGGTCGGCATATTAGTGGTCATATTGGTGAAGATATTTTTAATCTTAGTTCCCAGCCCTGTCCCTGCCCCCACAATAACGAGCGCAACCAACGCGACGACAATGGCGTACTCAATACCTGAGGCTCCCTCTTTGCGGCTGAAAAATAGTTGCGTTTGGATATAAAGCTTCAACACCAGGTCAAGGAACATAAGACTTCTCCCTAAAACGCCACTGGAAGCCGGAACGGCTCTAGTACCAGATGATCGCGGCGTGCTACTAGAGCATTGTCAACAAACCTCAGCCTCACAACTGTAATAACGGATTAATCACAAAGTATTAGTCGTAAAGTTGACGCCATAAACCCGCACCCTGAAAGGCTGCTTTTATAGTTCAGATAAATTTTTCCTGGGGTAATGGCATTTCGTCCTAGCTGAGCTACCTTCAAATAGCCAAATCGTTAGATGTTCATCACAGCCAGGTTGCGGATTAACCCATTCGGATTAAGCGGGTGTGCAGTGCAACGGGAAAGGGAGAGCCGTCATGAACAGTCGCATCAGCATGGTCCTGGCCGGCTTGCTGCTGATCGGGGCCTTGATCGCCGGGTACTGGGGGCTTGTTTTAAGCCGCGCACCGGAGCCTGTAGCCGCCCCTGCCGCACCTGTCGTTTCCGTTGATAACACCGTCGCTGCCGTTGAAGACCAGACTCGCCAACCGGTGGTCGTGCTGGTACATGACGTGTCCGCCTTTACTCCGTTGACCGCCGCCGACCTGGCCGTCGAAAAACTGCTCACCGCACCCGCCGGCAGCCTGACCCAACTCGACCAGGCCATCGGCCGCACGCCCCTGCGTACGCTGGGCGCGGGCACGTGGCTCACCGAAGAAAGCTTCAGCGCCGGCGGCCCACTCGCACGCATGATCCGCCCGAACGAGCGCGCCCTGGCCGTAGCGGTGGATGAAGTGAGCGGCGCCGGAGGTCAATTGACGCCCGGCGACTACGTGGATGTGCTGCTGTTCCTGCGCCAAGATGCGGGCAACGCCGAACAGTCGGCGCAGATCGTTCTTCCGGCCATGCGCCTGCTCAGCGTCGGTGACCAATTGGGCCTGGCCAACGATGGCAAACCTGCGGTTCCTCCTCCGGCCACGCCTGAAGAACGCGTCCAAGCTGCCCAACGCCGAGCCGGCGCACGCACCGTGGTGCTGGCCGTGCCGGAGCCATTGTTAAGCCGCCTGATGCTCGCGGCCCAAGCCGGTGTGTTGCGCCTGGCCGTGCGCAGCGCCGAGGAACAACTGCTCAGCCGCTACTGGGCCGGCGAAAGCGATGCGTCAGAGCGATTGGAAAGCGCCAACCGCGACCTCTACCAATTCACCCAACTGGCCCTGGTCGGCCCGCCCAAACGTGTCGCCCAAACCTCCACCGCTGGACCCGGCGTACGCCGTGGCATTGAAGTGATTCGCGGCGCCCAAGCGGCGCCACAAACTCCGTGATCGAGCAAGGATGCCTTGAATGAGCCATCGCTACGCACCCCTGTTCACGCAACTGGCCTGGGCCCTGATGCTGTCGAGCCTGCCGGTCGGCATGGCCGTGGCGGCGCCGGGCAACTGCAGCGCCTTGGGCCAGTTGCCCGCCGTGGTCGAGGTGGGAGAAGGCCTGCAACAAGAGCTGCAATCGCCAGTGGCAATTACGCGCCTGGCCATCGGCGACCCGAGAATCGCCGATGTGCGGGTCAATGGTGACCGCAATTTTCTGCTGACCGGTGTCTCGTCCGGCGCCACCAGCCTGATGGTCTGGACCGCCTGCGCCAGCACGCCGCGCCAAAGCATGGTGTTCGTCAAAGGCAAGGCGACGTCGGCCTTGACCAGCTTGTCGCTGTCGCCGTCGGACGATCCGCTGTTGCCCAGCCAGGTGCAGACGGATATCCGCTTTGTCGAGGTCAGTCGTACCAAGCTCAAAGAGGCCAGCACCACGATCCTCGGCACCGCCAAGAACGCTTTTTTCGGCAGCCCCAACTTGCTGTTCCCCACGCCCACCACCCAGGCCCTGGCAATCAGCAGCAGCAACTTCAATATCGGTTTTGGCGGCGGTCGTGTCTCAGCCATGATCAACGCGCTGGAACGCAGCGGTTTTGCCTACACCCTGGCACGGCCAAGCCTGGTGGCCATGAGCGGCCAGAGTGCCTCCTTTCTGGCTGGCGGCGAGGTGCCAGTGCCGGTACCCAGTGCCGGCAGCGACACCATTTCCATCGAATACAAAGAGTTCGGTATTCGCCTGACCCTGACCCCCACAGTGATTGACCGTAACCGCATCACCCTCAAGGTGGCGCCGGAAGTCAGCGAGTTGGACTACAGCAACGCGGTACAGATCGAAGGCATCCAGGTGCCGGCCCTGACGGTCCGTCGAACCGACACCAGCGTGTCCCTGGCCGATGGCGAAAGCTTTGTGATCAGCGGCCTGATCAGCACCAATAACCGCTCAACCATCAGCAAGTTTCCGGGGCTGGGCGATATCCCGATCCTTGGCGCATTTTTTCGTGACTCCAACATCAGCCGCGAAGAGAAGGAACTGCTGATGATCGTCACGCCGCATCTGGTGCAACCGCTGGCTGCCAACGCGCAACTGCCCTCCCTGCCGGGCGAAAAACTGCGCAACTATGATCCGAACTGGTATCGGTTGTTCTTCCTGGAAAACGGCAACTTCGACCGTCGCAGTGGACTTTCCCAATGAGCGATAGCCTGAGCCAGACCTTTCTCGCCATCACCCGCAACACCACTGATATGGAGTGGCTGCAGGGCGCCCTGGCGCCCCTGGGCCAAGTCGTCAGCGCCGGCACCGGCAGCCTCGACGAACTGCTGGCGCTGGTGGACGTGACCTTCGCCAACCTGGTATTCGTCGGCCTGGACCGCGAAAACGTCGTGGCCCAGAGCGCACTCATTGAAGGCGCCCTGGAAGCCAAGCCGATGCTCGCCGTGGTCGCCCTGGGCGATGGCATGGACAACCAGTTGGTCCTGAATGCGATGCGCGCCGGTGCCCGCGATTTCGTCGCCTACGGTTCGCGATCCAGTGAAGTGGCGGGCCTGGTGCGACGCTTGAGCAAGCGCCTGCCCACCGTCACGCCCAACACACAGCTGGGCGGCCTGACCGTATTGTTTGGCACCCAGAGCAATGCCGATGGAGCAATGTTGGCCACCCACCTGGCGCTGGTCGTACAGAAAAGCGGGCAGCAAACCCTGCTGCTCGACCTCGGCCTGCCGCGCAGCGACAGCCTGGCCTTGCTGGGTCTGGAGAGCACGTTTAATTTCGGTGATGCGTTGCGGCATTTGCGTCGCCTCGACACCACCCTGATCAACAGCGCCTTCACCACCGCCCTGGATGGTTTGCGCATCCTGGCCTACGCCACCGGTGACGAACCGCTCAAACTCACCAGTGCCGCCGAACTGTTCATGTTGCTCAGTGCGCTGCGCCAACATTTCCAGCACATCGTCGTGAACATCACGGGGCAACCCGACAGCGAAGCCCTGCGCACCTTTGTCAGCCACTGCGACAAACTGCTGTGGTGCACCGACCAGAGCGTACTGGACTGTCGCCGCAACCTGGCGATACTCAACCGCTGGCGCGAAAAAGGCATGAAACTCGATCACGCCAAGCTGGTGGTGGACCGCTATATCAAGGCGTGCGCCCCCGACACCGAAGCCCTGGAAAAAAGCTTCGGCCTTGAGTGCATCGCTGTATTGCCCCTGAGCGCCGAACTGCGCCTGAATGTGAAAAACCAAGGCCAGACCCTGTTTGCCCTGGCCCCGCGTGAACCCTTGACCCAAGCCGTGCGCACCTTGGGCGAGCGCCTGGCGAAGCGATCCGAAGGCTTGGCAAAACCTTCAATGCGCTGGTTTGAACGCATCCTGGGGTCGGGACGATGAACGGCGAAAAACTGTTTGGCGGCCCGGCCCGCACTGCCGGTGGCAACAGCGATCACGATGGCCTGAAGCTGGTGCTGCACCGCTACATCATCGACGCCATCGAGGAGTCGGGTAAAAACCTGCTCGAAGGCACGCGCCAGTCCCTGGCGCAGTTTGTCATCGACAAGGTCTCCGAATACATCACGCGCATGCGCCTGGCGATCTCGCGTTATGAGATGGAGCGCCTGGCCGAAGAAATCGTCGACGAACTCACCGGTTTCGGCCCGCTGGAAGTGCTGCTGCGTGACCCCTCGGTGACGGAAATCCTGGTCAACGGGCCGCACCGTGTGTTTATCGAACGCGATGGCCTGCTGCACCAGAGTGACCTGCGCTTTATCGACGACCACCACGTGGAGCGTGTGATGCAACGCATCCTCGCGCCGCTGGGCCGGCGCCTGGATGAGTCCTCACCGATGGTGGATGCGCGCTTGCCCGATGGCAGCCGGGTCAACGCGATCATCCCGCCGATTGCCCTGGATGGCCCGTGCCTGTCGATCCGAAAATTCCGCAAGGACATGCTCAAGAGCAGCGACCTGGTCGCCATGCAGACCATTGATCAAAGCATCTTCGAGTTCTTCCAGGAGGCCGTGGGCAAGCGCTGCAATATCTTGATCAGCGGCGGCACCGGCACCGGCAAGACCACACTGCTGAACATCCTCAGCCAGTTGATCAACCCCCATGAACGCCTGGTGACCATCGAAGACGTCGCCGAACTGCAACTGGGCCATCCCCATGTGGTGCGCCTGGAAACCCGTCCGCCGAACGCCGAGGGCCATGGTGAAGTGCGCTCCAGCGACCTGATCCGCAACGCCCTGCGGATGCGCCCGGACCGCATCATCCTCGGGGAAATCCGTGGCGTGGAAGTACTCGACGTCATGACCGCCATGAACACCGGCCACGACGGCTCCATGAGCACCGTGCACGCCAACAATGCCCAGGATGCCCTGCTGCGCCTGGAAACCCTGGTGGGTTTGACCGGCCGTGTGGTCGCCGAAAAAACCCTGCGCCAGATGATCTGTGCTGCGCTGGACGTGATCATCCAATTGACGCGCATGCCTGATGGCCGTCGCTGCGTCAGCGAAGTGGTGGAAGTGGTCGGCGTGCGCGAAGACGTGTATGTCACCAACACCCTGTTCCGCCTGGACCGGCGCACCGGCTTCGGCTTCCTGCGCGAGGCTATCAACCCGGCCGGCGACAAACTGCGCCGCGAGTCGGCCTTGCAGTCATAGGGAGCGCGTGATGATAGGACCGGTGTTGTTGCTTGTTTGCCTGCTGCTGATCGGCCTGTCGTTCTGGCAACTTCAGCATGGCCTGCGCAAGGCCCAGACCGACCGCGTACTGGAACGCCTCGGCCAGGGCCAGCCCGAAGCACAGGACGTCAACACCACGTGGACCGGCCTTGAGCGGATGTTTCAGCGTGCCGGGTTGGGCAAACCCACCGACCGCCTTGGCCTGTGGGTGAGCGCCTGGGTGATCGGCGCATTGTTGGGCTGGCTGCTGGCCGATGGCTTGGGCCTGGTCGCGATGATCGTAGGGCCGCCCCTGTTCCTGCGGGTGTACATCAGCTGGCGTTATCAACGCCGCGTGCAGCGTATGGTCGAGCAACTGCCGCAGTTGCTCGACCACAGCGTGCGCAGCCTCAAATCCGGCAGAACCTTGGCCGACGCCGTATTGGGTGGCGTCGAGAGCACTGAAAACCCGCTCAAGGAAGCCATGGGCCGTGTGCAGCGCAACGTGCGCATGGGCGTCAGCCTGCCGGACTCGGTCAGCGACTTTGCCGAGTTCTACGAACAGGACGAATTCCGCCTGTTCGCCCTCGGCCTGAAGGTCAATCACCGTTATGGCGGCAACGCCAGTGAGCTGCTGGAAAACCTGATCAAAATGATCCGCGAACGGGAACAGGGCGCCCGTCAACTCAAGGCCATGACCGGCGAAACCCGCATGACCGCCTACGTGCTCGGCGGGCTGCCGATACTGATCGTGGGCTACTTCATCATCGTCAATCCCGATTACCTGATGACCATGTGGAACGACGGCACGGGGCGCATCATGCTGTTCAGCGCGCTGGCCATGGACATCAGCGGCACCTTGCTCATGTGGCGCATGCTGAGGAGTGTCTGAGATGGCCCTGCTGGCCTGTGCCTTGTTGTTACTCGCCGCCCTGGTCTTGGTGGGCGGCCAGTTGCTCGAAAACCGCCGGCGTGATCGCCAGGTCGCTGAACGCCTGCAAGGGCGCATGGGTGGCGATGCCAAGTTCGGTACGCTGTTGCGTCAACTCGGCGCAAGCAGCCTGGCGCAGCGCTCGGTCAGCCTGGACAACGAGACCCAGGTACTGCTCAACCGCATCGGTTGGCGCAAGGCCAGCCAACGCTCGTTGTTTGCGGCCTTTCAGATCGGCTTGCCCATCGTGCTCTTGGGCCTGACTTTTCTCGGCCAGCAGATTTTTTTCCCTGACATGGACCCCGCCTGGATTGCGCCCCTGTTTGGCCTGGGCATCGGCTACCTGCTACCTAAACGCGTGCTGGCCGCCGCCGCCAGGCATCGTCAGCAGGCCATCGCCAAAGAAATCTCAACCTTCATTCCGCTGCTGCGCATCCTCTTCGAATCGGGCATGGCAGTTGAACAATCATTACGCGTACTGGGCACCGAAGCCCAACGCTTGCTCCCTCACCTCACCCATGAATTGCGCCTGATCCTGGCGCGGGTCGACTCCGGGCTGGAGCTGGGCGAAGAACTGGGCAAGACCGCGCGTTTGCTGGAGGTGGATGAATTCACGGACACCTGCATCATTCTCCAACAATTGATCCAGCAGGGCGGCGGCGCGATGAAGTCCTTGCTGGCGCTCAAGCAACTGCTCGACGACCGCCGCCTGACCCGCCTGCAGGAATACATCTCGAAGATGTCGGCAAAGATGTCGGTGGTGATGATGGTGTTCCTGTTTCCCGCGTTGCTGATCGTGCTCGGCGGCCCGGCCTTTATCGGCATCGCCCGTGCGTTGGTCCATTTTTGAGGAGACGTTGATGAAAGTACTGATTGCCGGCATGGCCTTGCTGATGCTCGGCGGCTGCGCCACCAACGGCCAATCGCCCTGGGCCGCGCTGACCTCGCCGGGCAGTTGCGCCAAGCCGAGTTCGGAGCAGGAACTGGCGCTCAACCTGTCCGATGATTTAGCCAACGAAGGCAAGCTGCACGCCAGCCTGGCGAACCTGCAGAACCTGCCCGACGCCTTGCCTCAGGTGCGTCAGCGCAAGGCCCGCACGTACCGCCTGCTCGGGCGCAGTGAAGCCGAGCCGCTGTACCGCAGCCTGCTCGGCACCTGCATGACCGCCGAAGGCGAGCACGGCCTGGGGCAGTTGGCAGTCGCCAAAGGTGACAACGGACTGGCCATGGCGCACCTGCAACGCGCGGCACAGCTGGCGCCCACCGACGAAAAGATCCGCAATGACTTGGGCGTGGTGTACCTCAACCAATTGCGCGTGGAAGACGCTCGCTTTGAGTTCATGACCGCCATCGAACTCAAGCAGGGCGACCCGTTGGCCGCCGTCAACCTGGTAACGCTGTTGATCTATCAGGATGACTGGGGGCAAGCGGCCAAAGTGGTCAGCCAGCTGGGCCTGAGCCGCGAGCAAGTCACGGACGCCCAGGCCCGTGCGGAAAAACTCAAGGGTGCCCGCACGGCGGCGCGCAAAGTCGCTACAGTCCGCGATGGCCTGCCGGTGAGCCTCAAGTAAGGAGTGATCGATGAAAGCACATTACCTGATCGGGCTGGCGCTGTTACCACTGGGTGCCATGGCCATCGAACCCGGCCCGTCATCACCGCAGCAGGCGGAAACGGAAAACTGGATGGCGTTGCAGATCAATGGGCGGGCCGCTTCGTCGACGCCGCAAAGGGCCACGCCCGCGGAACGGGAGCAGTCCTTGCAGCGTTGGCTGGACAGTCACAAGCACCCGATTCCGGAGTTTTATGAATCGGAGTCGGGTGGGGGTTCTAAAGCCGGCAAGAGCCAGTGACGCTCAATGGGCGGTCACTCGCTGGCGCATCGCCGAGTTGCTCGGCGACAAGGCCAGTGCCAGTTGGGTGCGGTTATGCATATGGGTCAGGCGCAATACCTGGGACACGTACAGCTTGACGGTGTTCTCGGTGATCCCCAGTTCGCAGGCGATCTGGTAGTTGGTCTGGCCCTTGCCCACCAGGCGCGCAACATCAAGCTGGCGCGGTGACAGCTGGTTGAAGATGGTCGGAATTTCCATCGGCCCGGCGTCTTCGGCAACCAGATCGGCCTCATCGGCCAACCCGGCGCTTGGGCTGCGACGCACTTTGTCGAGGTCCTGGTACAGGTCATTGATGGATTCGGAAAGGTATTGCAGCTTCTGGTTCAGGTGCCCCAGTTGCAGTTCTTTCTGCCGCTCCTCCAATGCCGCTTCCTGGCGCTGCAGGCCTTCGAGCAACTCGTCGAGATTGATCGGTTTCTGGTAGTAGTCCGAGATCCCCGCGCGCAGGGCCTTGATCACGTCCTGTTTATCGGCGCGTCCGGTGAGCATGATCGCTTCGAACGCCCGCGCCTTGCCCGCCACCTTCTGCATGGCCTGCACCAGCTCGATGCCGTCCATGTCCGGCATGTGCAGGTCGCACAGCACCAGGCCGATCTCGGCGTCTTCGCTGAAGCGCTGCAAGGCGTGTCGGCTGGACTCACACGGGACGCAGCGGTAACCACTGCTTTCAAGAAATTCGCAGAGCTCTTCAACGATCAACGGTTGATCGTCGACCACGAGCACTTTCACCGCCGAGGTAAGCTTGTTCACGCGTTACTCCATGCCTGGCCAGCCAAAAGATTGACCTATCCATTTTGACGAAGAATCCTATGCATCCACTCAATAAACCTAGACCTACTTTCCGACTATGTACATAGCGATAGAGGCCTTGTGCGACTAATGGATCCAAAGCCAGTACAGCACAAACCCTGTCAATACAAAGGGGGCATAAGGCTGCTTTGTTGACACGCCTGGTGACGATACCTCGCGGCGCACGCTAAGCCGTTGATGGATAAGCACCCAGGCGCCCTGGAACACAGCGGCACCGATCAACGACCACAACAAGACATCCAGATTGCTCGCCAGGGCCAGGGTGGCCAGCAGCTTCACATCCCCCGCGCCAAAGCGGCCCAGCGCATACCCCGGCAAGGTCAGCAACAGCGCCACGGTGAAGGCCCAGCCTCCATCGGTGGCGGGCGCACCCAACCAGGTCGTGCCCGTCCATACCAGGTAGATCAACGCCAACAAAGCCGCCCCCAGGGTCAAGCTGTTGGCGATTTGCCGTTGGCGCATGTCCTGCAACGCACAAAGTCCCAACCAGAGCAGTATCACCACGCTATGGATCACGTAAAAAACATCCCTTTTCGCTGAATGATTCTATGCTGATATCAAGTAGTAGCCGTCAGGGTAGACGCAGTCATGAAAACAGGCCTGCCTGGAAAGCAAAAAGGTGCAGCCGCGATTGAGTTCGCCCTGGTCTTCGGGATCTTTTTTGCGGTGTTTTATGGCTTGATCAGCTATAGCCTGCCGCTGCTGATGTTGCAGTCGTTCAACCAGGCGGCGGCGGAAGGCGTGCGCCAGGCCATGTCGGTGGACCCAGTGGCCGCTGGCACCGCTTATCCCACGCAGGTGACCACACTCGCCAAGACAACGGCAAAAAACCAGCTGAAGTGGATCCCGGCCAGTTTCCAGTTTTCGGACGACCTGATCACTGCCACCTACACCGGCAACACGCTGACCGTTTCGATCAAGTACCCCACCAGCCGCCTCTATTCGGTATTCCCGGCGCTGGTGTTGCCGGTCATCGGCACCGTGCCGAATCTGCCGGCCAACCTGTTGGTCAGTTCGAGTCTGCAGCTTTGACCTCGGGGGACAAGCTCTTCGGGCGCCTGCTCGGCCGCAGCAGCGCGCTCGCACTCGATACGCCCGGCGCCCCTGTGCCAGGGCTGCACCTGCTACTGGATGCTCAGGGCCGTGTGCTGGACTTCAGTGGCACCCTGCGCGCGCTGCTCGCCCCCCATGAATCACGCCCCTTGCTGCGCGAGTTGTTGTGCGCCAACAGCGCCTTGAGTATCGAAGGCCAGCCCGCCGACTGGCAACACCAGAGCCTGGACCTGGACTTCCAGGGCGTCGCCGGCCGGACCCTGCACACCCGGGGCTGGATCGAGCCCGAAGACGACGGCTGGCGCTTGCACCTGCAGGACGTCAGCGACTTGCTGGCCGGTAGACAACTGGCCCAGCATCGCGAGCAGAACCATCAGTTGGCCTGCCAGATGAGCGAGCAGTTGCGGGTGTGCAGCCTGACCCGCCTCCCCGAGGTGTTCAACGAGCACCTGCGCAGCCTGGCCCAGCGCTGGCACATCCCCTGCGTGGCCATGGCCTTGCTCGACGAAGAAAACCAGGGCTGGCGGATCTACAACCACTACGCCGCCCACGATGCACCCGCCTTGTGGCAGACCGGCCAGCACCTGGGCACCAGCCTGGACAGTGCCAATGGCAACACGCCGTTGAGCCTGGCCGAGGAGCGCAGCGACAACCCGCGCCTGCACAGCATTTTCGGCAATGCCGATGGGTTCCTGGTGCCTTATCGTGACAGCCAGGGCGTTGCCGCCTGGTTGCTCTGCGGCTTCTACAGCGGTCAGCAACATACCAACGAGCGGGACTGGCTGAACCTCACCGCCGCCCTCGCCGCCCCGTTGTTGAGCCGACTGCGCGAGCAACGCAACCACCAACAGCTCGACCGTATGGAAGCCCTGCAAGGCCTGCTCGGCACCGGCTGGTGGGAACTGCTGCCGGCCACCCAAGAGATCCAACTGGCCCCGCAGTTGCTGCACAGCCTCAGCCAGGATGACGGCCCAACCCGCCAGCCGTTGGACCAGTGGCTTGAACTGATCCACCCCGCCGACCGCCAGGCGTTCAACAGCCGTTTGCACGACCTGCAAGCCCTGGGCAAACCCTTGATGACCAGCGTGCGCCTGCAACGCACCGACGCCGAGCACAACCCCCTGTGGTATCGCGTCCAGGGCCAGGTGCTGGGCGTGGGTGATCACCGGCGCTGGATCGGCTTCATGCTCGACATCAGCGACATCAAGAACCAGCAACTGCAAGCCGCCGCCGCCCATGCGCGCCTGGACAACCTGATCGCCAGCTCGCCAGCGGTGATCTATGTGCAGCGCTATGTCAGTGGCGCCCTGCACCCGGCGTTCTTCAGCGACAGCCTGCTGCCGCTGCTGGGTTGGACCCTGGCCGACTGCAACCCTGACAGCCTGGCCTCGCTGATCCACCCCGAAGACCGCGAGCTGTACTTCGAGCGCAGCCGCCAGCTACTGCGTGAAGGCAACGTGCGCAGCCGTTACCGCCTGCGCGATAAACAAGGCCATTACCATTGGCTGCTGGACGAAGCCAAGCTGTTGCGCGACGACCTCGGCCTGCCAGTGGAAGCCGTCGGCCTGTGGTTGGATGTCACCGAGGCGACCCTGGCCGCCGAGCAGATCAAACAGAGCGAAGAGCGCTACCGCATCCTGGTCGAAGACTCCCCGGCGATGATCTGCCGCTATCACCCGGACCTGACTCTGACCTTCGGCAACACACCGCTGGCCAATTATCTGGAATGCCCGCCGGCGCAATTGCCGGGGCTGAACCTGGGGCACTGGCTGTCGGACGAACAACGCCTGGCCTTTGTGCAACGCATCGAACAATTGACCCCGGAATTCCCGGTCAGCACCGCCGAAATCAGTCTGGAACTGCCCGGCCGCGAACATGCCTGGTGGGTATGGTCGGACCGGGGCGTGTTCGACGAACAGGGCACACTGGTGGAGGTGCAAGCGGTGGGCCGCGACAACACCGAAGTGCGCCGCTCCCAGCAGCAACTGACCCAGAGCGCCAAGATGGCCACCCTCGGCGAAATGGCCACCGGCCTGGCCCATGAGATCAACCAGCCGCTGAACGTGATGCGCATGGCCATCGTCAATGTGCTCAAGCGCCTGAGCAACGGCGACGCGCAGATCGACTACCTAACCGAAAAGCTCCAGCGCATCGACACCCAGGTACAGCGCGCGGCGCGCGTGGTGGACCATATGCGTGTGTTTGGCCGCCGCTCGGAAATCGAACAACAGCCCTTCGACCCGTCACAGGCAGTGGAAGGCACCCTGTCGCTGCTCGGCGAAGGCCTGCGCGGCAAGGGCGTGGACCTGCGCATCACACCTGCGGACTTCACGGCGCAGGTCAAAGGTCATGTCGACCAGCTTGAGCAAGTGCTGATCAACCTGATGGTCAACGCCCGTGATGCGCTATTGAGCAAACGGGAAAAGGATCCTGGGTTCCGCCCGTGGATCGCCCTGCACTGCGAGCATGACAGCCGGCACGTGCGCATCTGGGTGGAGGACAACGGTGGCGGCATTGACACACGGTTGCTGGAGCGGATTTTCGAGCCGTTCTTCACCACCAAGCCGATCGGCGTGGGCACCGGCTTGGGTTTGTCGGTGAGCTACGGGATCGTGGAAAACATGGGTGGGCGCCTGAGCGTCGCCAATGGCGAGCACGGCGCGAGGTTTTGTGTGGAGTTGCCGGTGAGTTAAATCACCAGGTAGGCGCGGCCCATGTGGCAACTGAGGTTGGCGCCGACTTCGGCGTTGCCCAGGCTGATGCCCAGCGCCGAGAGCAGTGTGTTGACGATGGGGTCGAGTATCGGCGACAGGACGTTTTGGACAAGGCTGACCACCGAGCTGATGATGGTCGCCAATGCGCTGGTCACGGTGCCGTTCGCCGGGTTGGGTGTGCTGCCGCTGGGCGGCACGTAGGTGACCTGCAGACCGTTCAGCGTATCCCCCAGGCTATAAAGGATATCGGCGGTGCCTGGCGCGTTCTTGTAGGTCGGCGTCGCGTTCATTTCAGCCACGGGTAAAAACAGCATCGAGTTGGTTTGCGCGGCGACGGTAGACAGCGCCTTCAAATTCAACCCCCCGCCTACGCCCGCTGTACGCGGACCACAGATCAGCGTCAGCACAATGCAATAGCGTTCACCAAAGTCGATCAGCCTGACCGGTTGCACGGTGACGGGGGCTGATGAAGAAAACGCAGTAACCGGATCCACGTAACCCACGCCCAATGTGGCCAGCGAGGTGGTGGTCTTTACCGTCAACGACTTGGTGGCAGGCGTGGCGCAGCTGTAGTCCGTGACATAGCTTTGTGCACTGGCCGCCTCGATATAAATGGACAGGGTTTGGTTGATGTCGACATCCGTGACATTGCACGCAACCAGGCACAAGACACCGCCGACCACGGCCGGAATGTTCAGGTTCAACAGGCCGCTGACCACCTTCGACACCGGCGTCCCCAGCCCGGAAAGAATCGATGAAACCCCCGACACCACCTTGATGATCGGCGCATCAATCGTGACCAAGGTGCGTACCTGGGCCGTCCGCACAAAAATCTGATCCGTTCGCGGGTTATTCAAAAGCCCCGCCTTGGCCTTTAGTGGATTGCCAATCGCCGACATTTGCGGTGGCTCGATGACTTTGGTCTGGATCGAGACGGTGCCTACCAGCGGAATATTCACTTGGGCTGCCGCACTGACCGCACTTTTGCTACTGGAGAGCTGCGCCACGGTCTCCAGTAACTGAAACAACTGCACACTGGTATTCAAAGCTGCCGCCGGCGTCCCGGTGGCGACTTTCAGCAAATCGCCAACCTTAAGAAGCTGTGTATTCGGAGCAATGGCTTTCACTGTAATCAAATCATTGATGACCGCCGAGGCGACCGCACCGTTTTTCTGCAGGATCGTCACGGCGGCGTCGAGCAACTGGCGGGCGGAGACCGCGGTGCTTAGCAGCGCGTCGTAGTCGCCCGCCTTGATTTTCAAATCAATCGCCAACTGATCCAGATAGCTGAGCAGGTTCAAGTTCGTCGTCAGCAAGCCATTCCAGCCTGCGGCCGTCAGGGACAGGCTGCCGCCCAATAGATTGCCGATCACCAGGTTCAGCAACGGGGAGTTGGCCGAATTCACGGAGGCCAGACTGCTGCGAATGGTCAGTTGCGCCACCGGTGGCGCAGCCGCAGCCACGGCGGTGGCACTCAATATCGTCTGAGCGGCAACCGGCGCGCCGCTGAACATATTCCAGATCCCGTTGGCGAGACTGGTCATGACACTGCGCGTTGCGACCACGCGTATGGCGTCGTTCTTGGTCGCATCAGCGACGAACACACGGATATTGCTGGCATTGGTGGGCAAGGTGCCACAGGTCACGGCCAGGCCCCGACTGTTGTCGCCGGCGACCACGGTAAAGCCGTTGCGCGCGGCGTTTTCCTTGGCGTATTCATTGGCCGTGTTGGAGGGCGTGCACAGGCCGCCACGACCGGCGGCTTCCAATGCCGCGGTGTCGGCGATGGACTGCAACCGGCGTTTTTCCAGGTACAGACGGCCGCTGTCCAACGCCAGCAGCATAAACACCATGGCCACCGCCAAGGTGCCTGCCGCCATCAAGCCAATCGCACCATGCTGCCGGGAACCCAGTCGGGGAGACATCAGGCACTCCTTAGCGCTTACTCTCCAATGTTGGTTTGGAGTGTAGACAAGGCTTCAGGTGCGCGCTGGCCAGTCGCCACATTGGCGACTGGCGGAAGGTATTTCTAGTGCGGTGGGTAGCTGGAAAGGACGCGGGTGACGGTGGTGCGGATGGCTTTGTCACGATCCTGGGGATTCGGCGAGGTGGCCATCATCTGTTCGTCGCTGCCGCGCCACACCAACTTGCCGTCCTTGCCGTCGAGCAGGTCGATCTGGATGGTGGCGACTTTGTAGGTGATGTTACGCGTTTCGTTGTACATCGGCGCGCCCCAATAGCCGTTCCACGGCCCGCCCCAGGCGCCGCCATAGTTGGTGGTGACTTGTTGCTGGCGGTCTTCGACGATCAGGTAGGCCTGTACATTCAGGTCAGCCTTGCTGCCCGGCGCCGCTGGGCGCAGGCCGCGCTGGTCGAGTTGCTCGCCGACGGCCTGGCGGATGCGCTGTTCGGTGAGGTCACTCTTGATGCGCGGATCATCCGGACGGTATTGCAGCGCCGGGTCTTTCCAGGCCCAGCTGCGGTAGGCACCGAAGTCCCGGCTGGCGTCAAAATCGTGGTTGACCTGGCTGGTCTGGCAACCGCCCAGCAGCACTACAACAGCAAGCGTAGCGATACGACGAAACATGGTTTATCTCCAAAGAGCGACCCGCGCTAAAGATGAGAATAGCTGTTAACTGGGAGGATACGCCGTCATTGCCTTTTGCACCGCCTGGCGCAAGGCATCTCCCCGCTCACTGAGGCTTCCCTGGCTGCCGGTTTCCGCACTGGCACTCCACACCGGCTGGCCGGTGCGGGCATCGAACAGGTTGACGCGAACCACCACGACCTGCACTTCATAGGTGCGCACGATCGGCACCGAGTTGTACATGCCGTAACCATTGCCATAGCGGTTGTAGCCGCCGTAACCGTAGCCGTAGTCATCCTGGACCTGCTTGAGGCGCTTCTCCAGGCGCACGTCGGCGCTGACAAACAGGTCCGCCGGGCGATTGTCATGCAAGGGGCGCAGCCCGCGTTGATCAAGGGCACCGCTGACCGCTTCGGCAATCTGCGCTGAATCCGCCCAGGCCGTGCCCGCCGGTAACTGGCCGTTGCGCCAGGCCCAATTGCGGTAGGCGCCGTAGTCGCGCACGGGCGCCGGGTAGGCGCTGGCATCAAAGGTATTGGCCGCCTGGGGCGGCGCCGGAGGGATCGGCGCCGAAGCGGCAACATAGGGGTTCGGGCTGGAACACGCGCCCAAAACCAGGGACAACAGGATCAAACAGAGACGACGCATTTCGACCTCCGCAGACTGGGCCGCTTAAACCGGACGGCAAATCCAGTGCAAATAACGCCCAAGTCCGGCAAAGCTTGGGTGACGACGGTGAGCGAGTTCCATCTCCAAAAGGTCCTGCAAATTGGCGCGGGCCTGGAATTCCACCGGCATATAGTCGTGGAACACCCGCACGCCGCTTTGGCTTTCGACCTGCCAAAGGCCATCGAGTTGCGCCGCCAACTCACGGGGATCGAGAGGTTGTTGCGGCGTCAGGCTCTGCTTTTCGCCGGCCATATCGTTCTTGCGCATTTTGCGGAAGTGGCCTTTGAGCAGGTTGCGGTAAATCAGCGCATCGCGGTTGTAGAACGCCAGCGACAGCCAGCCGCCGGGCACCGTGAGTTGGTGCAGCACCGGCAGGATCGCGTGGGGCTCGGCCAGCCATTCCAGCACGGCGTGGCACAGCACCAGGTCGTATGGTTCGGTGAGTTGGCCGAGCAGGTCCTGCCAGGGTGCATGGATAAAGGTGGCGGTTTGCCCGGCATCCGCGAAGCGTTGACGGGCGCCTTCCAACATCGGCTCGGCGGGCTCGGCCAGGGTGACCTCATGGCCTTGTTCGGCTAACCACAGCGACATATGGCCCAGGCCCGCGCCGATATCCAGCACGCGCAAAGGGCGTTTCGGCAGGGCCTCGGTCAGGTCGGCCTGGAGCACCGCCAGGCGAATCGCGCCTTTGGCACCGCCGTAGATTTTCTCGGCGAAACGCGTGGCCAGTTGGTCGAAATGACGATCACTCATGGGCAAACCGCCGTTCACTGTCGGCCAACTTGGCGCGTACCACCTCGTTCATGTCCAAGCCCAACTCGCTGCACAGCAACAGCAGGTACAGCACGATATCGCCGACTTCCTGCCCGGCATGGGCGAGTGTGTCGGCCGGCAGCTGGCGCGACTGGTCTTCGGTCAGCCATTGGAAGGTTTCCACCAGCTCGGCCATTTCCACGCTGGCGGCCATGGCCAGGTTTTTCGGGCTGTGGAATTGTTTCCAATTGTTGGTATCGCGGATGCGGTGCAGGCGTTCGGTGAGGTGTTCGAGGTTCATGCGGCAGGCTCCTGAAGGGGGATAGCTTCGGGCCGAAAGCGCCGGAAGGCAAGTTAATCCACCACACTGAATTCGATCCTGGCCGTCTGCCCCGCCTCATCCAACACACTCAGCTGGTAGCGGCCCAGGCGCTCGAAACTGGTGTTGATAAAGTCCTGGTTGGCGCTGTCCCCCAGCGGCGCGCCATTGAGGAACCACCAGCGTCGCCCGCTCCCTCCCAAGGCGGAGATTTTCAGGCGCAGGGCCTGTTGGCTGGCGGCGGGCAGGCGCAGTTGGTCACCTTCGCGCACGCCGACAATCGACAACGGCGACGACGCGGCCAATGCCGGAGGCGGGCACTCGGGATCGGCGGCCGGGATACGCGCTTCGCGGCGCTCGACCCGTGGCAGCCAGGGTTCCAGCGGCGCGGGCCACAAGGCGATATTTTTCGGCTCGGCGCCGGGGCAATGGGCGTCGACCCGCAAGCCCTTGGCATTGACCCACACGCTTTCCATCAAGCCCACGCTCAACGGCTGGTCCAGTGCCTGCAAGGTGGGCGGCGTGGTGTGATCCAGGGTCCAGGCAAAACGCTGGCGCCGGCAATTGGGGTCACTGCGGCTCATGGGCTGGCCCAACGGCCAACAGATCGCCGCCACGCCGACATTGGCCGGCACCGGTTTGACGGGGGCGCTGATGCCGCGCTGGCTGTCGCGGTTGGTCAGCACGTCATGCACCTGCAACATCAACGGCGCGGCCGAGGCCAGGCCGAACTGGCCCGGCACCGGCGTGCCGTCCGGGCGGCCGTTCCATACGCCGATCAAATAACGCGGGCCCACGCCGATGGCCCAGGCATCGCGAAAACCGTAGCTGGTGCCGGTTTTCCAGGCCAGTACCGGGCGTTGCACCAGTTCGGCACGCGGGTCACGGTCGGGCCGCGCCTGACCGCTGAGGATACGCCGCACAATCCAGGCGGACCCTGGCGACAGTAACGGCCGCTCCCTGAGCGTATCGTCCGGCTGTAATCGAATAGCGGCGCTCCTGCCGTCCCGGGCGAAGGCGCTGTAGCCGCTCACCAGGTCTTCGAGGCGACTGCCTGCGCCGCCCAGGATCAGCGCCAGGTTCGGTTCGGCCAACGCCGGCAGCGCCAACGGCACACCGCCGATGCGCATTTGCGCAGCAAAGCGCTTGGGCCCATAGGCCTCCAGCAACTGCACCGCCGGCAGGTTGAGCGAACTCGACAGTGCCGTACTCGCCGGCACTGCTCCGGTAAACCCCATGGAGAAGTTGCCCGGCCGGTAATCGCCATAACGCCGGGGCACATCCTGCAACAAGGATTCGGAGTGGATCAGCCCATCATCCAGGGCCATGCCATAGAGGAATGGTTTCAGGGTGGAGCCCGGCGAACGCAAGGCGCTGATCATGTCCACGTGGCCGAAGCGCTTGGCATCGTTGATATCCACCGAGCCGAGGTAGGCGCGCACGGCCATGCTTTCCTCTTCCACCACCAGGATCGCAGCGGACGTGTGCTCCGGCAGCCGCGCGCGCCAACCCAGCAGCAGGTCTTCAAGACGGCGTTGCAACGTGGCATCCAGGGTGGTGCGGATCAGCGGCGGGCTGTCGGGGCGGTTCAGGCGGCGCGCGAGCAAGGGCGCCAGGCTCGGCTCCAGGCGTGGGGCGAGCAGCAACGGTTCTTCCAGGGCTTCATCGACGGCCGATTGTGGCCAGACCTGGAACTCCGCGAGGCGGCGCAGCACTTTGTCGCGGGCTTGCTGGGCACGTTGGGGATGGCGATCCGGGCGCAAACGGCTGGGCGCCTGGGGCAGCACGGCGAGCAAGGCGGCTTCGGCGTGGGTCAGTTGCGCAGGGGATTTACCCAAGTAGGCCCAACTGGCCGCCGCCACGCCCTGCAACGTACCGCCGAACGGTGCGCGGTTCAGGTAGAGGTTGAGGATTTCGCCCTTGGACAGGTGCCATTCCAACTGCGCCGTGCGCCACAACTGACGCAACTTGCCGTGGAAGGTGCGCGAATGCGGATCCAGCAACCGCGCCACCTGCATCGACAAAGTGCTGCCGCCCGATACCACCCGCGCACCCGTGAGGTTCTGCCAGGTCGCCCGCGCCAGCGCCAGCGGGTTCACGCCGGGATGCTGGTAGAACCAACGGTCCTCATAAGTCAGCAGCGCGTCCAGGTAATACGGCGACACTTCGCTGGTCTGCACCGGGTAGCGCCACACGCCATTGGCATCGGCAAACCGCCACAACGGCGTGCCATCCTCGGCCAGTACCACACGCGCCAGGTCATCCTTGGGCAACGGGAGAGGCCAGATGCGGTCGGCCAGCCACAGCAAGGCCACCACCAACAACAGGCTGGCCAAGGTCCAACGGGCAACTAAACGCAAACTCAAACGGGCAAACCTCTATGCTGGTAGGGAACTAGCCTGTTGCAATAACAACCAAAGGCACAGATACGCCCACCTTCTCATCAGGACACACATATGCAGGTAGAAAGCTTTTTCGGTTGGTTGGGCCAGGCGCTCGGTTCCATCATCCGTTTTATCGTCGACGGGCTCAGCGGCCTGTTCGGTGCGCTGACCAATGCCGGTGGCAACTTTATCGATGGCCTGTCCCGCACCTTGGGCATGGACACCTCGATCATCAGCATCATCACCCTGATCATCGGCCTGATGCTGCTGTACTCGGCGGTGCGCGCCTTTATGCGGGCGTCGATCATCATGGGGATTATCTGGTTGCTGTTGGGCCTGTGGCTACTGAGCTGGGTTGTGCATTAACAACGGGGCCATGACGAACATGGCCCCGTTTTACATTAACGCCCCTTGATCACCAGATCCGCCGGCGTCTCACCCACCGCCTGCCAGTTCGGCCGGTACATCGACTCCACTTGCGGCGGTGGCACACGGTAAGTACCTGGTGTCACGGCACGTGCCAGGTACAGCAGGTGCGTGGTGCCGGAGCCTTCCAGGTTGATCGCCGCCACGTAACGGTCATCACGGAACTCCTGGTGTTTGAGCGATGCGTTCTGCATCGACTCACGCCACTCCTTCACTTGGCTGCTGGCGTTTTCCAGGCTGGCGGCGCTTTGCGCCAGGTTCTGGTTCTCCAGCTCCAGGCCAGCCGGCAACAGGTCCACCACCAACGCATCCGGCACCCGCTGCTTGGCACTCACCGCCAAATGCACCAGCACCAGATCACCACTGTTGAGGCTGCGCAGGTTCAACGGCTGGCCGTTCATGCCCAGGTATTCGCGGCGGATGCTCAGGTTGTCGCCACCCGGTGCCGGTGGCACCTGTGGATAACCCGAAATCGTCAGTTGCTGGTACACCGGCGTCTCACCCTGATTGCTCAAGGTCAGATCACTGGACAGCCACTTGCCTTCCAATTCCAGCGTCGACTGCTGATTGTTCAGTTCCTGCACACCGCCACTGCCCGTCAATGACACTTGCCAGTTCGCATCAGGCTTGGCAAACCCAAGACGCCCGGCCAAGAACAGCGAGTTACGCTCCTGAGTCGACAAATACGGGCTGGCCGCCAGTTGATCCGACAGCGTGAACAAGCGCTCCTCACGCTTGCCCTTGGCCAAGTCGTTTTCTTCCAGCAAGGCCAGGATCATCGCCTGGTCGCGCAACGGGCTACCGTAATCGGCCAGCCATTCATTGGCATTGCGCTGCGCCGCCAGGCCGGCGAGCAACGCCTGGTCCGCACGCGGCTGGTCGCCCATCTTCTGCAATGCGATAGCCAATTGCACCAGCGGCAGACCGGAGCGCGCATCGCTGCGGCGTTCGAAGATGCTGCGCAACGCGCCCAACGGCGCCTGCTGACTGCGCGCCAGCACCATGCCCGCGTAGGCCTGCACGGCAAAGCGGGTGTGGTCGGCATTGTCGCTGTAATCGACGTCGATCAGGTTGCGTTCCTGCACGTAGCGCAGCAGACGCTCGCTGGCCTTTTTCAAGGCTTCAGGCGGCACCGCGAAACCCTGGTCGCGAGCGCGCAGCAGGAAGTCGGTGACGTAAGCCGTCAGCCAATATTCCTCTTCGCCATCCGCGCCCCACAACCCGAAGCTACCGTTGTAGCGCTGCATGCCCAGCAGGCGTTCGATGCCCAGCTCGATCTTGCGTTTGCGTTCGCTGTCCGACTCGCCTTTGATCGACAGGCGCTTGAGCAGCGCATCATCGGCGTACAGCGACGGATATAGACCGCTGGCAGTCTGCTCCAGGCAACCGTAAGGGTAGGCCTTGAGCGCACTGATCTGCGCACCGAGGTTCAGCGGCGGCCGACTCGACAGGCTCAGCAGCGCCTGGCGCCCCGAGGCATCGAACTGATCCAGCGTTCCCGCCGGCAAGCTCCACGGTTGATCCTTCAGCACCGCGCGATAGTGCTTGAGCAGCGCCGGATAAGCCGGGCGCACGCCCAGGGTCCATTCGCGCGTAAACGGCGGCAGGTTCTCACCCGGCAGATCCAGGCCATTCACCGTCACCTTGACCTTGCCCTGCCCCAACCCGCCCCAGGCTTTCACCGGGATACGCAGGGTGGTGCGCTGGCCTTGTTTCAGCTCGACGGTTTGCGCGCCGTTGTTGACCAGCTCCAACTGCCCGTCGGCGTTCAATTGCACATCGAGTTTCTGCGGTTTGCCCGACAGGTTGGACAGGTCCAGCGCCAACGTGGTTTGGTCGCCACCCGCCATGAAGCGCGGCGCCGACAGCTCGGCAATCAGCGGGGCGGCAATCACCGTCTTGGCTTCGGCCATGCCGTAGCGATCGTCGCTCCAGGCCTGGGCCATCAGGCGCAGTTCGCCGTTGAAGTCGGGAATATTGACGCTGACTTCGCCCTCGCCTTGCTCATTCAAAGTCACCGGCGCGCTTTGCAGGGCGACGATGGTCACGCTGGTGTCCGGGCGCTTGCCGCCCTTGGCGAGTGCCGCATCGCCACCAAATGCCAGGCTGGCCAATCGGCCCTGGCCGGCTTCGATCAACTGACCGTAGATATCGAATTGGTCCACGCCGTAGGCCTTGCGACCAAACAAGCTGGAATACGGGTCCGGCGTCGGGTATTCGGTGATATTCAGGATGCCCACGTCCACGGCAGCAACCAGTACATGCACCTGTTTCGGCACGCTGCCATCGGCATTCTTGGCGGCGATTTTCACGGTGAGCGGCTGTTTGGGGCGCATTTTTTCCGGCGCGCTGAGGGTCACGCCAAGCTTGCGCTGGGTGCGATCCAACGGCAGATGCAGCAGGCCTACTGCACGTTTAGGCGTGATGTTGGCTTTGCGCTCGCCGGGGCGGATCACCAAGGCGCTGACATACAAATCATGACGCGACCATTTCGGATCAAGCTTCACCGCGAAGCTCTTGCCTTCAGCCGGCACCTCGATTTCCTGCCACCACAATGGACCTTCCGCAGACTCCACCAGCAGGTAGCCCTTACCGGCCGCCGGCGGCGTGACGGTCACATTAGCCGTATCGCCATCGCCGTAGGCCGGTTTATCCAGCGCCAGCTTGACCTGATCGGGTCGCACGGCGCCGCCTTCGGTGTTGTCCTGGGCCTGGTAACCAGCCCAAAAACGCAGGCTGCTGACCAAGCCGGTCTGCGGGTCTTCGACTTCGACGCGGTACGGGCCCCACTCCACCTGGAAGCTGACCTTGGCAGTGTCGCCCGCCTTGATGTTCAGGGTCTGTTCGTCGAGGTTGAGGAATTTCTCGTTGAAGTGATAGCTCCAGCCATCGTTCTCGGAGTAGTTCCAGTAGTAGTCGCGGCGCTCACGCACCAGGCGCACCTTGAGGTTCGGCGCGGCGAGCTTCTGCCCGTCCTGGTTGGCCAGCAGCACTTCGAATTCCGCCGGGCCGTCGCCGTTGGTTTCCTTGCCATCAAACAGTCCGCGCAGGCCCGGAAGTTGCTCGGCGGGCCAGATCGGCTGCACCAGGCGCCGGGTGATCGGCCGTCCGCCCGACTCTTGCAGGCTGGCCTGCACGATCAGTTGCAGCGGCGACTTGGCCTCGGCCCATTTGCTTTCCAGGGTCAGTGCTTCCTGGCCCTTGGCGTCGAGTACGCTTTCGTCCAGTTCGAAATCCTGGCTCAGCTCTTCTTCGGTGACGGAGCCGAACTGATAGCCCGGCAGCGACTTGACCGCTTCGCGCAACGGCCGCACATAGACTTGGCCGCTGACGCGATTGCCCGAGGCAGGCGCGCCGTACAGGTAACGGCCGTTGACCTGGATCACCGCGTCGTCCGCCGGCTTCAGCGGGGTGTCGCTGCCCTTGAGTTCCAGCGCCAGGCGCTCGGGCAGGAAGTCTTCGACGAGGAATTCATACAGCTGCGGTTTGCCATCGCCCAGGTCAAACACCAACTGCCAGCGCCCGGTCGGTGCTTCGCCAGCCAGTTGCAGTTGATATTGATAAAGGCCAGAGGCGTCGGCATCCCAGACGAATTTGCGGCTGACCTGCTCATCGGGTCGACGCACTTCGACGCTCACCGGCTGCGGCTTGACGGCATTGCCGTCCTTGTCCCGCAGCAGGGCATTGAGCAGCACGGTTTCGCCAGGGCGATACAGGTCACGCGGGCCGAATACAAAGAACTGCAAAGGGTGGGAGGGCTGGCCGCCGATGTCGAACTCGGCCAAGTCCAGCGCGGCGCTGTCGAGGCGCAACATACTGGTCTGTTCACCTTGCTTGGCGAGCAGCACCTGGGCCTTTTTCGGTAATGGCAACTCGGCGTGGCCACCCTTCTCGGTCTTGCCCTGGCCCAACACACGGCCTTCGGCGTCGAGTACTTCAAGGTCGACGTCGTCCAACGCCTTGCCACCTTCCAGCGCCTGGGTAAACACGTCCAGGCGATTGGCGTAACGGTGCACCGACAGGCCAATATCACTCAGCGTAAACAGCGTGGCCGGTTGGGAATAGTTGTAGGTGCCCGAAGCCCGCATCACCGCCAGGTACACGCCTGGCTGTTGCAATTGCTTGAGGCCGGCGATCGGCAGCAGCAGGGTTTCGCGGGTGTTGCGCGCCGGGTTCAGGTCGAAACGGCCACCGTAGACCAGGTCGGCCAACGGCAGCAGTTCGCGGGATTCATAGCTTTGCAGGCTGGTGTTGCGGCCCCATTGCGCGAGGAAGGTGGGCAGGGATTCGGGCTTGATGCGGAAGAATTCGACGTCGATCTTGTCGACGTTCAGCGCGATCACCGGCAGGCCTTCGGCCAGGCGTGTCGGCAGCAAGGTGCCACGGCTGGCAAAGCCGACAGTGGCTTGCAGGTCGCGGGTTTCCAGGCGCGCGCTGTACTCGGCGGCGAGGGTATTGTCGTTGACGGCCTTCACACCGGCGTCGACCGTGAGCACCAGTTTGCGCTGCGGTTCCAGGTGGCGCAGGCGCAATTCCATCAGGTTGTCGGAGATTTCCCAGGCGCCATCGACCTTGCCGGACTTGCTGTCCACCAAGTGCAGTTTGTCGGCGAATTTCTGATCGGGATCCAACGGAATGGAAAAGCTCACGGAGAGCGTGCTGGCGCCGTCGAGCTGCACTTCGGACACGTCCACCACGCTCAACTCGCGCCCGGCGTAACGCTGTTTTAGCGCCGCCACATCCACCACGGCCTTGGCCGGTTTGGGCGCAATCGTCGCCGCCGCGGGCGCGGTCGGGGCAGCCGGTTTATCGGAGGAATCGCAGGCGCTCAGCAGGGCCAGCGCGCAAGCCAGGAACAGTCCTTTGTTAAGCATGGGGCACTCGTAGTGGGAGGGGCCGAGGGTGAACTATATATCAGCCCGCGTGGGGCCGATGAGGTGCTGGTCACATTGACCGACGGAGGGTGGTTTGGTTCTGCCGCGCTGCCAATGCCCGGTTACAATGCCGCTCCTCTGAAGGAGCCTGCATGCCCACCTTACTCACTGACTGGCGCCATCGCCCCACCCACCGCCGCGTCTGGGCCCTGGCCGCGCCGATGATCCTGTCGAATATCTCGGTGCCGTTGGTGGCGCTGGTGGACAGCATGGTCATCGGCCACCTGCCCCACGCCCACCAGTTGGGCGCCGTCGCGGTCGGCGCCAGCCTGTACACCTTCCTCGCCTGGGCCATGGGTTTCCTGCGCATGGGTTCCACCGGTTTCGCCGCCCAGGCTGCCGGGCGCAATGACGGGGCGGCGCTGCGGCAGATCCTGCTGCAAGGCCTGCTGCTCGCACTGGGCCTGGCGATGCTCTTGGGTACGGTGGGCATTCCGCTGAGCCATCTGGCCTTGGAGTGGATGCAGCCCTCTCCCGAACTCAATCAACTGACCCAGGATTTTTTCCACACCCGCCTGTTCGGCCTGCCCGCCGCACTGGCCAGCTACGCATTGGTCGGCTGGTTTCTCGGCACACAAAATGCGCGGGCGCCGTTAGCGATCCTGCTGACCACCAACCTGGTCAACATCGCGTTGAACCTGTGGTTCGTCCTCGGCCTGGATTGGGGCGTGGTCGGTTCGGCGCGTGCGTCCGTGGTGGCGGAATGGACCGGCGCTTTGCTCGGCCTGGCGATGACGCAAAAAGCCCTGCGCGCCTACCCCGGCCATATTGCCTGGGCCGCACTCAAACTGTGGGAGAGCTGGCGCCCGCTGCTGGCGGTCAACCGCGACATTTTTATCCGCAGCCTCGCGCTGCAATCGGTGTTTTTCATGATCACGGTGCAAGGCGCGCGCCTGGGCGACGCCACCGTGGCCGCCAACGCGCTGCTGCTCAACGGCCTGTTGCTGGCCGCCCATGCCTTGGATGGATTGGCCCATGCGGTCGAAGCCCTGTGCGGCCACGCCATCGGCGCCCATGACCGCCAGGCCTTGCGCCGTTCATTGGTGGTGGCCGGCGGTTGGTCGTTGATCGCGAGCATCGGCTTTGCGCTGCTCTTCACAGTGGCCGGCCACCTGTTTATCGCCATGCAGACCGACATCCCCAGCGTGCGCGAAACCGCCGACCTCTACCTGCCTTACCTGGCGATACTGCCGCTGATTGCAGTGTGGAGTTACTTGCTGGATGGCTTGTTCATCGGCGCCACCCGCGCGCGGGAGATGCGCAATGGCATGCTGCTGACCGTCTTGCTGACACTGCCCTTCGCCTGGGCGTTGCAGGGTTTGGGTAACCACGGGCTGTGGATAACCTTCCTGCTCTTCATGGCCCTGCGCAGCCTTACTTTGTGGGCGATTGCCTGGCGCTTGAACCGACAGGACCAGTGGCTTGGATAAACGCGGTGACCCGGTCCAGTACCGGCGCCAGCCAACGCAAGGGCCGGGCGATCGCCCCCACCAATGTCTGGTGGTTGGTCTTGCCGAAATAGACTTCCTCCACCGGCACACCCGCCGCCCGTAATTGCTGGGCCAGCCCGCCGGTGTTGCGTTTGGGGTTGACGAGTTTGTCGTCCGTCGACGCGATCAAGAGGCTGGGCGGTGCGTCACGGCTAACGTGGTTGATCGGCTGGGAATCCGGCGGTGAATCGGGGAAGAAAAACACCGGTTTCACATCAGGGTTTTCAATCGGCAGAAAATCATAGGGCCCGGCCAGGCCGATCCAGCCTTTGAAAATTGACGGCGTCAGGCCAACCTCTTTCAGCCAACGCGCATCCAGCGCCAGCATCGACGCGTTATAGGCGCCGGAGCTATGCCCCATGACATAGAGCTGTTGGGGATCACCACCATATTGGGCGACGTGTTGATAGGTCCAGGCAACGGCGTGGGCGTTGTCTTGGAGGAAAGCGGGATAACGCACTTGCGGGTAAAGTCGGTAATCGGCGATCACCACCACGATGCCGCGTGAGGCCAGGGCTTCGCCGACAAAGCCGTAGTCGCTCCTGGAGCCGCTGTTCCAGCTGCCGCCGTAGAAAAACACCACGACTGGAGCATTGGAGATAGCCGGGGCAGGTCGGTAGATATCGAGCTTTTGCCGGGGATCATTGCCGTAGGCGATGGCTGAAGTTTTGGTGAAGGTGTTGGAGGGGGTGAGTGCGTTGAGCACTTTGATGGGCGAGCAGGCCGCAAGGCATGCCGCGACGACCAGGGTGAACGCTTGCAAGAATACTCTCGACATCGCCAACCCCTTATACGTGTGAAGACAGACTAATGTGGTGAGCGGGCTTGCCCCGCGCGAGGCAAGCTCGCTCACCACAAAGACCGAGTTTTACGCGGTTACGAGGACAGGTACGAAGACCGCGTCAGGCCCAGGCGCAACGCGTCGAGGAACTGGGTACGCTCCGACGCACTGATCTTCGCGCTCGCGCATTTGTCACGGTAATGCGTCATCAACTCCTCCGGCGACAAGTGCACATAGCGCAGCATGTCTTCGATGGTGTCGTGGGTCTCGATACCGGCGCTGTACACCGAACCGTCTTCACGCTGGTAGATGTTCACCGAGTCGGTGTCACCGAACAGGTTGTGCATGTCGCCCAGGATTTCCTGGTAAGCACCGACCAGGAAGATACCCAGCAAGTAGTCCTCACCTTCGTTCAAGCCATGCACCGGCAGGCTGGTCTCGATGGACTGCTCGTCGACGTACTGCTTGATCTTGCCGTCGGAGTCGCAGGTCAGGTCTTGCAGCACGGCGCGGCGCAGCGGCTCTTCATCAAGGCGGTGCAGCGGCAGGATCGGCAATACCTGGCCGATGGCCCAGGTGTCCGGCAGGCTCTGGAACACCGAGAAGTTGCAGATGTACTTGTCGGCCAGCTTGTCGTTGAGTTCGTCCAGTACCTGGCGGTGCGAGCGCTGGCGGGCCTTCAACGAGTTGTGCAGGCGGCGGCACACGGCGAAGTAGCATTGCTCGGCCAAGGCTTTCTCGGCCAGGGTCAGCTTGCCGTCGGCGTACTGGGTAGCCACGTCGCTCATGTAGTGCGTCGCACGCCAGTAGGTTTCGGTGACCATCTCGATGTCGGTCGGACCCAGCAGGTCCACCAGCCATTGCACGGTTTCCGGCAGGGCTTCTTTATTCTCGATCACCGGGATTTCGTCGTTGTGTTTCTCGACGTCGGTGACCTGCACCACCAGCATGGCGTGGTGGGCGGTCAGGGAGCGGCCGCTTTCGGAGAAGATGTTCGGGTGCGGCAGGCTCTGCGCGTCGCAGAATTCCTTGAGCATACCCACGACCACGCCGGCGTAGTCGTCCATGTCGTAGTTGATCGAGCTGGCGTTACGCGAGTGCGTACCGTCGTAGTCCACGCCCAGGCCACCGCCGACGTCGATGTGGTCCACCGGCAGGCCAAGGTTGCGCAGCTCGCCGTAGTAACGGATGGCTTCCTTGAACCCGTGCTGGTAGTCCGCCAGGTTGGCGATCTGCGAGCCCATGTGGAAGTGCAGCAGGCGGATACCCTGGTCCAGGCCAGCCGCGCGGAAGCGCTCGACCACGGACAGCAGTTGCGCCGCCGACAGGCCGAACTTGGATTTCTCGCCACCGGTGTCCGCCCACTTGCTCGATGCCAGCGACGACAAACGTACGCGAAGGCCGACCTGTGGCTTGACCTTGAGGCTGGCGGCTTCTTCGATCACCAGTTCAACTTCGGATTCTTTCTCGATGACGATGAACACGTTGTGGCCGAGTTTCTGGCCCATCAGCGCGAGGCGGATGAACTCACGGTCTTTGTAACCGTTGCAAACGATGGTGCCGCCCTTCGGCGCCAGGGCCAACACGGCCAGCAGCTCAGGCTTGGAGCCGGCTTCCAGGCCAATCGACACGTTCTGGGTGGCGATGATGTTCTCGATCACCGCCTCCTGCTGGTTCACCTTGATCGGGTACAGCGCGGTGTACTTGCTCTGGTATTCCAGGCGCTCGATGTTCGCATCAAAAGCGCCGGTCAACTGGCGTACACGGTCTTGCAGGATGTCGGGGAAGCGCACCAGCAACGGCAACGACAGGCCGCTCTTGCGCAACTCGTCGACTTGTTCGTACAGGTCGACCGGCGTGCTGTTCGGGCCGTTCGGACGGACTTCAACGCGACCGGCATCATTGATCGCGAAATACCCGGCCCCCCAATGGCGAATCCCGTAAACACTGCGGCTGTCCGCAACTGTCCATTGGCTGCCATCGTCTTTGCGTGTGCGTCGTACGGACATCGAAGTCCCCTATAAATGAAGTCGAAGGCACCGCCCCTATCAGAGGCTGGCGCAGTCTAAAGAATGAAAATGACGATTTGCCTGCGTGCAAGGTAGGACCCCACGCGCAGGACAGAGTTTAGACACAGGTCGGGAAGAGGCTTTCAGCCGCCGGACTTCTTGGCCTTGTACCCGAGCTTGATCAGCTCGGCCAACAGCAACTCGACGTGATCGCCCTGGATCTCGATGACGCCGTCTTTCAACGCGCCTCCGGTGCCACAGCGTTTTTTCAGCGTCGTGGCCAGTTCCTTCAGGGCTTCTTCGGCCAACGGCACGCCGGTGATGGTAGTCACCGTCTTGCCGCCACGGCCTTTGCTCTCGCGGCGTACGCGGGCAATACCGTCGCCTTCAGGGATCAGGGTCTGTTTGCAGGTACACGAATCCACGGGCTGACGACAGTCCGGGCAGTGTCGACCTGCATCGGTGGAAAATACCAGGCCACCAAGGGCGGCGAAGGATGCGGCTTTTTTGGCCACCGGCAATCCTCTTGGGAGGATGAAGACTGATCGGCACCCGCAAAGCGGTGAACCGACCGCGAAGCCCCACTCAGGCAGGGGCAGCGCTACCGGACCGCCAAGGCGGTTCGGGTGAAAAGTCGCGCAGTGTAACCACAAAAAGCCGACTTGCTAAGAGTCAAATGGCGCCAATTTATGCAACTTTAGCGACGCGAGGCCAGATAACGCCGCAACCCTTCCTGGGCATCCGGGCAGTAAGGCTTTTGCCCAGCCTCCTGCAGGACTGTTTCAAGGGGTAAAAAGCGCGCCTCCATGACCTCTTCCGGCTGTAGACGCAGTGGCCCGTCCCAGACGGCAGAGTAGGAGGTGCACCAGAGCCGGCTGTCGCCATCTTCGAAATAGAAGTGGTCATGTTCGACCAATTCCACGCCACCGACACCCAATTCCTCTTCCAGCTCGCGCGCTGCCGACACGGCATACGACTCTCCCTGCGCCACCATGCCGCCCGCCGCTGTGTCCCAGAAACCGGGATACAACGCCTTGCTCAGGGTGCGCCGATGCACACACAGCTCACCCTTGGAGTTGAACAGGAATATGAAGGTGCAACGGCCAATCAGGCCGCGCTGGCGAAGGTCGGACCGCACCAGGTGACCGAGCAGGTTGTCCTGCTCGTCGACCCAGCAGATCAGTTCAGCATCGGAAGCCGCGCGGTGTGCGGCCTCCTTTTGAGTAGCGTCCATCATCAACCCTGGTTGAGGAGCTGACGCAAGTCGATCACTGCAGCGTTGGCCCGGGAAATGTAGTTGGCCATCACCAGCGAATGGTTCGCCAGTACCCCGAAGCCACTGCCGTTAAGAATCATAGGACTCCAAACCGGTTCCTGCGAGGCTTCCAGCTCACGAATGATCTGGCGCACGCTGACCGTGGCGTTCTTCTTGGCCAGTACATCGGCAAAATCGACTTCAATGGCACGCAGCAAGTGCGACAAAGCCCAAGCCTGGCCACGGGCTTCGTAGAACACGTTGTCGATCTGCATCCATGGGGTTTCCACCACTTCTTCATCGACCTGCGGCACTTCACCCGGCGCCAGGGCTTCGGTTTTCAGTGCGGTGTTCAGTTTCACCCGGCCGACGCTGGCCGACAGGCGTTGCGACAACGAACCCAAGCGCGTTGCGACGTCGCCCAGCCAGTTGTTCAGGTTGTCGGCACGCGCATAGAACAGCGCGCCGCGCTGGTTTGGGTCGGACAGCCGTGCTTCGTAGCGGCTCAGGGAATTGATGCCTTCCTGGTATTCCGACTCACTGGATGGCAGCACCCAGCTCTTGTTGTCGAAGTTGAAGCGTGGCTCGGCCTTGGCCAAGTCCGCGTCTTCGGCCGACTGCGACTGCGAACGGGCAAAGTCTTTACGCAGGGCGCGGGTCAGGTCACGCACCTGCACCAGCACGCCGTATTCCCAGCTCGGCATGTTGTCCATCCACAGGCCTGGCGGGAAGCGGTCGTTGGAAATGTAGCCACCGGGCTTGTTCAGCAAAGTGCCGACCACGGTCTTGAGGGTTTCGACCGTGGTGTAGCCCACCACCATCTGCTTGCCTTCCTTCTCGGCGGCCAGCTGCGCGTTCTGCTGCACCGGAAACAGCGCCGGCTCTTCGCTCCAGTACCAACCCAGGGCGCCGGTGACCAACAGGTACAGGCCGAGCACGCTGAGCACGGCGCGGCTCATCAGCACGGTACGAAAATAGCCGCGGTTGGCCGACTTGGGCTCAGGCGCGGGGCCTTTGGCGCTGCCTGCACGGTTTTTCCAGTCCAGCATGGCGATATCCTTTCAATCACTTGAGTTCATGCACTTGAATTGATGGCGTGCGTTCAAACACTCCGACCACAACCCTACCCCATCGTGCCCACCCTTGCGGGGCTTTTCGCCAAACTGGCGCACAAGGGACGTTCGACTATAAAGGATGCACGCTTTTTACGCAGCGCGACCCTCCAGTCAGCAACTGAATGCGACGGGCACGCAGTTTATTGACGTATGACACTCATCCCATCGGAAAGAGGTGCTAGCATAGAGCCATCAGTCGACCTCAGCATGCACCCTAACTAGTAGTCAGGATATGACCGAGCCAGAAGACCCCAGCCGTGAGCGCCTCAAGCAGCATTTTGCCCAGCGGGTAATTCATCAGGCACGTCAAATTCTTGAGATCTGGCAGCGCCTGCAACGCAGCGAATGGTCCGGCGCCGACCTGTCCGAACTCAGCGAGGCCAATTTGCGCCTGCTGCGTTTTGCCGAGCGCTTCGAACAGCCCGAACACGGCCAGTTGGCGCGTCATATCGGTGAATCCCTCAAGGCGGTGGACGAAAACCGTGGCCGCTTGAGCAGCCACCTGATCACCGAACTCAACCGTTTGATGCAGCGCCTGTCCCGTACCGGCCTGCGCCAGGGCGACCAGCTCGAACAAACCTTCCTGCCGCCCATGCGCAAGCCGATCTACGTGATGCTGGCCGATCACGACCGCGCCGAGCGCCTGGCCAAGCAGCTGGAATTCTTTGGCATGAGTGCTCAGTCCCTCGACAGCGTGGCGGCCTTTCGCGCGTCAATGGCCGAGCGCCTGCCTTCGGCGATTGTGATGGACGTAGACTTCTGTGGCACCGGCCTGGGCCTCAAGCTCGCCGCCGAAGCCCAGGAAGGCCTGGAGCAAAAGCTGCCGCTGCTGTTTTTCAGCCTGCACGAAACGGACACCCCGACCCGCCTGGCCGCCGTGCGCGCTGGCGGCCAGGAATTCCTCACCGGCACGCTGGAAGCCTCCAGCCTGCTGGAAAAGATCGAAGTGCTGACCTGCGTCGCCCAGTACGAACCGTACAAAGTGCTGATCATCGACGACTCCCGGGCCCAGGCGCTGCACACCGAGCGCCTGCTCAACAGCGCCGGCATCGTCACCCGCACGCTGATCGAGCCGATCCAGGCCATGGCCGAACTGGCGGACTTCCAGCCCGACCTGATCATCCTCGACATGTACATGCCCGCCTGTACCGGCACTGAACTGGCCAAGGTCATCCGTCATAACGACCGTTATGTGAGCGTGCCGATCATTTACCTGTCGGCCGAAGACGACCTGGACAAACAGCTGGACGCCATGAGCGAAGGCGGCGACGACTTCCTCACCAAGCCGATCAAGCCGCGCCACCTGATCACCACCGTGCGCAACCGCGCCGCGCGTGCGCGCAACCTCAAGGCGCGGATGGTGCGTGACAGCCTGACCGGCCTGTACAACCACACCCACATCCTGCAATTGCTCGAAGACTGCAGCTTCCGCGCGCGCCGCGAGAACAAGCCGCTGAGCTTTGCCATGCTCGATATCGACCACTTCAAGCGGGTCAACGACAGCCACGGCCACCCCATGGGTGACCGTGTGATCAAGAGCCTGGCGCTGTTTCTCAAGCAGCGTCTGCGCAAGACTGATTACATCGGGCGCTACGGCGGTGAGGAGTTCGCCATTGTGATGCCGGACACCGACCTGGAATCGGCGTGCAAAGTACTGGATGAAATCCGTGGGCGCTTTGCCGAAATCCACTACCCCGCCCAACCCCAGGATTTGTGGTGCACCTTCAGCGCCGGGCTGGTGGAGCTATGCGATGGTTCCGACAGCCTGATGATGGCGGCCCAGGCCGACGAGGCGCTGTACCGCGCCAAGGATGCGGGACGCAACCGCGTGCAAGCCGCGCGCACATCAAAGCAAAGTGCCACCTTTTCACCAGAATCCACTGATTCGGTCATAACCCTGTAATGAAAACGCAATAACTTCAGGCACTTATCTTTTGCTGTCGGTTGAAACCACGCATGCGCCTGAAGCTGCTGACCAATCTGAATACCCTTCTTCTGGTGGCCGTGTGCCTGGCACTGGGCGCGACCCTGTGGTGGTCGCAGCGCGCGCTGGAACGGCCGTATTTGCTGATGGAGCGCTACCTGGGGTTGTCCCAGACGTTCCAGAACCAGGCCGCGCGCAATATCGACGACTACCTGTCCAGCGGCGACGCCCTGCGCTTGAGCAGCGCCAGCCAAAGCCTGGAAAGCCTGTTGCAGCATCTGGATGAGTTGCCAGCGGACCTCGCGCAAAACCTACGCCCGAGCCTGGTGGACCTGGATGCATTCAGCAAGACCGACTTGCTGGCGGCCGGCAAACTGGCGGGCGATCCTCAAGCCTTGTTGCTCCAGGCCGAACGCGAATTAGGCGCGAACCTGGAGCAATTGAGTCAGTACGCCATTGGCGTGAATTCGGCTGAAGCGACCCGTTATCTGCCGCCTTTGCTGGCTGCGTCACAGCACCTTGGCAAACTGTCCCTGGCACGCGACAAGCTGGTGAGCAGTGGGCGCGCGGAACTGGCCGATGATGTGGAGCGCGAAGTCAGCAACATCCGCAGCCAAGCCGATGTGCTGGAACAGCTGCCGTTGCTGGGTGTGAAAGCCAGTGCCGAATCCAGCGCCGACGACTTTTCCGCGCTGATGGGCCTGGAGAACACCGAGAAAACCGAAGCCCAGGACACAGGCGTCGACCTCAAGCGCGAACTCAACAGCCTGCTCACCCGCTACCCCGCCGAACTCAAGCGCACCCGCGAACAGATCCAGCAACGCACCGACCTGGCCGCCAAGACCCACCAGAAAATCGACACCGTGCAACAAGCCATCGCCGGCCTGGAGCCCGTAGTGCGCGCGCAGCACGGTAAAATCCAGGGCGAAGTGCGCCTGATGCAAGGCGTGATGATCGGCCTGATCCTGCTGATCGCGCTGCTGATCGACACCCTGCAACGCCGCCTGGCACGGGTGCTGACCAACCTGGCACCGGCCCTGTCGACCTGGGCCGAAGGTGATTTCAGCCAGCCGATTGCCCTGGGCAAGACCAACCGTGAGCTGCACGACATTGAAGCTTCCCTGAACCGCCTACGGGCTTATCTGGTGGATTTGGTCGGCACCATTCGCGGCAACGCCGAGGAAGTCGCCGGCAGCAGCCGTGCGCTGGCCGAACTGAGCAGCGGCCTGCACGACGGCGCCGAACGCCAGGCCGGGGATACCGCGCAGATCCGTGATTCGCTGGGTGAGCTGGAAGCGACCATCCAGCAAGTGGCGGGCGATGCCAGCCAGGCGGCGGGCGCCAGTCGCAGTGCTGGTCAGGCAGTGGAGCAAGGCCAACGCGTGATCGGCCTGAGCCTGACCGGGCTGCATGCCCTGGTGGGCGAAGTACAGCAGAATGCGCAGATGATCGAAAAACTCGCCGAAGAGTCCGCCACCATCGGCGGCGTGCTGACGGTGATCCGCTCGATTGCCGACCAGACCAACCTGCTCGCCCTCAACGCCGCCATCGAGGCCGCCCGCGCCGGTGAGGCCGGACGTGGTTTTGCCGTAGTGGCCGACGAAGTCCGCTCCCTGGCCCAGCGCACCGCCGGCGCCACCGCAGAGATCCAGACCCTGATCGCCGGCCTGCAAAGCGCCGCCCATCAATCGGTGCAAGGCATGCGTGCCCAGGTCGAGCACGCCGAGGCCACCGCCCAGCAAGCCCAGGCAGCGGACGGCGCGCTGGATGAAATCGTCGGGGCTATCCAGACCATTTCCGACACCGCCGTGCGCATCGCCGATGTGACGGCACAGCAGAGTGGCGCCGTCAGTGAGATTCGCGACAACAGCGAGCGGATTCACCAGTTGGGTGAGGACAACTTGCTGCGAATCGGCCAAGGCCGCAGCCAAGGTGAGCACTTGCTGGTGTTGGGTGGGCAGCTCAACACCGCCGTGCAGGCGTTTCGTGTGTAACTGACCGAATCCGGCCTCACAGTCACAAATTTCGCGCTATCCTCGCTAATCGTGCTGCCTACTGCATAGAACTGGACAGTCACAAAGGCTTTGCGGCATAGTCGCCGGGTTCTGCCGTACCCACATCAATAACAAGGAACAGCCGATGGCGACCTTACTGGTTCTTCACGGACCCAACCTGAACCTGCTCGGCACCCGTGAACCGGGCGTCTACGGGGCAGTCACCCTGGACCAGATCAACCTCGACCTGGAACGCAGGGCGCGTGAAGCCGGCCACCATCTGCTCTACCTGCAAAGCAATGCCGAGTACGAATTGATTGATCGCATCCATGCCGCGCGTGGCGAAGGCGTGGACTTTATCCTGATCAATCCCGCCGCTTTTACACACACAAGCGTTGCATTACGTGACGCATTGCTGGCGGTGAGCATCCCATTCATCGAAGTGCATTTGTCGAACGTGCACAAACGCGAAGCTTTCCGCCATCACTCCTACTTCTCCGACGTAGCGGTAGGTGTGATCTGCGGCCTTGGCGCCAGCGGTTACCGACTGGCCCTGGAGGCCGCCCTGGAACAACTTGAACAACCGGCCAAGCGCCCCTGACCGACCCTTGGGAGTTGATGATTCATGGATATCCGTAAAGTTAAGAAACTGATCGAACTGCTGGAAGAATCCGGTATCGACGAGCTGGAAATCAAGGAAGGCGAAGAGTCCGTACGGATCAGCCGCCACAGCAAGACCCCGGCCCAACAGTTCTACGCGCCACAGATGCAAGCACCGGCGCCGGCTGCTGCTCCAGCCGCCGCACCTGCTGCTGCCGCTGCACCTGCCGCTCCAGCTGCTCCTGCGCTGAACGGTTTCGTGGTCAAGTCGCCAATGGTCGGTACCTTCTACCGCACCCCGGCACCGACCTCGCCAGCCTTCGTTGAAGTCGGCGCAACCGTGAAAGTGGGCGACACCATCTGCATCGTTGAAGCGATGAAGATGATGAACCACATCACCGCGGAAAAAGCCGGCGTCATCGAATCCATCCTGGTAGAAAACGGTCAGCCGGTTGAGTACGACCAGCCGCTGTTCACCATCGTTTGAACCGCGGAGCGCCTTCGATGTTGAAACCTGCGAAGAAACTGCAAAAAGTCCTGATCGCCAACCGCGGCGAGATCGCGCTGCGTATCCTGCGCGCCTGTAAGGAAGAGGGCATCAAGACCGTCGCTGTTTACTCGACGGCCGATACCGAATTGATGCACGTGAAACTGGCGGACGAAAGCATCTGCATCGGCCCGCCACTGGCCACGAACTCGTACCTGAAAGTCTCGAACATCATCGCGGCCGCGGAAGTGACCGGCGCTGATGGCATCCACCCTGGCTACGGCTTCCTCGCGGAAAACGCCGATTTTGCCGAACAGGTGGAAAAGTCCGGCTTCGCCTTCATCGGCCCGAAAGCCGAAACCATTCGCCTGATGGGTGACAAGGTTTCTGCCAAGGACGCCATGATCGCGGCCGGCGTGCCAACCGTTCCAGGTTCCGACGGCCCACTGCCGGAAGACGAGGAAACCGCTCTGCGCATTGGTCGCGAAGTCGGCTACCCGGTGATCATCAAGGCCGCCGGTGGCGGTGGTGGTCGCGGCATGCGCGTGGTGCACAAGGAAGAAGACCTGATCGAAGCGGCCAAGCAGACTCGCTCCGAGGCGGGCGCCTGGTTCGGCAACCCGATGGTCTACCTGGAGAAGTACCTGACCAACCCACGTCACGTGGAAGTGCAGGTGCTGTCCGACGGCCAAGGCCACGCCATCCACCTGGGCGACCGCGATTGCTCGCTGCAACGTCGTCACCAGAAGGTTCTGGAAGAAGCTCCGGCACCAGGCCTGGATGAAAAAGCGCGTCAGGAAGTACTGGCTCGTTGCGTCAAGGCGTGCATCGACATCAACTACCGTGGCGCGGGCACTTTCGAGTTCCTGTACGAGAACGGTCGTTTCTACTTCATCGAGATGAACACTCGCGTGCAGGTAGAGCACCCGGTGTCGGAGATGGTCACCGGTATCGACATCGTCAAGGAGATGCTCAGCATCGCCGCCGGCAACCCGCTGTCCTTCACCCAGGACGACGTGAAGATGCACGGCCACTCCCTGGAGTGCCGCATCAACGCCGAAGACCCGAAAACCTTTATCCCAAGCCCTGGCCTGGTCAAGCATTTCCACGCGCCCGGCGGCAACGGCGTACGTGTGGATTCGCACCTGTACAGCGGCTACAAGGTTCCGTCCAACTACGACTCGTTGATCGGCAAGCTGATCACCTGGGGCGCCACCCGCGACGAGGCCATGGCCCGTATGCGCAACGCCCTGGACGAAATCGTGGTTGACGGCATCAAGACCAACATCCCGCTGCACCGGGACCTGGTCCGCGATGAAGGCTTCTGCGAAGGTGGTGTGAACATTCACTACCTGGAACACAAGCTGGCTAACCAGTAAGCGTTCCACCCAACAAAGCCGCCTTCGGGCGGTTTTGTTGTTTTTGGCCGCCGATAACTCAAAGGCCACTGTGGCGAGGGAGCTTGCTCCCGCTGGACTGCGCAGCAGTCCCATTCTTTTAAACAGAGCGGGGCCGCTTCGCGCCCCAGCGGGAGCAAGCTCCCTCGCCACACACTCCGCTCTCGCGTAAACTCCCGCGCTTTCGCGACAGATGTAGTCGCACATTCATTTTTTCAAAGGTGCCCGCCATGCCTTGGCTGCAAGTCCGTCTCGCCATCAGCCCAGAACAAGCCGAAACCTATGAAGACGCTTTCCTTGAAGTCGGCGCCGTTTCGGTGACCTTCATGGACGCCGAAGACCAGCCGATCTTCGAACCGGAACTCAACACCACCCCGCTATGGTCCCACACCCATTTGCTGGCCCTGTTCGAAGACGGCACCGATGCCGCCGCCGTGCTGGCCCATATGGAGCTGCTTACCGGCGGCGCGCTGCCGGAGCATCACAGCGAAGTCATCGAAGACCAGGACTGGGAACGCAGCTGGATGGACAACTTCCAGCCGATGCGTTTCGGCCAGCGCCTGTGGATCGTGCCGAGCTGGCACGCCGCGCCTGAGCCAGATGCGGTCAACCTGCTGCTCGACCCGGGCCTGGCGTTCGGCACCGGCACCCACCCCACTACCGCGCTGTGCCTGGAGTGGCTGGATGGCCAGGACCTGACCGACAGCCACGTGCTGGACTTCGGCTGCGGCTCGGGGATCCTGGCGATTGCCGCCCTGTTGCTGGGCGCCAAGGAAGCCGTGGGCACCGATATCGACGTGCAGGCCCTGGAAGCCTCCCGCGATAACGCCGGACGCAACAATGTCCCTGAAGGCAAATTCCCACTGTATTTGCCTGAAGACTTGCCCCAGGTGCAGGCCGACGTACTGGTCGCCAATATCCTCGCCGGCCCGCTGGTGTCCCTGGCACCGCAATTGTCGAGCCTGGTCAAGCCGGGCGGGCGCCTGGCGCTGTCGGGCATCCTGGCCGAGCAAGGCGAAGACGTCGCTGCCGCCTACGCCAAGGATTTCGAGCTGGACCCGATCGCCAACCGCGATGGCTGGGTACGCATCAGCGGTCGTCGGCGCTAGAATGAGCGCTTGCCTGAATCGGATAGCCGCATGACCGACAGTTTCGTCACCCAGTGCCCGCACTGCCAAGCCCGCTTTCGCGTCAACCACGCTCAATTGAGCGTGGCCCGTGGCGTGGTGCGCTGTGGCTCGTGCCTGCAAGTGTTCAATGCCGCTCGTCAGTTGCTGGAGCAGCGCGGCCAGGCGTCCGCGCCTGAGCCGCAAGTGCCAGAAGTGCCGACAGAGCTGACGCCTGAGCCCGCGCGAGCCATCAGCCAGAAGCAGTGGACTGCCGAAGAGCTGGACCTGGACAACCTGGACCTAGACGAAGAACTGGCCAAGCTGGAACGCCGCGAGATTCAGCACACGTTGCCGATGGGCGCAGATCGTCGCCAGCCCGGCACCGACCGCCGCCAAAAGGAAGAATCCTTCAGCGCCAGCCGCGACACGGTCAAGGCCGAAGAAGAGAAATGGGCGGCGAGCCTGTTCAGCGAGCCGCCTGAAGAGCGCATTCACGTCACTGAAGACGTGCCTGAACCTGCGACTCAGCAGCGCACCGAACCCTCCATGTCGTTCCACACCGACGATATCGACGATGAGCCGCCACTGCGTTCAACGCCCGACGATGACGACATCGACCCGCCGTTTACGCCGCTGACCCAATCGGCCGATGACGTAGAACCCCAAGAACGCCCCAAACCCCGTCGCAAGCGCTCGCGCGCCGAAACGAGCGTGCAAGACGACCAACTGCTAGACCTCGAAGACGACCCGCTGCACCTCTACGCACAAAAGCGCCCGTCGGGCTGGGGCCGTCGGCTGGTCTGGCTGTTGCTGGTCCTGATCGCCGCCGGCGGTCTTGCCGGCCAGTACATCGCCTATCAATTCGACGACCTGGCCCGCCAGGACGCCTATCGCCCGTGGTTCCAGCAATTGTGCCCCACACTGGGCTGCACCGTGCCATCAAGGGTCGATATCGCCCACATCAAGAGCAGCAACCTGGTGGTACGCAGCCACCCGGATTTCGCCGGGGCACTGGTGGTGGACGCGATCATCTATAACCGCGCGACCTTCTCCCAGCCCTTCCCGCTGCTGGAGCTGCGGTTTGCCGATTTGAATGGCGGCCTGATTGCCAGTCGTCGCTTCAAGCCCGCCGAATACCTCAGCGGTGAGTTGGCCGGTGTTAGCGAAATGCCCTCGCAAACCCCGATCCATATCTCCCTGGATATCCTCGATCCCGGCAACAAAGCCGTGAATTACAGCCTGAGCTTTCACTCGCCCGAGTGAATCGGTTCGTGCATTGAGATTTGACGGCAGGTTATTGACTTTCCTTTGCGCAACCAAACCGGTGGCGATAAAGAAATAACTGTTCAGATTTTATCCAATTCAGCCTTTATCCAGTCATCGAGAGCGGGTATCATGCCAACCCTTTTTCGAACTCTAATGATCCGGCCCCACAACAGGGAAGTCCTATGTCGGCGGTACGCATCGGCCCATATACATTGCAGAACGGCTTGATCCTCGCCCCGATGGCGGGGGTTACCGACCAGCCCTTTCGTCAGCTGTGCAAGCGTTTGGGCGCAGGTCTTGTAGTCTCGGAAATGGTCACCAGCGACATGAGCTTGTGGAACACCCGCAAATCGCGGATGCGCATGATCCACGAAGGTGATCCCGAGCCGCGCTCGGTACAGATCGCCGGTGGCGATGCACAGATGCTGGCGGATGCGGCCCGGGCCAACGTGGAGTTGGGGGCGCAGATCATCGACATCAACATGGGCTGCCCGGCCAAGAAGGTCTGCAACAAGGCCGCCGGTTCCGCCCTGTTGAAAGATGAGCAATTGGTTGCCGAGATCCTGCAGGCCGTTGTCGCCGCAGTGGATGTGCCGGTCACCCTGAAGATCCGTACCGGTTGGGACCGGGACAACAAGAACGGCCTGACAGTGGCAAAGATCGCTGAACAGGCAGGCATTACAGCGCTGGCGGTGCATGGCCGCACCCGCGCCGACCTTTACACCGGTGAAGCCGAGTACGACACCATCGCCGCGATCAAGCAGGCGGTGTCGATGCCGGTGTTTGCCAATGGCGACATCGACTCCGCCGAGAAAGCCCGGCGCGTGCTGCACGCGACCGGTGCCGATGGTTTGTTGATTGGCCGGGCTGCCCAGGGGCGGCCGTGGATTTTTCGTGAGATCGAGCATTTTCTGCGTACTGGCGAAGTGTTGCCGGCACCGGAGCTGATCGAGGTGGAACGTATTCTGCTAGAGCATCTGGCCGCCCTGCACGCCTTCTATGGGGACGTGATGGGAGTACGCATTGCTCGAAAGCATGTCGGCTGGTATCTCGCAACCCTGCCGGGCGCCAGGGAGTTTCGCGCCCACTTCAATCGTTTGGATGATACGGAAGCACAGTGCGCCAACGTTCGTGAGTTCTTCAGCGAGCGTTACAAGAGCCTGGGGACAGGGGACGGAGAGGGGGTGGCCGCATGACGATGATGACCGAGACTTTAGTGAGTGGAACAACACCCGTGAGCGACAACGTCAATTTGAAACAGCACCTCAACACGCCGAGCGAAGAAGGCCAGACCCTTCGCGGGAGTGTCGAGAAGGCGCTGCACAATTATTTCGCCCACCTTGAGGGCGCTTCCGTCACGGACGTGTACAACCTGGTGCTCTCCGAAGTCGAGGCGCCCCTGCTCGAAAGCGTGATGAACTACGTCAAGGGCAACCAGACCAAAGCCAGTGAGCTGCTGGGCCTCAACCGTGGCACCTTGCGCAAAAAGCTCAAGCAGTACGATTTGTTGTAAGCATTCAATCAAACCAGAAAGGCGCCCGCGTAAAAAACGGTCGCCTTTTTTGCTGACTCCTTTGCTTTTGATGGAAATTGAAATGACCGACCAGACTACCCGCCTGCCGATCCGCCGCGCCTTGATCAGTGTCTCCGACAAGACCGGGATCCTCGAATTTGCCCGGGAGCTGGAAGCCCTCGGCGTGGAAATCCTCTCCACGGGCGGGACCTTCAAACTGCTGCAGGACAACGGCGTGGCCGCAGTGGAAGTGGCGGACTACACCGGTTTCGCAGAAATGATGGACGGTCGGGTCAAGACCCTGCATCCGAAAATCCACGGTGGCATCCTCGGCCGTCGCGGCACCGACGACGCGATCATGGCCGAGCACGGCATCAAGCCGATCGACCTGGTGGCCGTGAACCTCTACCCGTTCGAAGCCACCATCAACAAGCCAGGCTGCGACCTGCCGACCGCCATCGAAAACATCGATATCGGCGGTCCGACCATGGTGCGCTCGGCGGCCAAGAACCACAAAGACGTGGCCATCGTGGTCAACGCCAGCGATTACGCTAACGTGCTGGAAAGCCTGAAGGCCGGTGGCCTGACCTACGCCCAGCGCTTCGACCTGATGCTCAAGGCGTTCGAACACACCGCCGCCTACGACGGTATGATCGCCAACTACATGGGCACTGTTAACCAGACGGCTGAAACACTGTCCACCGAAGACCGCAGCCAGTTCCCGCGCACCTTCAACAGCCAGTTCATCAAGGCCCAGGAAATGCGCTACGGCGAGAACCCGCACCAGAGCGCGGCGTTCTACGTAGAAGCCAAGCCGGCCGAAGTGGGCATCGCCACCGCGACCCAGCTGCAAGGCAAGGAGCTGTCCTACAACAACGTGGCCGACACCGACGCCGCGCTGGAATGTGTGAAGAGCTTCGTCAAGCCAGCCTGTGTGATCGTCAAGCACGCCAACCCGTGCGGCGTGGCGGTGAGCCCGGACGCTGAAGGCGGTATCCGCCAGGCGTACGAACTGGCCTACGCCACCGACACCGAGTCGGCGTTCGGCGGCATCATCGCCTTCAACCGTGAGCTGGATGCCGAGACCGCCAAGGCGATCGTTGAGCGTCAGTTCGTTGAAGTGATCATCGCCCCAAGCGTCAGCGAGGAAGCCCGTGCCATCGTGGCGGCCAAAGCCAACGTGCGCCTGCTGGCCTGCGGCGAATGGTCGGCTGAACGTGCCGCTGCCTGGGACTACAAGCGCGTCAATGGCGGCTTGCTGGTACAGAGCCGCGACATCGGCATGATCGGCAGCGAAGACCTGAAAGTCGTGACCCAGCGCGCGCCGACCGAACAAGAGATCAACGACCTGATCTTCGCCTGGAAAGTGGCCAAATACGTTAAATCCAACGCCATCGTCTACGCCAAGAATCGCCAGACCATCGGTGTCGGCGCCGGCCAGATGAGCCGCGTGAACTCGGCGCGTATCGCCGCGATCAAGGCTGAACATGCGGGCCTGCAGGTTGTGGGTTCGGTAATGGCTTCCGATGCATTTTTCCCGTTCCGTGACGGTTTGGACAACGCCGCCAAGGCAGGCGTGACCGCCGTGATCCAACCGGGCGGTTCGATGCGTGATGCTGAGGTCATCGCCGCCGCTGATGAAGCCGGCATCGCCATGGTCTTCACCGGCATGCGCCACTTCCGCCACTGATCCACTAGCGTGGAGTGGCAAGGTTCGAGCTGCAAGCAGCAAGTAAAAGCAAAGCTTTGTCGCTTTTGCTGCTGGTTGTAGCCTCTAAAATTCATAGCTGCAGGCTGCCTTCAGAGCGATACAGATTGCTCTTAGCTTGCAGCTTGTAACTTCCTCCGAAGGAGTCTGACTTGAACGTCCTCATCATTGGCAGCGGTGGCCGTGAACACGCCCTGGCCTGGAAAGTTGCCCAGGACCCGCGCGTCCAGAAAGTATTCGTAGCACCCGGCAACGCCGGTACCGCCATTGAAGCCAAGTGCGAGAACGTCGCTATCGACGTGCTGGCCCTTGAACAGTTGGCCGACTTTGCTGAAAAAAATGTGTCCCTGACCATCGTCGGCCCGGAAGTCCCGCTGGTTGCCGGCGTAGTGGACCTGTTCCGCAGCCGTGGCCTGGATTGCTTCGGCCCAACCGCCGGCGCGGCCCAGCTGGAAGGCTCCAAGGCGTTCACCAAGGACTTCCTGGCGCGCCACAAGATCCCGACCGCCGACTACCAGAACTTCACCGAGATCGAGCCGGCCCTGGCTTACCTGCGTGAAAAAGGTGCGCCGATCGTGATCAAGGCCGACGGCCTGGCCGCCGGCAAAGGCGTGATCGTCGCCATGACCCTGCAGGAAGCCGAAGACGCTGTGCGCGACATGCTCGCCGGCAATGCTTTTGGTGACGCCGGTTCGCGCGTAGTGATCGAGGAATTCCTCGACGGCGAAGAAGCCAGCTTTATCGTGATGGTCGACGGCAAGAACGTCCTGCCAATGGCAACCAGCCAGGACCATAAACGCGTCGGCGACGGCGACACCGGCCCGAACACCGGCGGCATGGGTGCCTACTCCCCTGCCCCGGTAGTCACCGCCGACGTGCACCAGCGCGTCATGGACCTGGTGATCTGGCCGACCGTGCGTGGCATGGCCGACGAAGGCAATGTGTACACCGGTTTCCTGTATGCCGGCCTGATGATCGACAAAGCCGGTAACCCGAAAGTCATCGAGTTCAACTGCCGCTTCGGCGATCCGGAAACCCAACCGGTGATGCTGCGTCTGCAATCGAGCCTGGTGTTGCTGGTGGAAGCTGCCCTGGCCCAGGCCCTGGACAAGGTAGAAGCCCAGTGGGATCCACGTCCGAGCGTCGGGATTGTGCTGGCGGCCGGTGGCTACCCTGCCGATTACGCCAAGGGCGACGTGATTGAAGGTCTCGACGCGGCTGCTACGCTGGAAGGCAAAGTGTTCCATGCGGGTACTGCGCTCAAGGATGGCCAGGTCGTGACCGCCGGTGGCCGTGTATTGTGCGCCACCGCCATGGGCGCCAGCGTCGACGCCGCGCAGCAACAGGCTTATAAGCTGGCTGCAAAAATCGACTGGAAAGGCTGCTTCTATCGCAAGGACATCGGCTATCGCGCCATTGCGCGGGAGCGTGGCGAAAGCCAGTAAGCCGCTATCCGTTCGGCTAGGCAAGGGCCTCTGGCCCTTGCCGTATGCAGGCCTACCCGCGCATAGTTAACCGTGCATCAACCTACGAAGGGATTTCGCCGTGCGCTGGCTCAGGATCGCCATAGGTTTCACTGTCAGTCTGCTGACACTGCTCTGCTTGTTCCCGGCCCAGGCCGCCGCGCAAGGCAGTGGCTGGGCAGTATTGCTTGATGAACAGGCCGACCTGCAACTGAGCGACATCCGTTCCTCGCGCTACACCAATCAATTCAGCCCCATCGAACTGGACCGCCTTACCGCCGCGGAACCGGACGGTGCGTTGTGGGTGCGTTTCAAGCTGCAACCCGGCAAGCACGAACAAGTGCTGCGGGTTTTTGCCCCGGATTTGTCCCACCTGAGCCTCTATGTACTGGACGGCGACACCCTGGTGGAGCAACAAAGCACCGGCACACGCCAGCCCCAGGCCGAGCGCCCATTGCCCAGCAGCGACTTCATGCTGCCGATGCCCCAGAGCCAGAAACCCTTAGAGGTCTACCTGCGCCTGGTCTCGGAACATGAACTGCGCCCGTATATCACCCTGGAACCGGCCGTGCTCGCCGCCGCCGACCAGACGCAGACGCTGATCTACGGACTGCTGTTCGGCTGTCTGCTGATGCTGATCCTGCACAACCTCACGCGTTTCGCCTACCACCGCTCACGCAGTAGCCTGTGGCTGGCGGCCTGCGAAATCCTGCTGATGCTCAGCCTCGCGCTGCTGCTGAACCTGATCGGCCCTTGGCTGCCGAACTGGCACGCTATCCAGACCCCAGGCGCCTACCTGGCCCTGCTGCTGACCGCGCCGTGCGGGCTGATGTTTGCCTATCGGTTCTTCATGCCTTTGGGGCCACACCCGCTGAACAAGCTGTTGATGGCCGACATCCTGTTCATCGTGCTGTGCGGCCTGCTGCTGTTGTTCGTCAACACCCTGCCGCTGAACATCATCACCTATGCCCTGGTGGCCCTGGCCGGCTTGAGCATGCTGTTCGTCTCGGCCTACCACTGGCAGAAAGGCTACCGTCCGGCCCGCCTGTTCGTGGCGGCGATGGTGGTGTTCAACATCGGCACGCTGATCATCCTGCCTGCACTGCTGGGCCTGACGATGGTCTCGCCCCAGGGCCTGATCGTCACGTTGCTGGCCTTCATCTGCCTCAGCGGCCTGTTGATGAGCCTGGCGCTGGGCGAACGCCAGCGCGCGATTGTCGAAGCGCGCTTCAGCCTCAGCCGCGACTTGGCGGCGAGCAATGCCGAGATTGCCGCCAAGGCCGAGTTCCTGGCCAAGATCAGCCACGAAATCCGCACCCCCATGAACGGCGTGCTGGGCATGACCGAACTGTTGCTGGGTACGCCGCTGTCGGTGAAACAGCGCGACTACGTGCAGACCATCCACAGCGCCGGTAATGAACTGCTCACGCTGATCAACGAAATCCTCGACATCTCCAAGCTGGAATCCGGCCAGATCGAACTGGATGACGTGCAGTTCGACCTCAACGCGCTGATCGAAGATTGCCTGAGTATTTTCCGCGCCAAGGCTGAACAACAGAACGTCGAGCTGATCAGTTTTATCCAGCCCCAGGTGCCCCGCGTGATCAGCGGCGACCCGACGCGCCTGCGCCAGGCCATGTTGAGCCTGCTGGAAAACGCCCTGCAGAAAACCGACGAAGGCGAAGTGCTGATCGTGGTCGCATTGGATGACCGCAGCACCAAGCCGCGCCTGCGCATCGCCGTGCAGGACAGCGGCCTGCCGATGGAGGCCGCCGAGCGTGACGCGCTGCTGCACAGCGAACTGCACAGCAAGAATTTCTTCTCGGCCACCCGCTTGAACGGTCACCTGGGCCTGGTCATCGCCCGCCAACTGATCCTGCTGATGAACGGCGAGTTCGGCATCAAGAGCGGCAGCCACCAGGGCAGCACCTTGTGGCTAACCCTGCCGCTGGACCCGGAACGCCTGGAACACCCGACCTCCGACCTCGACGGCCCACTCAAGGGCGCACGGGTGCTGGTGGTGGACGACAACGACACCTGCCGCAAAGTATTGGTGCAGCAATGTTCGGCCTGGGGCCTCAACGTCAGCGCCGTGCCATCGGGCAAGGAAGCCCTGGCACTGCTGCGCACCAAGGCGCACCTGCGCGATTACTTCGACGTGGTGCTGCTGGACCAGAACATGCCGGGCATGACCGGCATGCAACTGGCGGCGAAGATCAAGGAAGACCCGAGCCTGAACCACGACATCCTGCTGATCATGCTCACCGGCATCAGCAACGCGCCGAGCAAGATCATCGCGCGCAATTGCGGGATCAAGCGCATCCTCGCCAAGCCCGTTGCCGGCTACACGCTCAAGACCACCCTGGCCGACGAACTGACCCAACGCAGCAAGGGCAACGTTCCACCTCGCCCGGTCCTCAATTCGCCGGCGGCCATCACCGTGCCGACGGATTTCCGCATCCTGGTGGCTGAAGACAACAGCATCTCCACCAAAGTGATCCGTGGCATGCTCGGTAAGCTCAATCTCAACCCGGACACTGCCAGCAATGGCGAAGAAGCGCTGGAAGCGATGAAAGCCCAGCGCTATGACTTGGTGTTGATGGACTGTGAAATGCCGATCCTCGATGGCTTCTCGGCCACCCAGCAACTGCGCGCGTGGGAAGTCAGCCACCAGCGTATTCGCACACCGGTGGTGGCGCTGACGGCGCACATCCTGTCGGAACATAAAGAACGCGCACGCCAGGCCGGGATGGACGGGCATATGGCCAAGCCGGTGGAGTTGTCGCAGTTGCGTGAGCTGGTGGAGTTCTGGGTGGCGCAGCGTCAGCAGCGACCCGAACACGCTCCCTCTTAGCCTGAAAGGTGAGTGGGCTTTTTTTGTGGTGAGCGGGCCTACTCATCACAGCTAGCCAGCCCCCACATTTGCACTGTTTCGCCTGATAGACTTCCCCCAATCTTCTCCCATCGCGAGCCGCCCCCATGCTCCACGTGTTATTCAGCGTCTACCTGAAAATGCTGGTGCTCTACAGCCCGTTCTTCGTGCTGTCCTGCTTTATCAGCCTGACCCGTGGCTACTCCAGCAAAGAACGGCGCCGCCTGGCGTGGAAGGTGGCGTTGGCGACCCTGGTATCGAGCGTGTTGCTCTACTTGTTCGGCCGCGTGATTTTCAGCGTGTTCGGCATCACCGTCGACGCCTTCCGCATTGGCGCCGGCAGTGTGCTGTTTATCTCCGCCCTGGGCATGGCTCAGGGCAAGTCGGCGGTGCAGACCGACAACGTGCAGCAGGACGTGACCATCGTGCCGCTGACCATTCCCCTCACCGTCGGCCCCGGCACCATCGGTGCGCTGCTGGTCATGGGGGTGAGCCAGCCGCACTGGGATGACAAGCTCACCGCCATCCTCAGTATCGCCCTGGCCAGCCTCACGGTGGGCGTGGTGCTGTACCTGTCCAACCGGATCGAACGCATCCTCGGTGACCAGGGTTTGCAGATTGTCAGTCGGTTGATGGGGTTGTTTGTGTGCGCCCTGGCCGCGCAAATCATCTTCACCGGTGTGCGCGGTTACCTGGTGCCTTAGATCCGGTACTTGGCGATCGCCAACTGCACTTTGTCGCCCGCACTCTCGCGCATCAGTTGGATCGTCTTTTCGTTGACCACCGAGGTATTCAGTACCAGGCACGTCTGCCCGCTGAAGGCCTCGAACGAAGAGCTGTCCCACTCCAGGAAGGGCAGCCCTATCTGCTTGCTCACGCCATGGCTGCTGTAGGTCACCAGCACCATCATCAGTTCACCGTCCGTTTCGGCACAGGACGCCAGGCCGAAGTCGCCGCCTTGGTGTACCGCGCTGTTGCGTTTGAACAGTTCGAACGTCCCCGGCGCCTGCTTCAATGCGTCCAAAGCATCGGCCGCCAGTTTCGGCAAAGTGCTCAGCAAGTACCCGGACAATGAGGTCGACGCCAGCAGGGTGGTGATGATATTCAGCGCCGCCCATTGCACGGTCAGGCCCTTGCCGGAACGTGAAACCCGTTCGAAGCGGCTGCGCACCGGCAGCCACCCCAGGCTGACCATCACCTTGATGAACTCGTCGTACCAACCCTCGGTACCGCGCTGTACTTTCAACACATCGCTGACATAGCTGCTGGCCAGCAAATAGCTCTTGCGCACGTACTCCCGGTTCAAGCCGGACAAGCCTTCGGCAAACGAGATGACACTGTTGTTGACCACGGCGGCGTTGAAGTCGTTCTCGATGTCCAACGGCAAAGCCTTAAGCGCTCCAGACGCTCCCGGCAACTTGTAGGCGGCAATCAATTTGCGCCTTTTTTTATTGTTGATCCTTCTGTGATGTCGCTCCATTTTGGTTCTCCACAAGCACCCCAACTCGGGGCTTATGTCCACCCTAGTCCACTGGCTGGAGCGTTTTCCAGACGACAAACATCCCTTGGCGCCCCCCGTCAAACCGCGCCGCCCAGCAATCACGCGGCATGCCTGGCGGGCTTCCGGATTTCGTCGCAGAAAAAAGAAAAAGCCCCGGACAACGCCAGGAAAATCCCTGGATCATTCGGAGCTTTCAGGCACCCGAGGGGCCCTTTTCAGGAGGCGGGTTTCTCGCCGTACCAGCGCGGCGTGTACACCCACTCACCGCCACCGGTACGCGGGAAGGTGACGGTGGTGGACGAACCGATCAACACCATGGTGCGCATGTCCACCTGCTCCGGCGTCAGTTGCCCCAGGGTAGTGACGCGCAGGGTCTGGCCTGGCCTGCCAATATCCCGGCCCAGCACCACCGGCGTTTCAGGCGTACGGTGCAGTGCGACGATTTCCAGCGCACGCCCCAGTTGCCACGGCCGCGAGCGCGAGATCGGGTTGTAGAACGCCAGCGCCAGGTCCGCCTGGGACGCCAGGTCCAGGCGTTTTTCGATGATCGACCACGGCTTGAGGTTGTCCGACAGCGACATCACGCAAAAATCATGGCCCAACGGCGCACCCGCCTGGGCGGCGGTGGCGAGCGAGGCCGAAACACCCGGCAGGATTTCCAGGTCGACCTGATGCCAGGCCGGATCGCTGGATTCGTGCAGGGCTTCGATCACCGCAGCGGCCATGGCGAACACGCCGGGGTCGCCAGACGACACAACCACCACCGAGCGACCTTGGGCCGCCAGTTCGAAGGCATGGCGCGCACGCTGCATTTCTTCGCGGTTGTCGGTGCAGTGCTGCACCTGATCGTCCCGGAAGGGCCCGGCCATGCGCACGTAGGTTTCGTAACCGAGCACGTCGGTGCAACGCGCCAGTTCTGCCTTGACCGCTGGCACCATCAACTCGGCGCCGCCGGGGCCCAGGCCGATCACAGCCAGGCGACCACGCACACGGCCGACTTGCGACAAGTCCAGGGGTTGCTCGGCAACGTTGATGACGATATCCGCGTCCTGGCTGACGCTGGCAAACCGCAGCGGTACACCCAGCTCCAACGCGGCTGCATGCAACGACGCCTCGGCCATCTGCGTATCACTGGCCAACAGGCACGCCAGGGATTGCACGGCGATACCCGCCTCATGCAACGCCGTGCGCACACGCTCAGCCAGTTGCGCACCTGGGTTGCAGGTCACGCTGACATTCTTCGAATAGATCAGCAATTCATCGGCAGCAGGCGCGCGCGCGTTACTGCCCACGTGAATCGCCAGGCGCGCCTGTTGGTCCTGGGGCAGGTTGGCTGGGTCCAGCCACGGCGCGGCGCCCTCAATGCGCACGCTTTCGCCGGCCAGCAGGTCGGAGACGAAGCGCTTGCCCAGTTCAAGGTCGGCCAGTTCATAACCCGCAGGCGGATTGAGCAGGCAGGTGCCGAAACGCAGCTCGCCACTGGTGGTGATCGCAGCGGCCACGTTCAACGCAGCGGCGATTTCGCGCGCCATCACGTTCACACCGCCCAGGCCGCCAAGCAACGGCACCACCGCACTGCCGTCTTCGGCCACGGCCAGCACGGCGGGTTCTTCGCCTTTTTCCAGCAGCAGCGGCGCCAAGGTACGAATGACGATACCGGCCGCGCACAGCGCAATCAGCGGCGTACCTTGCTGATACAGCTGGCGCAGGGTCGCGCCAAATTCACTGTAGGACTGGTCCGCACCGTCGACCCGTCCGGCCAGGCCGTGGATCAACGCGCCGGGGTAGACCTGCTGGATCTTGCGCGCAGTGGCCAGGCTGCCCTGGCCCAGAATGACAATCGCCGGGCTCATCAACCTTGCCACCGTTCACCGGGCACGATGATCAGCGAGAAGTACGGCGACGACGATGGATCGACCTGATCCAGCGGCACGATCCTCTGGTTGGCCATGGTGGCGCGTTCCACATACAGCGCACGCCCGGCCAGGCCGAGCTCTTCCAGCACCTGACGCACTTTCGGGAAGTTGCGACCCAGCTTCATGATCACGGCCGCATCGGCATCCGCCAGGCGGCGCTTGAGGTCGTCATGGGGCAACACACCCGAGAGTACCGACAGGCTCTGGTTGCGGTAAACCAGCGGCGCGCCCAGCACCGAGGCACCGCCGAGCATTGAACACACGCCTGGAATCACCTGCGCTTCATAGCGCTCGGCGAGGCGGTCGTGCAGGTACATGTAGGAACCGTAGAAGAACGGGTCGCCTTCGCAGATCACCGCTACGTCACGGCCGGCGTCCAAGTGTGCGGCGACGTCAACGCTGGCGGCGTCGTAGAAATCGCTGATCACCTGTTCGTAAGACATCGGCGCCGGCAACACTTCAGTGGTCACCGGGTACACCAACGGCATCAGCGTCTGTTGCGGCACCAGGTGGTCTTCGATAATGCCAAAGGCGTTGCCCTTCTTGCCCTTGGCCACGAAGTACGCCACCACCGGCGATTCGCGCAGCAGGCGCAGGGCCTTGAGGGTGATCAGTTCCGGGTCACCGGGGCCCACGCCCAGGCCGATCAAACGTCCGCGTGCCTGCATTATTCGACCTCCGTGGCCAGGGCATTCACCGCAGCGGCCGCCATGGCGCTGCCGCCCAGGCGGCCCTGCATGATCACGAACGGCACGCCACGGCTGTCGGCGGCCAGCATCGCCTTGGACTCGGCGGCGCCGACAAAACCCACCGGAAAGCCGAGGATCAACGCCGGTTTCGGCGCGCCTGCATCGAGCATTTCCAGCAGATAGAACAACGCGGTCGGTGCATTGCCGATCACCACCACGCTACCTTCCAGGTGCGGGCGCCACAGCTCCAGGGCGGCGGCGGAGCGGGTGTTGCCCAACTCCCGCGCCAGGTCTGGAACGCTGTCATCACGCAGGGTGCAGATCACTGGGTTATTGGCCGGCAGGCGTGCGCGGGTCACGCCTTCGGAGACCATCCGCGCATCGCACAGGATCGGCGCGCCTGCAGCCAGCGCATCGCGCCCGGCCTTGCCCGCCCCTTCGGAGAACTGCAGGCCGTCGATGGCGTCGACCATGCCGCAGGCGTGAATCACCCGCACCGCGAGTTTCTCCAAATCAGCCGGGATGCGGTCCAACTTGGCTTCCGCGCGAATAATGGCGAAGGAGTTGCGATAGATCTCCTGACCGTCGCGGATGTAATCAATCATCGGTGTTGCTCCGTGGGCGGGCGCGCAGCAGGGCGCCCGTCGCTTCAATAGAAAGGTTGCGTGCGTGCAGCCGGCCGAAACCGGGGTGGGCTGCCTCGCGAAAATAGAGGTCGTAGTGGCCGGGGCTCACCGCCAGCAAGGTGACCGGCGCGGTGTGTGCGGCGGCGCAGGAGCGCGGGCAGCCGGACAGGTGCACGTTGTGCCCGGTGTCCAGGGCAGCGAGTTGCACCGCGTCGGCCTTGGTGTCGGCCAGGGCCTTGCCGCAGCCGCAGGAGCCGGTGCAGGCGGTCATGCGCGCCAGGGGCTGGTCGATTGAACACAGAAAGCCAAGCTGCGCCAGGCGTTCGGTCACGGCGCGAGGTTTTTCAATGTTGGGCAGCAGCACGCCCTGCCAGGGGGTGAAACGCAGGGTGCCGTCGCCGTATTCACTGGCCAGTTGCGCGGCGCCCTTGAGCATCGTCGCATCCAGGCGGCCCAAGGGGGCGATGGCGGCGACGTAGAACTGATTCTTTTGCGCCTGTGGAAAAGTGCCGAGGTGCAGCAAAGCGCCGCTGGGCGGGCGTTTAAGGCTGTCGGCCGGTAGCAGCGGCAGGCTGAGGCGGCGCAGTACGTTATCCACAGCCAGATGACGCATGCGGGTTTGCTCTGGTGTGGCGAGGTCGAGGAACGCCTCCAGCACAGCCACCACCAATGCATGGCCTTGCTCCAGCGGCACGGCGGCCAGCGGCGCATCCAGCCCCGGGCAACCGGCCAGGCCAAACGCCAGAAGCGTCTGGCCATTGCGTACGAACGCCGACAACCAAAGGTCATGGTGATGTTCGAGCATCGCCAACGCCTCACCGCCATCCAACTGTACGGCGAACTTGGCCGACAGCTCATGGAAACGCGGGTGGCTCTGCAAGGTGGCGAGGATCTGCCCGGCCAACGGGCGCGTATCGAAGAGCATCTGCGGGTCGATACCGGCGCTGGGACTGAGCATCAGGTTGCGCACGTCGTCGCCAGCCGCGTTATTGGGGCCGAGGTCGGCTTCCAACAGCATCGCAATCAGCACGTTTTCTTCAGTGCCAATCCCACGAATCTGCAGATTGGCGCGGTTGGTCGCCTCGATCACCCCGCCCGCATAGGCCTGGGCGGCATCCGCCACCGCGTGGGCTTGGGCGGCAGTGATCGAACCACCGGCCAATTTGATCCGACAAATGCCGCCGTCCAGCGCCTGGACAATACGCAGCAACCCCGGACAAGCCGAGGGGCGCAAGGTATTCACAGCGGGCGTTGGGTTCACGGGGCTACCGGTTGATGGGTAAAGGCGCGGTATTATGCCTGCTTTGTCCGGCGGCATGAAAAGCCTGCCCGTCGGATGTCGTTCAAGGAATCTTTATGTCGCCCTGGCTGACGGTTGTAGGCATCGGTGAAGACGGCTTCAAGGGGCTGGGCAGGAATGCCCGGCATGCCCTGTTGCGCGCCACGCGGATTATAGGTGCTCAGCGCCAGTTGGACCTGTTGCCGGTGTGTATTCGCGGCGAGCGGGAGTTATGGCCGAGCCCGTTTTCCCTGGAACCGGTACTGGCGCGGCGCGGTGCGCCTGTGTGTGTGTTGGCCAGTGGGGACCCGATGTTCTATGGCGTGGGCGCGAGTCTGGCGCGGCAGGTGGCGGCGAATGAATTGCTGATCTTGCCCGCACCTTCGTCGGTGTCGTTGGCGGCAGCGCGGTTGGGCTGGCCGTTGCAGGAAGTGGTGACGTTATCCGTGGTGGCCCGGCCGCTGGCGGCGCTGAATGCGCAACTGGCCAGTGGGGTGCGGTTGTTGGTGTTGAGTAATGACGGGCGCAGTCCGGCGTTGATTGCCGCTTTATTGGCTTCGTGCGGGTTTGGGCCGAGCCGCTTGAGCGTGTTTGAACATTTGGGTGGCGCGGACGAGCGGCGCATCGACGGGCTGGCGGTTGATTGGCAGCACGCGCCAATCGCCGATTTGAATCTGGTTGCCATTGATTGCGTAGCCTCCAGCGAAACACCCCGCCTGTCGCGCCTGGCGGGCCTGCCGGATTCAGCCTTCAAACACGACGGCCAACTGACCAAACGCGATGTACGCGCCATGACCCTGGCCCGCCTCGCGCCGATGCCCGGCGAACTGCTGTGGGACGTGGGCGCGGGCAGTGGCTCCATTGGTATTGAATGGATGCGCGCTCATCCGAGTTGCCGTGCAGTGGCGATTGAAGCGGATGAAGGTCGCCAAGGCCTGATCGAACACAACCGCGACGCCCTGGGCGTGCCGGGCCTGCAACTGGTTCGCGGCAAGGCGCCCGAGGCGTTAAGCGGCCTGGAGGCACCGGACGCCATCTTCATCGGCGGCGGCGTCACCCGCGATGGCGTGCTCGATACCTGCTGGCAACACCTGCGGCCGGGCGGGCGCTTGGTCGCCAACGCCGTGACCTTGCAAAGCGAAATGACCTTGATGGACTGGCGCGCCCGGCATGGCGGCGAACTGACGCGCATCCACGTGGCCCAGGCGCAGCCGTTGGGGGAGTTTGATACCTGGCGCCAGGCGTTGCCGATCACCTTGCTGGAAGTGGTCAAGCCGCTATGAAGCGCATCCTGTTGTTGGGCGGTGTGACTGAAGCGTTGGCCATTGCCCGTACGTTGGGCCCGGAACATATCTACAGTTTGGCCGGTGTGGGCCGAGTGCCGACTGACCTAATATGCCGAGTGCGGGTGGGTGGTTACGGCGGGCCCGAAGGCTTGGCGCAGTTTGTTCGGGATGAGGGGATTTGCCTGATTCTCGACGCAACCCATCCGTATGCAGCACAAATCAGCCGCAATGCGGCCGAGGCCGCGCAGTTGAGCGGCGTCCCCTGCTGGGCCTTACGCCGCCCGGCGTGGCAGCCGCAGGCGGGAGATGATTGGCGCGAGGTCAGTGATTGGGCCGCGTTGATTGAAGCGCTCAAACCCTTCAAGCGTCCGCTGTTCACGCTTGGCCGCGAGCCGTTGCAGCACCTTGATGAGATCCCGCCGAAGCAGTTCTGGACGTTGCGCGCGCTGGATGTGTACCCGGGCAATGAGCGCTGCGAAGTGATTGGCGCGCGGGGGCCGTTTTTGATCGAGGATGAGTGGGTGTTGTTTGAGCGGCGTGGGATTGATGTGCTGATCAGCAAAAACAGCGGCAGCACGGCGACGGAGCCGAAGCTGGAAGTGGCAAGGGAGTTGGGGGTGCCGGTGTTGGTGTTGAAGCGGCCCGTTCTGGCTCAGGTAGATAGAGAATTTACCACCGTGCCTGAGGTACTACAGGCAATCAACACTCTCTAACCACCACAAATCCCTGTGGGAGCGGGCTTGCTCGCGAAGGCTGTGCGTCAGTCACCAAATCTATTGGCCGACACTCCGCCTTCGCGAGCAATTGCGCCAGCTCAATCAATTGCGCAACGCCGAGCAATTCCTCTCGTTTCAAATAACCCGAAAAACGACCAACCATTTGGCCTTCTCATAAAAGCCGAATCCCCCTACAAACACTTCCGAACCAGCTGGCTGGTTCAGCCAAAAGCCCCCGCCCTAACCTCTCTCCTCGCGAGCTCGCACCAGCATCCGCGATGGAGATGCACTGCTTTTGCAGCGCATCGCAACTTGCCATTCTGTATCCCAAGGAATACGATCAAACATGATTCGATTCAAGAGATCCGACGAGTTTCAAGAGTGGCTTGATTCGTCACGCAGCAGGCCAGCCCGCGGTCGTGTGTTGACAAGATTGGATAACGCAACGAGGGGTAACTTCGGAGACTGTGCACCCGTAGGAAATGGCGTATCAGAAATGCGCATCCACTATGGCCCTGGATACCGGGTTTACTTCACACGCGTTGATGAGGTGGTTTACCTGCTGTTGATAGGTGGCGATAAATCCACGCAAAAAGGCGACATCCAGCGCGCTAAAGAAATAGCCGATGAATTTGGAATAAGGAATGACTCATGACTCAATTTAAAGACTTCGACATAGCTGAGCACCTCAAGACTCCCGAGGACATGGCCGAGTACCTTGAAGCCTCTTTCGAAGAGGACTCCGGCGACGGCTTGCTGATTCGATCAGCCCTGAACAACATCGCCCGCGCCCAGGGCATGACCCAAATCGCCCGCGACGCCGGCCTCGGCCGCGAAAGCCTGTACAAAGCCCTCTCCGCCACTGGTAATCCCGAATTCGCGACTATCATGAAAGTCATGAAAGCGTTGGGCCTCAAGCTTCACGCCACCGCTATCCGATAGCACTGCGACACCAAACCACATGCCCTGTTTTTACTTATCCCCCACGATCAGGCTAAATACCCCCCTGATCGTTTAACCCTACGGATTGTCCGCCATGGCCCGTCAACGCTTTGCAATCGCCTGGATCGCCTGCCTCGCAGTGCTGTTCAACGCCTTTGCCATGCCGATGGCCAGCGCGATGCAACAGTCCCAGGACCCGGTGCAGCAGTTGCTGTGGGGCAGTTTCTGTTCCTCAAATGGTGCGAGCCTGAAGACCATCGCCCTGGGCCAGCTGGAGATTCCGGCGCCGCAGCAGGACGATCATTCCACCATGCAACATTGCTGGTGTTGCTCGGGCTCGGCGCCATTGGTGGCGTTGCCGGGGCATGTGCCGCAGTTGTACCTCACGCAATTCAATACCTCGCAGAGCCTGCCGCCGGCCCGGCTGCAAAGCCCCACCCCGCGCCAGCAATGGCCAAGCCTCAACCCCCGCGCCTCTCCAACGGTCTGATTTTCTTCGCAAGTGAACTGCGTTTAGAACCGTTCTGGAGAACTGCCATGCTCAAATCTTCCCTGCTTCTGGCTGCGTTGTTGCTGCCGGTGTTCAGTGCTGCCAATGCCGAGGACTACAAGGCCGGCGACCTGGTGGTCAGCGAACCCTGGTCCCAGGAGTTGCCGCCGAATGCGCCGACTGTTGCCGCCTATTTTGTGATTCATAACACCGGCGAATCCCCGGACCGCCTGCTCAGCGTCGAAACGCCGGTGGCGGACAAGGCCGAGTTGCACGAACACGTCATGCAAGGCGACCTGATGAAGATGCAGCAAGTGCCCAGCGTCGCCGTGCCGGCCAAGGGTGACCTGACCTTCGCGCCGATGGCCTACCACGTGATGCTGCTCGGCCTCAAAGACCGCAGCCTGTTGGCCGACGGCAAGCAATTCCCGCTGACCCTGACCTTCGAAAAAGCCGGCAAGGTCGAGGTGGACGTGTCGGTGCAGAAAGTACCGCCGATGGCCAGCCACGAGCACAAGCACCCGCAATAGGCTGACATTCGATGGGCACCCCTCGCGCCAGGCTCTCCCCGCACGCCCGCGTAAGGCGCGGCGGTTGGATCAGCCTGTTTGCCATGCTGATGATCTTTATCGGTCCGCTGATTTCCCAAGCGATGCCGATGGATCATCACGCCGGTATGTCGATGGACATGCCGATGGACCACGGCGACTCCCATCATCCAAAAGCCCCTGACGAACACCACGCCCTCTGGTCCAAGTGCGGCTATTGCGACCTGCTCTACAGCTGCCCCGCCCTGCCCGGCGGCGTTTCAACCTTCACCCTGAGCAGTCCGCCACCCGCCAACGCCCTCACCCCCGCCACGCGCCTGGGCCATGCCCGGCAGAGCATCTTCCCCGGCGCCCGCAGCCGCGCGCCGCCCATCGTTTCGTAAGCACTTCACAGCGTTACTTCACCCGGCCGACTTTAGACAGACAGCCGCAGGCTGCTGGCCGTGTTGTTTACGATTGATTGATGGAATTTGTCATGTCCAGGTTTTCTGCTGACACCCGTTTGGGATGTACTCCCGTGTTCGCCGTTCTGTGCGGCGCACTGCTGGCCCCGGTAGCTCACGCCGACGAAAATGAACTGAGCCCCACCGTCATCACGGCGATCGCCCCCAGCTCACCGCTGACCGTGATCACCAACCCGAAAGACCCGCGCCAACCGGTGCCTGCCAGCGATGGCGGCGACTACCTCAAGACCATCCCCGGCTTCGCCCTGGTGCGCAACGGCGGCACCAATGGCGACCCGGTGCTGCGTGGCATGTTTGGCTCGCGCCTGAACATCCTCACCAACGGCAGCATGATGCTCGGCGCCTGCCCCGGCCGCATGGACGCGCCCACTTCGTACATCTCACCGGAAACCTACGACAAGCTCACCGTCATCAAAGGCCCGCAGACCGTGCTCTGGGGCCCTGGAGCGTCGGCTGGCACCGTGCTGTTCGAGCGTGAGCCTGAGCAATTCGGCGAGCTGGGCACGCGACTCAACGCCAGCGTGCTGGCCGGTTCCAACGGGCGCTTTGACAAAGTCATCGACGCGGCGGCCGGTGGCCCACTGGGCTATGTACGGGTGATCGGCAACCAGGCCCATGCCGATGACTACAAGGACGGCAACAACGACACCGTCGCCTCGCGCTACGACAAATGGAACGGCGACGTCGCTGTCGGTTTCACCCCCGACGCCGACACCCTGCTGGAACTTACCGCCGGCCGTGGCGATGGCGAAGCGCGCTACGCCGGACGCGGCATGGATGGCTCGCAGTTCCTGCGCGAAAGCCTGGGGCTGCGTTTCGAAAAATCCAATATCGGCGACGTGCTGGATAAGGTCGAAGCCCAGGTCTACTACAACTACGCCGACCACGTGATGGACAACTACAGTCTGCGCACGCCCTCCGGCACCGGGATGATGGCCGGGCCGATGGCGTCCAACGTTGATCGCCGCACCCTCGGCGCACGGATCAAGGCCACCTGGCGCTGGGCCGATGTGCAGTTGATCAGCGGCCTGGATGCGCAGACCAACGAACATCGCCAGCGCAGCAGCATGGGCATCGACACCTACAAGGACCTGCCACGGGTCAAGGACGCCAACTTCCATAACTACGGCGTGTTCGGCGAACTCACCTGGTACGCCGCCGACCGCGAGCGGCTGATCACCGGTGCGCGTCTGGACCGCGCCTCGGCCAAGGACTTCCGGCAAAGCACCGGCTCCGGCATGATGACGCGGCCCAACCCGACCGCCGACAACACTCGCGCCGACACCTTGCCTTCCGGCTTCGTGCGCTATGAACACGACCTGGCCGACAGCCCCACCACCCTCTATGCAGGCCTGGGCCACTCGGAGCGTTTCCCCGATTACTGGGAGCTGTTTTCGCCCAACACCGGCGCGAGCGGTTCAGTGAATGCCTTCGACGGCGTGAAGCCAGAGAAGACCACCCAACTCGATTTCGGCGCGCAATACAAAGCTGAAGACCTTGAAGCCTGGGCTTCGGGTTACGTCGGTCAGGTGCAGGACTTCATCCTGTTCGACTACCGCCCCGGCATGATGGGCACCACCTCCCAGGCCCGTAACGTCGACGCGCGCATCATGGGCGGCGAATTGGGCGCGGCGTACAAACTGACGCGCCACTGGAAAACCGACGCCACCCTCGCCTACGCCTGGGGCAAGAACAGCAGCGACGGCAAGGCGCTGCCACAAATGCCGCCACTGGATGCACGCCTGGGCCTCACCTACAGCGAAGATGACTGGAGTGCCGGCGCGCTGTGGCGTGTGGTCGCCGCACAAAACCGCATCGACCCGAACAAGGGCAACGTGGTCGGCAAGGACTTCGATAAGAGCGGCGGTTTTGGCGTGTTCTCGCTGAACGCGGCGTATCGCATCAACAAACACTTCAAGGTCAGCACCGGCGTGGACAACCTGTTCGGCAAGGCCTACGCCGAGCACTTGAACCTGGCCGGCAACGCCGGGTTCGGCTACCCGGCCAGTGACCCGCAGGCCATCAAGGAGCCGGGGCGCACGCTCTGGACCAAAGTCGATATGAGCTTCTAAAAGCATCACGGACATAAAAAATTAATGCCTTGCGGAGCCCCCGATGAGCACTCAAAAGATTTCCTTCTACAACCTGGCCTGGCGCTGGCACTTCTACGCCGGCCTGTTCGTCGCCCCTTTCATGGTGCTGCTGGCACTGACCGGCATCATCTACCTGTTCAAACCCCAACTCGACCCGCTGATGTACGGCGAACTGCTCAAGGTCCAAACCGCCGAGCACGCCCTGAGCGCCGACGAGCAACTGCAGCGCGCCAAAGCTGCTTACCCTAACGCTGCGATCAGCAAATACCTGCCCCCGGCCGACGCCACCAGCAGCGCGCAATTCGTGATGCACAACGGAGGCCGCGAAGTGACTGTGTTCGTCGATCCCTATCGCGGCACGGTCCTCGGCGAGCAGGACTCGAAATACAACCTGCAAGCCATCGCCCGCGCCCTGCACGGCGAGCTGATGATCGGCACCGTCGGTGATCGCCTGGTGGAACTCGCCGCCGGTTGGGGTGTGATGCTGGTGGTGTCGGGCCTGTACCTGTGGTGGCCGCGCGGCAAGTCCTCGGCGGGTGTTCTATGGCCTCGCGTCAACAGTCGTGGCCGGGTGTTCTGGCGCGATATGCACGCAGTCACCGGTTTCTGGGGCGCGTCATTGCTGCTGGTGATGTTACTCAGCGGCATGACCTGGACCGGTTTCTGGGGCAAGCAATACGCTGATTTGTGGAACACCTTTCCGGCGGCAATGTGGAACAACGTGCCGCAGTCCGATCAGCAGGCGCGCGTCCTCAATACCGCCAGCCAACAGACCGTGCCCTGGGCCATGGAAAACACGCCGATGCCGATGTCCGGCGACCATGCCGAACACATGAACCACGGCGCCATGCACTCGGGTCCGGCGGCGCCCACCTTGCGCTTGCAGCAGGTGGTCGACCTGGCCAATGCACGTCACGTCGAGCCCGGCTACAGCATCACCTTCCCCACCACCGCCGAAGGTGTATTCACCGTCGCGGTGTTCGCCAACGACCCACGCAATGACGCCACCCTGCACGTGGACCAATACACCGGCAAGGTGCTGGCCGATGTGCGTTGGGCGCATTACAACCTGGTTGCACGGGCCACCGAGACCGGCGTGATGCTGCACGAAGGCAAGATGTTCGGCTGGGTCAATCAGCTGATCGTGCTGCTGATCTGCCTGATGATTTTGCTCAGCGCCGTCAGTGGCGTGGTGATCTGGTGGAAGCGTCGGCCTCATGGCGGGCTGGGCGTTCCGCCGCTGCGCCATGACCTGCCGAAGTGGAAAACCGCGATGGTGATCATGCTCGCCCTGGCGATCATTTTTCCGCTGGTGGGTGCCTCGTTGATCCTGGTGTGGGCATTGGACCGCCTGGTGCTTTCACGCTTTTTTGCGCAACGTGAATCCGCCTCAGGTTCTGCATGAAACAGGCGAGATGCCCGGCGCAGAGCCTTTCTGTAGGCTTGCGCGGACTTTGGCCGCGCAGCGAATAAGTGTTAACTTATAACACTTTCTGCGTTATCGTTGCTCGCTGCGCCCTGCGGCGAGTACTCCTCCTAGAAGACTGATCGACCGATGAACAAGTACCTTGCGTCCGGGCTGTGCCTGCTCGCCCTGCATAACAGTGCCCAAGCCCTGACCCTGCCCGCCAGCCCCGTCACCGCGCCCGCGTTGGATGACGAACGCGTCGACCTCAAGACCCCGACCACCGCCGGCTCGCGCTTGAACCTCACGTCGCTGCAAACCCCTGGCAGCGTCGAAAGCCAGACCGGCGCGCAGATCCGCGAACGCGGCGATGCCAGTGTGCAGGACGCAATCTCCCGCGCCACCGGCATCAGCCGCACCGGCACGCCGGGCGATGGCGGCACCTCGTTGTCGGCCCGTGGTTTTACCGGCCAGGGTTCGGTGATGCAGCTGTACGACGGCAACCGCATGTACATGGGCATGGGTACCTCGACCTTCCCGGTGGACACTTGGTCGGTAGAGCGCGTGGACGTTTTACGCGGCCCAGCCTCGGTGCTGTATGGCGAAGGCGCCACCGGTGCAGTGATCAACACCGTGCCGAAAAAGCCGTTTGCAGGCGAGATCGAAAACCACATCCGCCTGGGCTACGGTTCCTATGATCGCCAGCAGCAAGCCCTGGACAGCGGCGGCTCACTGACCGATACCCTGAGCTATCGCCTGAACCTCAATCGCCTGCGCAGCAACGGTTTCATCGACCGTGGCGACTCCAGCAGCGACTTCGTCAGCGGCGCCCTGCGCTGGCAGGCGGCGGACAACCTGAGCTTTACCCTGGCCAGCGACTACGGCGACCAGCGCCCGCAGAACTACTTCGGTACGCCGTTGATCAACGGCCAATTGCACAAGGGCCTGCGCGACAAGAATTACAACGTCAACAACGATACCCAGCACTACAACGACCAATGGACGCGCCTGACCAGCGAATGGCAGCTCAACGACAGTGTCAGCGCCACCAACGAGCTGTACTACCTGAAAAACCAGCGCCGCTGGCAGAACGCCGAGAACTACAACTTCACCAACGGCCAGCTCACACGCAGCGGCAACTTCGGCATCAAGCACAATCAGGAGCAGGTGGGCGACCGCCAGACCTTCACCTTCAAGCACACGCTGTTCGGCCTCGACAGCCAGACCGTGACTGGCGTGGAGTACAACCGGATTCGCTTTCGCCTGGCCAGTAATTCACCGTTCACAGACACCTTCAGCGATGGCCAGCCCATCGACGTCAACCACCCGGAACCGGGGCAGTTTGCAAGCAACAGCGCGTTCCTGCCGCTGTTCTCCACCACCACCAAAACCGTCGCCGGCTTCGCCGAAAACCGTCTGCAACTCACCGACCAACTGTCGCTGATCACCGGCATCCGCCGCGACTACGCCCACGTCGAGCGCGAGGGCCTGCGCGATGGCAGCCAGTCCGACAAAACCCTCACCGGCAATAACTGGAAAGCCGGCCTGGTCTACGCGATCACGCCCGACACCTCGGTGTACGGCCAGTATTCCACCAGCACCGACGGCGTCGGTGGCCTGATCTCCCTGAGCCCGAGCCAGCAGCAGTTCGACCTGTCCACCGCCAAGCAGACCGAGATCGGCATCAAGCAAGCCTTCTGGGACCAACGCGGCGAATGGACCTTAGCGGCTTATCACATCGTCAAAAAGAAACTACTCACCGACATTCCGGGTGACCCGGACCATCAGCAGCAAGTCGGCCAGCAATCCTCCCGAGGCCTGGAAGCCAGCCTCGACCTGCAACTGCCTCACGCCTGGGCCCTGCAAGCCAACGCCGCCATCGTGCATGCGCAGTACGACGACTTCAGCCAGGACGTCAACGGCGTGCAAGTCTCGCGCGACGGCAACCGCCCGGTGGACGTGCCACGCCGTACCGCCAACTTGTGGCTGAGCAAAGCCGTGACCGACGACATCCGCGCCGGTGCCGGTGTGCGTTATGTCGATGCCCGATATGCCGACATGGCCAACCAGAACGAGCTGCCGAGCTACACCGTGGTCGACGCCAGCGTGTCGTGGCAAGCCATGCGCAACACCACCCTGGGCCTGCAACTGAATAACCTGTTCGACCGCACCTATGCCGTCAGCCAGTACAACGACGGGCAACAGTGGATCCTCGGCGAGCCACGCTCATTCTTCGTGACCGCGGACTACAGCTTCTGATGACTTCACTCATCCTCACCGACCTGGCCTGGACGCCGTCGGACCACGGCCACTGCCATCACCGGTTCCAGCTGCGTGATGCGAGCCTGCAGGTCGGTGCGGGAGAGTTCGTCGGGTTGATCGGCCCCAATGGCAGCGGCAAGACCAGCCTGTTGCGCTGCGCCTACCGGTTCAGCAAACCGGAACAGGGTGATGTGCGGCTGGAACATCAGAACCTGTGGAAGCAGAGTTCAAAATGGTGTGCGCAGCGCATCGCGGTGGTGCTACAGGAGTTTCCCGATGCCTTTGGGCTGCGGGTCGATGAAGTCGTCGCCATGGGCCGCACGCCGCACAAGGGCGTGTTCGATGGAGACACCTTGCATGACCGGCAACTGGTGCAAAATGCGTTGGCGTCCGTCGGCATGCAAGGCTTCGAAGACCACGCCTTCGCCACCCTCTCCGGCGGTGAAAAACAGCGTGTGATCCTCGCCCGCGCCCTGGCCCAGCAACCGCAGCTGCTGATCCTCGACGAGCCCACCAACCACCTCGACCCACACTATCAGCTTGAACTGCTGAGGCTGGTCAAGCGCCTCAACATCGGCACTCTGGCCAGCATCCACGACCTGAACCTGGCCGCCGCCTTCTGTGATCGCCTGTACGTGATCAACCACGGACGCATCGTCGCCAGCGGTACGCCCCATGATGTACTGACCGCCGAGTTGCTACGCGAGGTGTTTGGCGTCGAAGCACTGATCGACACCCACCCTTTGTCCGGCTACCCCCGAATCACCTGGATAACCCAACCATGATCCTGCGCTCCCTGCTATCTCTCGCGTTGCTGTTCGGTACTGCCCACGCGTTCGCCGAAGCGACCCATTACCCGGTCACCATCAAAAGCTGCAACCGCAACGTGACCTTCCAGGAAGCGCCGAAACACGCAGTCAGCCACGACATCAACATGACCCAGATGATGCTCGCCCTGGGCCTCAAACCGCGCATGGCCGGCTACAGCGGCGTGACCGGCTGGAAGTCAGTCACCCCGCAAATGGCCGAGATCCTCGATGGCCTGCCGGAGTTGGCGAGCAAATACCCGTCGGTGGAAACCCTGCTCGACGCCAACGTGGACTTCTTCTTCGCCGGCTGGGACTACGGCATGCGCGTGGGCGGCGACCTCACGCCAAGTACCCTGCAACCCTTGGGCATCAACGTGTACGAGCTGACCGAATCCTGTGCCTTCGTGATGAAACGCCCGGCCGCGACGCTGGAAGACACCTATAACGACCTGCGCAACCTGGGCAAGATTTTCGACGTGCAGGACCGCGCCAATACGCTGATCGCGCAAATGCAGGCGCAGGTCGACGAGGTGCAGAAAAACCTGCCCGAAGGCAAACCCCGGGTGTTCCTCTACGACAGCGGCGAAGACCGCGCCATGACCTCAGGCCGCCTGGGCATGCCCCAGGCGCTGATCGACGCGGCCGGTGGGCACAACATTCTGGATGACGTGGACGCCAGCTGGACCCGCGTCAACTGGGAAACGGTGGTGGAGCGCAACCCGCAGGTGATCGTGATCGTTGACTACAGCGAGATCACCGCCGAGCAGAAGCAGGCGTTCCTGATGAACAATCCGGCGCTGCAAGCGGTGGACGCAATCAAGAACCAACGGTTTATCGTGATCCCTTACGTACAAGCCACGCCGGGCATCGATAACGTACTGGCCGTCGAGACGCTGGCCAAGGGGTTTCACGGCGAATGATCAGCCGTCGCTATGCCTTGCTGCTCATCGTCCTGGCTGTGGTGCTCTTCGTCTCCTGTGTCATCTCGTTGGGCTTCGGCCCGGCGCGAGTGCCGGTCGACGTGGTGTGGCGGATCGTGGTGTACAAAACCTGCGGCATCGGCGAGGTGAACTGGCCCGCCGGGCAGGAACACATTGTTTGGCTGATCCGAGTACCACGCATGTTGCTGGGCGCGTTGGTGGGCGCCGGGTTGGCATTGATCGGCGCGGTATTGCAGGCCGTCACGCGCAACCCGCTGGCCGACCCGCACCTGCTCGGCGTGACCTCCGGCGCCACCCTCGGCGCGGTGATTGTGGTGCTGCATGTGGGCGAAGTCGTCGGCTTGCTCACGTTGCCCATCGCCGCCTTTATCGGCGCACTGCTGAGCATGCTGGTGGTGCTGGCAGTGGCCAGTCGCAACGGCCGGCTGGAGAGTGATCGCCTGCTGCTGTGCGGCGTGGCGGTGTCGTTTGTAATGATGGCGGCAGCCAATCTGCTGTTGTTCATGGGCGACCATCGCGCCGCCTCGGCGGTGATGTTCTGGATGCTCGGCGGCTTGGGCCTGGCACGTTGGGAACTGCTGGCGATTCCCGCCGCCACAGTGCTGATGGGCCTGTTGGTACTGGTGGGCATGGCTCGCCCATTGAATGCACTGATGGCCGGCGAACAGACCGCCGTGACCCTGGGCCTGAATGCGCGCAACGTGCGGCTGAAGGTATTTCTGGTGGCCTCGCTGATGACCGGCGTGCTGGTCTCCATCAGTGGCTCCATCGGTTTTGTCGGCCTGATGATCCCGCACATTGCCCGGCGCCTGGTGGGCGCCGAGCATCGACGGTTACTGCCGGTGTGCGCGCTCCTCGGCAGCCTGTTCCTGGTCTGGGTCGATGTGGCTGCGCGCACGCTGATCGCCCCCGAAGACCTGCCCATCGGAGTGGCCACAGCGGCGATTGGCGGGTTGTTTTTTATCGGGTTGATGCGCAGGCGCTGAGATTAGAGTTCGTCTTTTGCACGCCCATACCAGGGCTCGCCGGCCTCCCCACTGACCGTTGCCCATTCGACCCCCAGCACCCCTCGCCTTTTCCAGAACGTGTCAGTGATCAATACCGACAAGCTGCCCAAACGGCACAAATGACTGACCAGTGCACTGGGCGAAGGCGCAGGCCGAGCGCTAAGCAGTGTCGACTCCGCGCTCGACACTGCGGGTACGTACTTGAGCAGGCCACCCCCCCGGCAAGAGAGATAGATGCATTGGGCGTCGGGAAGATTGCTGATGTGCACAGACAGGTAACTGTTCAGGTCCTGACTGGAGACAAAATTGGGCAGCAGACTGATGTCCAGAGGTTTGAGACTGCTGGTGTACGGGATTGATTTGAAGAACGCATGCACCGCAGCAATCTTGTAGTCATGCAGGTCGTGACCCGACGGTACGTCGAACCCGGCATGCCCAGGCCAGAAGAACCACTCCAGCGAACTGTTGCCAAGCCCGGGCCGGTCTTCCACCGAGTCAATCGCAACAAACCCCGATAGGCGCGGGGGCACCAGCAGGGCCCCCAGATACGTCTTGGCCTGAAACGGTGCGATCAACTGCTGGGCATAACGCGCGGCGTCGTCGGCAAAGAAAAACAGTGGCCCGCAGAACGAATGGAAATAGGGATCGCTGGTAAAGCTGTGGGGCACCCGTTTTGGCTGCCACTGCGCATTGACACGCTCCTTGCGCCCCCATATTTCACTGGTGAGCCTGACTTGCAACTCACCGAGTTCAGCCAACTTGACGACATAGTCACGCACCGTCAGCGTGCCATCTCGCAGTTGCGTGGCGTCCTGACTCACCTTGCTCAGGCGTTCCGATACGGACGCCGTCTTGGGCACGGTATACCCAAGCAGCGCGCCGTCAGCGCACAACAGGTACAACGGCAACGTGTTCCCGTTGCGAGGCGTGGTCATGAACTGCAGCGCTTGGGCAATCCTCGCTGGTGCGAAAAAATGCTGGGCCATTGCATCGTCAGCCGTAGCGATCGTTTCGGTCGACGCACACAAATACACGCCAATAATCGAATAACCCTGAGGTACTTTTCCATCATGGAAGATCGCCTTTAAATTCTCATGGCTATCTCTGAGAAAGGGCTGGGTGGCCACGTAATACTCCCGTCCGAATGCCTTAAGCACATAGCCGACAGCAACACGAGCCTGTGGCTGCCAACGGCGCTGAATATGCCGCACGGCATCCAAAGCACGGGTAAAAATCGGACCGCACGGCGCGTCAGCAACCGCCGAGATAACCTCCCATGGCTTGGCCTGATATTGATTCAGTGCAAACCTGGGTCTTAACAGCCTGGGGCTACCCCACAAGGTATCGCCCTGCACCACGCGCAACTCGCCGGCGCGGACCACACTCTCGACGAAGTCCTGAGGCAGCAGGGCTTGGGTACGCATTTTCTGTTCTGCGAAATTGTCAACGAAGTCGCCGGTGTAGCGGCCATTGAGATTCAGGCTTTTTTTGAGCTGCGCCTCATCAATAGTGTCTGACAATTGATAGCTGAGTATCGAACCGGTGGGGCCGAACACGTATTGACGTTTGATCTTAGTGGTCTGGCGCAGTAGATGAGCCAGTACCTCAGTGGGAATCATGCTTTGGTAAACGGCTTTTTGCGTCGGCGACAGCAGTATGGGCACCTCTCGCTCCGGCAACGACCGGTAGTTGGCAACGAGGGTACTGCCACCTGGGTAAAGCCCGGTAGCAATCGTAGCATCGGGGTAGACCCAACTCAGTGTCGCGCCCTGAGGAGGAATCAGCAGGGGCTCTGTCGCTACAAACAGCCCATTGACCAACTGCAGGACGACCCCGCCATACGTGCGTTTGTGCCCATTACCGACCAATGCCTGGGCGTGGCGCACGGCATCATCGGCAAACGCGAAACACGGGGTCAAACGGCGCGGCGCAATGTGTTCATAGCCGTTCCACTCAGTACCGACCAGCCCGACCTTGTCCCAGTAAAGGCTGACACGCACCACTTGCAGGTCGCCCCTGGCCGCCCAGTCCTGGATAAACGCCTGCGGTGTCTTCGCACCGGAAGCCAGTTGGGTTTTTGCCTCCCCCAGTAAGCGGTCGGCCTCGCCACCCTTTTCCAAGTTTATAGGCGAGGGTCTATACCGTAACAGCGCGCCGTCAAGCGTGGAAAAGTAAATCGCCATGCGTGCATTTTCATCCTCCAGAGCGCGAGTGAGCGCGGCCAACAATACGTCGGGCATGACGAAATGCTGTGTTAACCAGCCAGAGGCGCCCGACAGCCAGTGAGGCGACCATTGCTGCGAGCGGAATAAGGAATGCAGCCTAAACCCCTCGGGCAGTCGGTAGAGGTCCCGCCGGTGTACACGGGGAAACAGACGGTTCAGTTTGAACAGTTCTTCTACGGTGCGCGCGCCAACCACTTCGGTGGCGATGAACTGTAGCCAGCTTTCATGCTTGAGCACAAAGGCAAAGCACGCCTCTTCCGGCAACCGACGCCCCTGCACTCGCGATTGCACGTCTCGAGCCGCCTCATCGGCGCTGGTAAAGATACCGCCATAGGTTATGTAATCAGGCGGACCGGATCGTGGGGCATAGGTAAAATTGGGCGACCAATCGCTGTAGACCACCGAACGTGGCCCCCACAATGCATTGCCCTGAACGATCTTGAACTCCCCAGCCACGGCCAGGCGCCGCACCCAATCGCCCGGCCGGATCTCACCGCGATCGAGGCGCCGCCCCAGGCTGTTCTCCCCGGCACCAGGCGCGATATTGGCCAGCAGCAACGCTTCTTCAGGCGACTGATTCGGCGTGTACTCCAACAGGCAGTCCTCAGCCCCGGACAAGTACGCCACCCGTCGATCCTGAATGATCGAGTACATCTCTTCGGTGGAAAACACCTGCAAGTTAATCAAGGCTTCGTCCCGTGACCAGCCCCGCTGTTTGACCCACTCGGGGTCGACCATCGACAGCTCCGTGTGGGAGCCATAACGGGCATGCAGTTCGTAAGACTCTGGCGGAATCAGCGGGCCAGGTTCGTTCACCGGAAAAAACAGCGTGGACGCAAAAGGATGCACCACACTTTCCAGCGGTTGGGTGATCACAAAACGGCCATCCGTGCTCTTTAGTACATAGCCTCCGTAGTAGAAGCTGCGTTGATGGCCGACTTGCTCATGGGCATACACTGCCGCATCACGGGCGGAGAAAAACGAGTGACTCAGTGTGGCCGAGTAAAGTGGGCTCAACAACGCCGAGCGATTGTCCACACTGCCCACTTCATGCCACAGCCCTCCGGACTGCACCACCCACAGCGGCGTGGCGTCGATCACCCTGCGCACATAGTTGCGTGGGCTCAAGGTGCCTGCGGTCAGCGCCGCCTGGGCGCCGTTGTCATTGATCGTACCGTCACTCGCGCGCTTGAACAGCTCGGTGGACAACGCCGCCGAAGGCACCTTGAGTTGAAGTAGGGTGTGGTCCAAGGCTCGCATGTACAGGTCCAGCCCACGGCTGGGAGCGTGCAACTTCTCAGTGCTTTGCCCCTGTTGAATCGCCGCGACCACCTGTGCCGGGGAGAAAAACACACTGGCGAGCCAGTCTTCCCGGGCCGACACCTCCTCTTTGGCGTACCAGTCGCTGAAGTAAATGGCCTCCAGGCGATAGTCGAAAGGCAATTGCGGCGTACCGTCAGGGCCTTTTGGAAACACGCCATCCAACGCAAACAACGGCGCATGCCCGGGGGCTGCCACGGTGGCCACGTAGCGTTCTTGGGTGAGGTGCTTGAGCACAAAACCCACCTGAGCCTCTGGCGCCGGCGAAGGTAGCGCCGTCATCACCGCCAGCTTCGCCTGGTCGTAGACACTTGAACACAACGGTTGCTCGGTGACTTCGGAGGAGGCAAAGGGTTCGAACACTACCCAATCAGCCGGGACCCGCCCGACGGAGCCTCCCCACCAATCGGTTGACACGATAAAGCTCAGCGAGCCGAAGCTGGAAACCTTCTTGATGAACTGATCAAAGGGGCCGTAAACCCCCACGGGGCTGTTGGCAGGCTTCCCGGCCTGTACCCACAATGCAAAACTGAATTCCGCCGGCGAACCGCTGGGGGTGTGGCGAATCAGCGAACCGTCCGGGCCGGACAAATAAGCCGAGGGGAAAAAATTACGCTCATACACATCCGAGTAAAAGTCCGTACCGGAGAAAAACCCAAGAAATGCCTTGGTCATACGCTCATCGAAACTGGGGTTTCGGCTATTGATATGTGCATGTTGCGCAGGATGGGAGTGGTAACTGGCCACACAGGTATAGCCCGACGGCTGTAGAAAGAGGCCATCGTCTCCCAACGCCAATACATCGCGCAGATCAAACTGCAGGGTCCCACCCTGGAACGGGTAACTTGCGAAATACAGGCCGGCTGCATCGCGCACGATCACCCCGCCGTACTCCACATCACGGCGTTCGCCGATGTGCAAATGCGCCCAGTAGGCCGCATCGGTTTCCTTGATAAACGCCGGGCTTAGCGTGGGCAACTTTGCAGCCCCACGGTTCGAACTGGCTGCCCGCTCTTCGCGTGACAATCTGATAGCCATGACCACTCCTTGAGATGATGCCAGGACACAATGTCCTGGCGCTTCATTCTCGGCACCGGGCACGACGTTAAATCGGTAGATAAGTAGTCCGGTTGTTCGTGGGCTGCTGGCGTGCGCCACACAACGTCAGCAGGCACCACAACAGCCCATCGCCGTGCACACGAGCGTTCAACAAGCGCCACAATGGTGCGCGCCCTGGCCCTTCCCGCCCCTCTCTGCCCCTCACCTGCCAGGCTTTGACAACTTCGGCACAGCCTTTGCTATCTCCTCTCCTATCAGCCATCCAAGAAAAATCGGTCACGGAGATTGCACCATGAAGCGTCGCAGCTTGATCAAGGCTTTCACTCTTTCGGCATCCATTGCCGCCATGGGCATGACCTGGACGATCCAGGCCGCCGAGACCATCAAGGTCGGCATCCTGCATTCGCTGTCGGGCACCATGGCCATCTCCGAAACATCGCTCAAAGACATGGCCTTGATGACCATCGACGAGATCAACGCCAAGGGCGGTGTGAATGGCAAAATGCTGGAGCCTGTGGTCGTCGACCCTGCGTCGAACTGGCCGCTGTTTGCGGAAAAGGGCCGCCAGTTACTGACCCAGGACAAAGTCGCCGTGGTGTTCGGCTGCTGGACTTCGGTGTCGCGCAAATCCGTGTTGCCGGTGTTCGAAGAACTCAATGGCCTGCTGTTCTACCCGGTGCAATACGAAGGCGAAGAGATGTCGCCGAACGTGTTCTATACCGGTGCGGCGCCAAACCAGCAGGCGATCCCGGCGGTGGAATACCTGATGAGCGAAGAAGGCGGCAGCGCCAAGCGCTTCTTCCTGCTGGGCACCGATTACGTGTACCCGCGCACCACCAACAAGATCCTGCGTTCGTTCCTGCACTCCAAAGGCGTAGCGGATAAAGACATCGAAGAGGTCTACACCCCGTTCGGCCATGCCGATTACCAGACCATCGTCGCCAACATCAAAAAGTTCTCCGCCGGCGGCAAGACAGCCGTGATCTCCACCGTGAACGGCGACTCCAATGTGCCGTTCTACAAGGAGCTGGCCAACCAGGGTTTGAAAGCCACCGACGTGCCGGTGGTGGCGTTCTCCGTGGGTGAAGAAGAACTGCGCGGCATCGACACCAAGCCGCTGGTGGGCAACCTCGCCGCGTGGAACTACTTCCAGTCGGTGGAGAACCCGGTGAACCAGAAGTTCGTCGCCGACTGGAAAGCCTACGCCAAGAAACACAACCTACCGGGCGCGGACAAAGCCGTGACCAACGATCCGATGGAAGCCACTTACGTGGGCATCCATATGTGGGCGCAGGCGGCGGAGAAAGCCAAGTCCACCGACGTCGACAAAGTGCGTGAAGCGCTGGCCGGGCAGACATTTGCCGCGCCGTCGGGCTTTACCTTGACCATGGACAAGACCAACCACCACCTGCACAAGCCGGTAATGATTGGTGAGATCCAGGCGGATGGTCAGTTCTCGGTAGTGTGGCAGACCCAGGAGCCGATCCGGGCGCAGCCGTGGAGCCCGTACATTCCGGGCAATGACAAGAAGCCGGATTACGCCGTGAAGAGCAACTAAAGCCCGACTCGGTCAAAAAATGTGGGAGCGGGCTTGCTTGCGAATGCGGTGGATCAGTAACAGATGTATTGACTGACACACCGCATTCGCGAGCAAGCACGCTCCCACAGAAAGCCAGTCCGCGCATGATCAGGATACTTTGTTATGCCCACTGCCCTCTGCCGCTTCATTCTGGCAATCCTGTTATTACTGCCCTTGGCGGTATATGCCAGCGACGCCGAAGACTTCCTGTCCGCCAACCCCAGCCAACAAGCCAAGCTGCTCCAGGACTGGGCCGCCCAACCCGATCCAGCACGTATCGAATTGGTGGACGCCCTTGAACAAGGCCAACTCACGCTCAACGGTGAAACCAAAACCATCCGCCTGAACAACCGACTGCGCAGCCTGATCGACAACGTAAAGGCCAGCCAGCAACTGCTCGCCGCAGACCCCAAGGTACGCCTGGCTGCCGCGCACACCCTGCAAAAAAGCGCACAACCCGCGCAACTGAAATTCCTCGACCAGCAGGTCGCCAGCGAGACCAATGAAGACGTACACACGGCCCTCAGCCTCGCCCTGGCCAACCTGCAACTGGTCGACCCTGACCCGGTCGTGCGCCTCGCCGCCGTGCGTTTGCTCGGCAACACCGGCGACCCACTGGCGCGCACTCGCCTTGAAGCCTTGCTCGCCCCCGGCGTCGAGACCGATGCCACCGTGCACACCGCCGCCGAAACCAGCCTGGCCCAGGTCAAACGCAAGTTGATGCTAGGTGAAATCCTCGGACAAGCCTTCAGCGGCATGTCCCTCGGTTCGATCCTGCTGCTGGCGGCGCTGGGCCTGGCGATCACCTTTGGCCTGCTCGGCGTGATCAACATGGCCCACGGCGAGATGCTGATGCTCGGCGCCTACTCCACCTATGTGGTGCAAATGCTGATGCAGCGTTATGTGCCGCAAGCCATCGAGTTCTACCCGCTGATCGCGCTGCCGGTGGCGTTTTTTGTCACCGCCGCCATCGGTATGGCGCTAGAGCGCACAGTGATTCGTCACCTGTATGGCCGCCCGCTGGAAACCTTGCTCGCCACCTGGGGTATCAGCCTGATGCTGATCCAGCTGGTGCGCCTGGTGTTTGGCGCGCAGAACGTCGAAGTGTCCAACCCCGCCTGGCTGTCCGGCGGCATTCAAGTGCTGCCCAATCTAGTGCTGCCGTACAACCGGATTGTGATCATTGGCTTCGCGCTGTGCGTGGTGGTGCTGACGTGGTTGCTGCTGAACAAGACCCGCCTGGGCCTCAACGTGCGTGCCGTGACCCAGAACCGCAACATGGCGGCCTGCTGCGGCGTGCCCACCGGGCGGGTGGACATGCTCGCGTTTGGCCTGGGTTCCGGCATCGCCGGGCTGGGCGGCGTGGCGCTGAGCCAGATCGGCAACGTCGGCCCGGACCTGGGCCAGAGCTACATCATCGATTCCTTCCTGGTGGTGGTCCTTGGCGGTGTTGGCCAGTTGGCCGGTAGCGTCATGGCCGCCTTCGGGCTGGGCATCGCCAACAAGATCCTCGAACCCCAGATCGGCGCCGTGCTCGGCAAGATCCTGATCCTCGCGCTGATCATTCTGTTTATCCAGAAACGCCCGCAAGGACTCTTCGCACTGAAAGGACGGGTGATCGACTGATGAACCAGCCATTGATGCTTACCGCCACGCAGAAAGTCGGGCCCAAGGTGACGATTGCCGTGGGTGCGGTGATCCTGATCCTGCTGCTGGCGCTGCCGTTGCTGTCGCTGCTGCCCGCCGACAGCGCCTTTCATATCTCGGCCTACACCCTGACGCTGGTGGGCAAGATCCTCTGCTACGCCATCGTCGCCCTCGCCCTGGATTTGGTCTGGGGCTATGCGGGGATGTTGTCCCTCGGCCACGGCTTGTTCTTCGCCCTCGGTGGGTATGCGATGGGCATGTACCTGATGCGCCAGGCGTCCGGCGATGAGCTGCCGGCGTTCATGACCTTTTTGTCGTGGACCGAATTGCCGTGGTACTGGGTCGGCACCGAGCACTTCCTCTGGGCCATGTGCCTGGTGGTGCTGGCGCCGGGTTTGCTGGCGCTGGTGTTCGGTTTTTTTGCCTTCCGCTCGCGAATCAAGGGCGTGTATTTCTCGATCATGACCCAGGCCCTGACCTTCGCCGGGATGCTGTTGTTCTTCAGGAACGAGACCGGCTTTGGCGGCAATAACGGCTTCACTAATTTCCGTAGCATCCTCGGTTTCGGCATTACCGAACCGGGCACGCGGGCGGTGCTTTTTGTAGCGACGGTGCTGTTGCTGGTGGTCAGCTTGTTTATCGGCTGGCGCTTGGCAAAGAGCAAGTTCGGCCGGGTGCTGACCGCACTGCGTGACGCCGAGAACCGCCTGATGTTCTGCGGCTACGATCCGCGCGGTTTCAAACTGTTCGTGTGGGTACTGAGCGCAGTGCTGTGCGGGTTGGCAGGAGCGTTGTATGTGCCGCAGGTGGGCATCATCAACCCCAGCGAAATGTCACCGACCAACTCCATCGAAGCTGCCGTATGGGTCGCTCTGGGCGGGCGCGGCACGCTGATCGGCCCGCTGCTGGGCGCTGGCGTGGTCAATGGCATGAAGAGCTGGTTCACCGTGGCGTTCCCGGAATACTGGCTGTTCTTCCTCGGGGCGCTGTTCATCATCGTCACCCTGTACCTGCCCAAGGGCGTTATCGGCCTGCTGAAGAAATGAGGAACGTCATGCTTGAACCTATTTTCGATGCAGGCGCCGGCCGCGATGCCATCGGTATTGGCCAGGCGGCCGGCAAGGGTCTCAACACCCGCCACGGCACCATCCTGAGCCTGGAAGACATCAGCGTCAGCTTTGATGGTTTCAAGGCGCTCAACACCTTGAACCTGTACATCGGCGTCGGCGAGCTGCGCTGCATCATCGGCCCCAATGGCGCGGGCAAGACCACGCTGATGGACGTGATCACCGGCAAGACCCGGCCCAGCCACGGCACCGCCTGGTTTGGCGAAAACCTCGACCTGACCCGCCTGAGTGAAGTGCAGATCGCCCAGGCCGGTATCGGCCGCAAGTTCCAGAAGCCGACGGTGTTCGAAGCCCTCAGCGTGTTCGAAAACCTGGAGCTGGCGCAGAAGACCGACAAATCCGTATGGGCCAGCCTGCGCGCACGCTTGAGCGGCGAGCAGAAAGACCGTATCGATGAAGTGCTCGACACCATCCGCCTGACCGCTTCGGCCCAGCGCCAGGCGGGGTTGCTGTCCCACGGCCAGAAGCAATTCCTGGAAATCGGCATGTTGCTGATGCAGGACCCGCAACTATTGCTGCTGGATGAACCGGTGGCGGGCATGACCGACGCGGAAACCGAATTCACCGCCGAACTGTTCAAGCGCCTGGCGGGCAAGCATTCGCTGATGGTGGTGGAACACGACATGGGGTTTGTCGGCTCGATTGCCGACCACGTTACCGTGTTGCACCAGGGCAGCGTGCTGGCCGAAGGGTCGCTGGAACAGGTGCAGGAAAACGAGCGGGTGATCGAAGTCTATCTGGGCCGCTGAGGAGAGCTGAACATGCTGCAAGTCGACAAGTTGCACCAGTATTACGGCGGTAGCCACATCCTGCGCGGACTGTCGTTTGACGTGAAGATCGGCGAAGTGACCTGCCTGCTCGGCCGTAACGGCGTGGGCAAGACCACCCTGCTCAAGTGCCTGATGGGCTTGCTGCCGGCCAAAGAAGGCGCGGTGAATTGGGAAGGCCGCGCCATCACCGGTTTCAAGCCGCACCAACGCGTGCACGCGGGTATCGCCTACGTGCCACAGGGCCGAGAAATTTTCGGGCGGCTGACGGTGGAAGAAAACCTCTTGATGGGGCTCTCGCGCTTCCCCGGTTCAGAGGCCAAGGAAGTCCCGGCATTCATCTACGAACTGTTCCCCGTGTTGCTGCAGATGAAACATCGGCGTGGCGGTGATTTGTCTGGCGGCCAGCAGCAACAGCTCGCGATTGGGCGGGCGTTGGCCAGTCGCCCGCGCTTGCTGATCCTCGACGAACCCACCGAAGGCATTCAACCCTCGGTGATCAAGGAGATTGGCGCGGTGATCAAGAAACTGGCGGAGCGCGGCGATATGGCGATCCTGCTGGTGGAGCAGTTCTACGACTTTGCCGCCGAGTTGGCCGACCAATACCTGGTGATGTCCCGTGGTGAAATCGTGCAGCAGGGCCGAGGTGAAAATATGGAAAGTGAGGGTGTGCGCGGCCTGGTAACCATCTAATCTGTAGCCTCCTAACGATAAGCTCTTTGCCATGAACCTGCCCGTTACTCCTGCCCTGTTCACCCCCAGCTGGCACGCCGAGCTGGAACTCGGCTACGCGCGTTTCGGCGACACCACGCGGCCGGTGATGCGCCGCCACCTCGGCCCGTTGCGCGTGCAAAAACACCTGTACGCCGAAGGCCCCGAGGTGTGCCAGCACATCATCGTGCACCCGCCCGGAGGCATTGCCGGGGGTGATCGCCTGGACATCAGCGCCCACGTCGGTGCAGGCGCCTGGGCCCAGTTGACCAGCCCTGGCGCAGCCAAATGGTATCGCGCCAAGGGCCCTGCGTTTCAGCAGTTGGACCTCACCGTGGAAGCCGGCGCTACGCTGGAATGGCTGCCCCAGGAAACCATCGTGTTCAGCGCCGCCCAGGCCGAACTCACCACGCGCATCGAACTGCAAGGCGATGCGCGCTTGTTCTACTGGGATGTGGTCGCCCTCGGCCGCCCGGCCAGCGGCGAGCGTTTTGAGCTTGGCCACTTTCAATCACACCTCGATATCCGCCGCGACGGTCAGTTGCTCTGGCATGAACGCCAGCGCATTGTCGGCGCCGACGGTTTGCTCGATTCGCCCATCGGGCTGGACGGGCAACCCGTGTTTGCCACGTTGCTGCTGACGGCCGATATCGACCCTGAATTACTCGACACCTGCCGCGCCCTGCCCCACGCAGTGCGCGGTGACCTGACCCAATTGCCGGGCCTGCTGGTCGCCCGCTGCCTGGCCAGCGAAGCGCTGCATGCCCGCGCCTGGCTGATCGATTTATGGCGCCTGTTACGCCCCGCCGTGCTGGGCCGTGAAGCCGTCCCCCCCCGAATCTGGAGTACCTGAACCATGGACCTGACCCCACGGGAAAAAGACAAACTGCTGATCTTCACCGCAGGCTTGGTGGCAGAGCGCCGTCTCGCGCGCGGCGTGAAGCTCAACTACCCGGAAACCATCGCCTACATCTCCGCCGCCCTGATGGAAGGCGCCCGCGATGGCCGCACCGTGGCTGACCTGATGCACTTTGGCACCACCCTGCTCAGCCGCGAACAAGTGATGGAAGGCATCCCGGAAATGATCCCGGATATCCAGGTGGAAGCCACTTTCCCCGACGGCACCAAGCTGGTCACCGTGCACCAGCCGATTGCGTGAGGCCTGATGATGATTCGTGACGCAACCCAAAATGATCTGCCGGCGATCCGCGATATCTACAACGACGCGGTCCTCAACACCACGGCGATCTGGAACGAACAACCGGTGGACCTGGGCAACCGCCAGGCCTGGTTCAGTGCGCGGCATGCCCAGGGTTACCCGATCCTGGTCTCGGTGGAAAACGCTGAAGTCACCGGTTATGCCTCTTTCGGTGACTGGCGGCCGTTCGAAGGTTTCCGCTACAGCGTCGAGCATTCGGTGTATGTGCGCAGCGACCAACGCGGCAAGGGCCTCGGTCCGTTGCTGATGGCGGCGCTGATCGAACGTGCACGCGCGTGCGGCAAACACGTGATGGTCGCCGCCATCGAGAGCGGCAACCAGGCTTCGATCCGCCTGCATGAGCGCCAGGGCTTCATCACCACCGGGCAGATGCCCCAAGTGGGCATCAAGTTCGGCCGCTGGCTGGACCTGACCTTCATGCAACTGGCCTTGAACCCGGGCGCCGAACCGCCCAAGGAGTGACGTCGATGAACGCCGCGCAACTGCGTCGAGTCAATGCGGAAAGTTTTGCCCACTATCGCCTGGGCTTGATCGAGCTGTTGCTGGACGCGGTCAGGCATGGCGCGTCCGTCGGCTTCATGGCCGACTTCGACGAGGCCCAGGCCCGCGAGTATCTGCGCAGCGTGCAGGCGAGCATCGAAGACACCAGCCTGTTGCTGTGGGTGGTGGTGCGTGATGAACAGGTGATTGCCAGCGTGCAATTGGCGCTGTGCCAGAAAGCCAACGGCCTCAACCGCGCCGAGGTGCAAAAGCTGTTGGTGCACAGCAGCGCGCGCCGCCATGGCCTCGGCCAGCAATTGATGAGCACCCTGGAACTCGCCGCGCGCCAGCACAAGCGCGGCCTGCTGTACCTGGACACCGAGGCCGGCTCCCCCGCCGAAGCCTTCTACCAGTCGCTGCGCTACACCAAGATCGGTGAACTGCCCGACTACTGCCAAAGCCCGGACGGGCGCTACAGCCCGACCGCCATCTACTTCAAGACCCTGGGGCAACCTGCATGATTCCTGGTGAATATCAGATCCAGCCTGGCGATATCGAACTCAACGTTGGCCGCCGCACGATCAGCCTGAGCGTGGCCAACAGTGGCGACCGGCCGATCCAGGTGGGTTCGCATTATCATTTTTTCGAGACCAATGACGCGCTGACGTTTGATCGTGCGGCAAGTCGCGGCATGCGGTTGAACATTCCGGCGGGGACGGCGGTGCGGTTTGAGCCAGGGCAGAGTCGGGAGGTGGAGTTGGTGGATTTGAGTGGCGGGCGCCGAGTGTTCGGGTTTGCCGGACGCATCATGGGCAATCTGGAATAACTTGAGGACATACACATGAAAATTTCCAGACAAGCCTACGCCGACATGTACGGCCCCACCGTCGGTGACAAGGTCCGCCTGGCCGACACCGAGTTGTTCGTCGAAGTCGAACAGGACTTCACCGTCTATGGCGAAGAAGTGAAATTCGGCGGCGGCAAAGTCATCCGCGACGGCCAGGGCCAGAGCCAATTGCTCGCCCATGAAGTGGTCGACACCCTGATCACCAACGCGCTGATCATCGACCACTGGGGCATCGTCAAGGCCGACGTCGGCCTGAAGAACGGTCGCATCCACGCCATCGGCAAGGCCGGCAACCCGGACATCCAACCCGGCGTGACCATGGCCATCGGCGCTAGCACCGAGGTGATTGCCGGCGAAGGCATGATCCTCACCGCCGGCGGCATCGACAGCCACGTGCATTTCATCTGCCCGCAGCAGATCGAAGAAGCGCTGACCAGCGGCGTCACCACCATGATCGGCGGCGGCACGGGGCCTGCCACCGGTACCAACGCGACCACCTGCACCTCGGGCCCATGGCACCTGGCGCGCATGCTCCAGGCCAGCGATTCGTTCCCGATGAACATCGGCTTTACCGGCAAGGGCAACGCCAGTTTGCCGGAGCCGTTGATCGAACAGGTCAAGGCCGGCGCCATCGGTTTGAAGCTGCATGAAGACTGGGGCACCACCCCGGCGAGCATCGACAACTGCCTGAGCGTTGCCGATGAATACGACGTGCAGGTGGCGATCCACAGCGACACCCTCAACGAATCCGGCTTCGTCGAAACCACCCTCGCTGCCCTCAAGGGCCGCACCATCCACACCTACCACACCGAAGGTGCCGGTGGCGGCCACGCGCCGGACATCATCAAGGCCTGCGGCTTCGCCAACGTACTGCCCAGCTCCACCAACCCGACGCGGCCGTTCACGCGCAACACCATCGACGAACACCTCGACATGCTGATGGTCTGCCATCACCTCGACCCGAGCATTGCCGAAGACGTCGCCTTCGCCGAAAGCCGCATCCGCCGCGAGACCATCGCCGCCGAAGACATCCTGCACGACCTCGGCGCGTTCTCGATGATCAGCTCCGACAGCCAGGCCATGGGCCGCGTGGGCGAGGTGATCACACGCACCTGGCAGACCGCCGACAAGATGAAAAAACAGCGCGGCCCACTGCCCGGCGACGGCCCCGGCAATGACAATTTCCGCGCCAAACGCTACATCGCCAAGTACACCATCAACCCGGCGATCACCCACGGCGTCAGCCACATCGTCGGTTCCATTGAGGTGGGCAAGTGGGCCGACCTGGTGCTGTGGCGCCCGGCATTTTTCGGCATCAAACCGACCTTGATCCTCAAGGGCGGCGCGATTGCTTCCAGCCTGATGGGTGATGCCAACGCCTCGATCCCCACGCCGCAGCCAGTGCACTACCGCCCGATGTTCGCCAGCTTCGGCAGCTCGCTGCACGCCACCAGCCTGACCTTTATCAGCCAGGCCGCCCAGGACGCCGGTTTGCCCGAAACACTGGGGTTGAAAAAGCAGATAGCGGTGGTCAAGGGCTGCCGCAACGTGCAGAAAACCGACTTGATCCACAACGATTACCTGCCGGATATCGAGGTGGACCCACAGACGTACCAGGTTAAGGCCGATGGCGTGTTGCTGTGGTGTGAACCGGCCGAGGTGTTGCCGATGGCCCAGCGTTATTTCCTGTTCTGAGCCAACAACCCTGGCGCCCATGGCGTCAGGGCCTTGCCGGGAAGCCAACCCATCAGGCGCCCCGTCAAGGTGCCCAGCAACAACAAGCCGCGATAACGGTAACTGAGGGCTGAATCGCGCGTTTGCTCAAAGACCAAAAATCCATACAGGTCATCGCGGCTTTTGAAGCCGTACTTGCGCGCGAAATAGACGTTGTTGACATCCAGGTCCAGGCTGAACTGCTGCTGGATCGCCGCTTTGAGCCGTGGTTCGGCAAACGCTCTGATGTCCTAGATCGCCCCCAGGTGGGCCTCAATGTCGTTCAGGTTTTTGCGCCCGCGCCTGTGGCTGGCCACCAGGGCGGGCTTGCTGCTGGTGTACCTGCCGGGCAGTTGCAGCATGACCGACGAAGGCCGCAGCGCTAGACCGTTAGCGCGCGGCGGCTATTTTTCAGAAGTTTTCCCGAGGGTTGAACGCGGCCTTTTTCGCCAGTTCCTGCCACAGGGCGATGGTCTCGTCATCCGCCTGTTTGGGCATCACGGCCTTGAGCTGGATGTACAGGAACCCTCGTTCCCCGGCCTTGTTCAGCAAACCATGACCCTTGGCGCGCATCCGCTGGCCGTTCTGGCTGCCGGCAGGCACCTTGAGGTTGATCTTGCCGGTCAGGGTCGGCACGGCCACTTCGGCGCCCAGCGCCAGTTCCCACGGTGCCAGCGGCAAGGTGATCACCAGGTTTTCGCCTTCGACTTCGAACTTCGAATGCGGCGCAAACTTGATGATCAGGTACAGGTCGCCATTGGCCCCGCCACCGATCCCCGGTGCGCCCTGCGCCTTGAGGCGAATACGCTCGCCGTCGGCCACGCCGGCCGGGATTTTCACGTTCAGGCTCTTGGTGGTGTTGCTCACATGTCGGCCCGAGGCGTCATATTGCGGCACCTGGAAGCTGATCTGCTTGGACTCGGTGGACAGCGTCTCTTCAAGGGACACGGTCAGTTGCATCTCCACGTCCTGGCCCTTGCGCCCGGCAGGACGACGCTGGCCGCCACCGAAAGCATCGCCACGGGAGCCGAAGATCGAGCTGAAGAAGTCCGAGAAGTCCTCACCGCCACCGCCGCCACCAAAACCGCCACGGCTCTGCCAGCCCGGTGGCCCTTGGAACGGCTGGCCATGCTGGCCGTATTTGCGCAGTTCGTCGTATTCGGCGCGTTTGTCGGCGCTTTTCAGCGCCTCATAGGCTTCGGACGCGTCCTTGAACTTGGCTTCGGCGTCTTTTTCCTTGCTGACATCCGGGTGATATTTACGCGCGAGCTTGCGATAGGCCGCCTTGATTTCCTTGTCGTCGGCCGTCGGCTCTACGCCCAATATCTTGTAGTAGTCTTTGAAATCCATCGGCGGTTCACCATCCTTAATCGAGATCGCACAGCCCGGGGCACAACGTGCGCTGCATTGCACCTGTTGAGTCTTGTGGCCTGGGGGTGCGTCAAAGTGTTATCGGCACTTGCCGTATGCAGCAGATGTGGGGGCGAATCGCCAGGTTTCAAGGAAGATTTAACAGATGGTCGGCCTACGCATCCGCCCTCGACTGGCATACACTGCGCGGCCGTTTTTCAACCGGAACCTGATTGTCATGGAAAACTCATCCCCAGCCCGTGCCTGCGGCATCGACTTTGGCACGTCCAACTCCACCGTCGGCTGGATCCGCCCCGGCGAGGAGACGCTTATTGCGCTGGAGGACGACAAGATCACCCTGCCGTCGGTGGTGTTCTTCAACTTCGAGGAACGTCGCCCGGTGTACGGTCGCCTGGCGCTGCACGAGTACCTGGAAAACTACGAAGGCCGGCTGATGCGCTCGCTCAAGAGCCTGCTGGGTTCCAAGCTGATCAAGCACGACACCAGCGTGCTCGGCACGGCGATGCCGTTCACCGACCTGCTGGCGCTGTTTATCGGCCAGCTCAAGAGCCGCGCCGAAGCCAACGCCGGCCGTGAGTTCGAAGAAGTGGTGCTGGGCCGCCCGGTGTTTTTCGTCGATGACGACCCGATGGCTGACCAGGAAGCCGAGAACACCCTGGTGGACGTGGCGCGCAAGATCGGCTTCAAGGACATTTCGTTCCAGTACGAGCCGATTGCGGCTGCGTTTGACTACGAATCCACCATCCAGAAAGAAGAGCTGGTACTGATCGTCGATATCGGCGGTGGTACGTCTGACTTCTCCCTGGTGCGCCTGTCGCCGGACCGTCGTCACAACGACAACCGCCAGAGCGACATCCTCGCCACCGGCGGCGTGCACATCGGCGGTACCGACTTCGACAAGCAGCTCTCGCTCAACGGCATGATGCCGCTGTTCGGCTACGGCAGCCGCATGAAGAGTGGCGCCTACATGCCCACCAGCCACCACATGAACTTGGCCACCTGGCACACCATCAACTCGGTGTACTCGCAAAAATCCCAGCTGGCCCTGGGCAGCATGCGCTACGACATCGAAGACACCGGTGGCATCGACCGCCTGTTCAAGTTGATCGAACAGCGCGCCGGGCATTGGTTGGCCATGGAAGTGGAAGAAACCAAGATCCAGCTGACCCACGAAGACAGCCGCCACGTGGCGCTGGACCGTATCGAAGCCGGCCTGAGTGTGGACCTGAGCCGGGCGTTGTTCGAGTCGTCCATTGACGCCTTGCTGGAGCGTGTGCGCGGTAGCGTGACGCAACTGTTCAACGACGCTACGGTGAGCGTGGCGCAGGTGGACACGGTGTTCTTTACCGGCGGTTCCAGCGGGATCCCGGCGCTGCGCCACAGCATTTCGGCGATGCTGCCGAATGCGCGGCATGTGGAAGGCAATATCTTTGGCAGTATCGGCAGTGGTCTGGCAATTGAGGCCAGCAAGCGCTACGGGCACTGATCTGTCGAATGCTGAGCGAGCTTCCTGTAGTGAGCGCGCTTGCCCCGCGCTGGGCTGCGCAGCAGCCCCAGTAAAGAGAAATGCAGCGTATCTGGCACTCCTTGCCTGCAGGTTTTGGGGCTGCTACGCAGCCCAGCGCGGGGCAAGCCCGCTCACCACAAAGACTCAGTTCGGCACACTACTTTCTAAACGCCATGGCGCAAAACGCAAGTTTCAAATCCGTAGTGATGGCGCAGTCCTTTTTAGAGTGGTGCCTAAGGGTGGTAGATGGCCCAAAGCCCAAGCCCTGTCAGGCACCACATGACCACACCCGGCACGATCACCAGGTAGTTCCATAGCGTGAAACGGTTATTGCTCATGCCTTCCGGGTCGTCCGCTGCAAAATTGATCAGGCCCTGGGCTTGCTGGAGGATGTAGGCACACAGCGGCACTGCCAGGATGACCAGGGGTTTGTAGGCCAACCAGCTGTCGATCCGGTTCGCGGCCATCTCGAAAACCCGTGACCCTACGGTGACCACCACGAACACGGTCGCCCACTGCTCGAAGTCAAAATCGAATTTCCGACCGCTACGGGCTACCCGATCATCAGCCCGGCGATACAACTGATGCATGAAGAAGATGAAGAAAATGGCCCGCGCCAAAGGCCTGATATCCAACTGGTGGAAATCCTTGTACAAGCGCCAGTTTTTATACGACCAGATATAGGTGTACAGCCCAAAACTGAGCACGCTGAGAATCAGCAGCTTCTTTTTGGAAATGACGTAAAACTCAGGCGACGTCTTAACCGTATCGCTCAACTGCGCCGTTGGCGGCGCATAGATATTGTCGCTCACTGCGGGTTTCCCTCTAAGTCCCTTTAAAGTTTGTGAAGCCAAAGCACTTGCGTTATCGCGTCAAACCATCCCGCCGAGCTTCAGCTCACTTTTGAGATACGCGTAATAAATCGGCCCCGCCACCACTCCCGGCAAGCCAAACGCAGCCTCAAACACCAACATCGCCAACAACAACTCCCACGACTTGGCACTGATCTGGCCGCCCACAATGCGCGCATTGAGGAAGTATTCGATCTTGTGGATCACGATCAGATAGCCCAACGCCGCCACCGCCACCCAGATCGACAGCGACAGCGCGACGATGGTGATCAGCGTGTTGGACATCAGGTTGCCGATGACCGGCAGCAGACCGAGCAGGAAGGTCAGAACGATCAGGGTTTTGGTCAGCGGCAGGTGAATCCCGCACAGCGGCAACACAACGGCGAGGAACACGGCGGTGAAGGCGGTGTTGAGCGCGGCGATCTTGATCTGTGCGAAGACGATATTGCGAAAGGCCTGGACCAGCAGGTGCAGGCGGTCGAACAGCGCGGCGGCCAGGGGTTTGCGTTTGGTCAGGTCGGGCACGCGCTGCAGGGCGATGATCGCACCGAGCACCATGCCGATCAGCAGGGTGACGAACATGTGGGCGGCGTCCTTACCCACAAGCTGCAGTTCGCTCAGGTGCTTGCTTAGCCAGTCGCCGATAGCCACGCGGAACTCGGCGGCACTGGCAGGCAAGTAAGCGTCGAGGAACGGCGGCAACTGGCCGCGCGCGCGGTCGACCACCCCCATGAATTTGTCCAGGGAAGCGCCAGGGTTTTCCGCTTCATGGAGCAGGAAGCTGATGGCACCGGCGAAGATCAAAGTCAGCACACTGACGATCAAGGTGCCGAGCAAGGCCACCGCCAGCCAGCGCGCGCGCCGGCCTTCGATCAGCTGTTGCAGTTGGGGAGTGAGCATGTTGACCAGCTCGAACACCAACAGACCGGCCAGCAGGCTGGGCAGTAATTTGAGCGGCAGTACCAGCAGCAGTCCGCCGAAAATGATGATGTAGCTGGCCAGCAATATCACGTGACGCTGAGAAAACGTTGGCATACAGCCTCAAAACGAACGGCGTTAAAGGATGGGCAGTCTGCCAGCCTTGAGAGAATCAAGCGAGTGGGTCAGTGGTGAATGCGATCAAGTGTGGGAACAGGCTGCCTGCTCCCACCTGTGTGATCAGCCTTTGAGGCAAGTGCTCATGAAGGTTTTGCGCGCATCGCCGGTCAGCGCCTTGGTTTTCGCTGAGGCATTGCAATCCTTCATCTTCTGCTGCTGCGGCGTCAGGGTCTTGGCGTCATTGGCCGCCGGGGCCGACAGACAGGTCTTCATGAAGGCCTTGCGGTCATCACCCTTGAGCGTCTTGGTGGTCGCTTCGGCATTGCAGGTGGTCATTTTGTTTTGCTGGGCAGTGGCGGCAAAACCCTGGGAACACAGCAGCAGGCCCATCATCAACAGCGGAATTCGCAGCATCTTCATGGAGTTTTCTCCCTGTTACCGTGCCGGGCGGCACGGCCTACCCAGCAGTGTAGTCAAAGCCTGTTACAACTTCACCGGCTACGGATATGCGTCCGTCGGTACTGCTCCGGCGTGCAGCCCGCCTGGCGCTGGAACATGGCGATAAAGGCTGACGCGGTGCTGTAGCCCAGGTCAAATGCCACATGTTGCACGCTGCGCGGGCTGTCGAGGGCTTCGATGGCCGCCAGGTAGCGCAGGCGTTGACGCCATTCGCCGAAGCTCATGCCCAGCTCCCGCACAAACAGGCGCGCCAGGGTGCGTTCGCTCACGTGGACTTGCTCGGCCCAGTGCGCCAGGGGCCGGTTATCGGCAGGGTCGGCCTGCATGCCTTCGAGTACGCCAAGCAAGCCGGGGTGACGGGCGTAAGGCAAAAAGCATTCGTGGATCGGCGCCTGCTTGAGCTGGTCCACCAGCACCTGGGCCAGGCGGATATCGGACTCGGTCTGCGGCATGTTCACATCACGCCCGGCGAAATCGCTGAGGATGGCCTTGAGGATATCGCTGATCGCCAGGGTGCACGGCTGCTGGGGCAACTGCTCACAGAGTTCCGGCGCCAACCCGACCGAGTGATAGACGATCGCCTCGGCGTTGTAGGAACTGTGCTGCGTATGCGGCGGCACCCACACCGCGTATTGCGGCGGCGACATGAAGCGGTTGCCGGCCACCTCCATGCGCATCACGCCGCTGGCCGAGTAATCCAGCGAACCCCAGAAGTGCTGGTGCGGGGTGCACTCGGTGTCGGGGGCGAAATCCGAATAACGGAAGTACACCGGGCTCGGCAGCTGGGGGAAATCCGCAAGGCGTACGTTGTGCTTGGCCATATTGTCTGGATACAGAGGTGGTTTGTCTGGATCGCAGTATAGGCTTCGATCCAGACAATGGATAATCCTGCCTCATCAACACACTGGGTTTCTTTCGATGCAATACGCGTATCCCTTGCTGGCCATTTTCATCTGGGCCGGCAACACCGTCGTCAACAAGCTGGCCGTGGGCGCACTGTTCCCGGCGGAAATCGGCTTTTACCGCTGGTTGCTGGCGGCGCTGCTGTTCACGCCGTTCATGATCAAGCCGGTGATCGCCAACTGGGCGTTGATCCGTCCGAACCTGGGCAAGGTGTTCATCCTCGGCGTGCTAGGCATGGCGGTGTACCAGAGCCTGGCGTACTACGCCGCGTCGCTGACCACGGCGACCAACATGGGCATCATCCTATCGTTGATGCCATTGATGGCACTCACAGCAGCGATCATCAGCCTCGGCCAACGCCTCACCTACGGCGCGATGACTGGTGCCGTGCTGTCATTCGCCGGCGTGGTGGTGGTGGTCTCCGCCGGTAGCCTCGACGCACTGCTGCAACACGGGGTCAACCTGGGCGACGGCATGATGCTGGTCGCGACCCTGGCCTACGCGGTCTACAGCACCCTGTTGAAGAAATGGCAGCTGCGCCTGCCGCCGTTGGTGTTGCTGTATCTGCAGGTGCTGGTGGCGGTGGTGGTGCTGTTTCCGCTGTTCCTGTTCTCGGCGAAGGCCGGCTTGGGTTGGGCGAACATTCCGCTGGTGCTGTATGCGTGCCTGTTGGCCTCGATGGTCACGCCGCTGGCGTGGATGCATTCGGTAAAGACCTTGGGCCCGAGCCGCACGACGTTGTTTTTCAACCTGCTGCCGTTGATCACCGCGTTGATTGCGGCCGTGGTGCTGAAGGAAGAATTGGCGCTGTACCACCTGGTGGGCGGCTTGCTGACCTTGGGCGGGGTGATTATGTCGGAGCGTTGGACCACGCCGGTGCGTTAAACCCCGGCCTCCTTCAAGCGTCGGGCATGCTCGACGAACAGTCGAATCGGCTCGGCGCCCTTGCCCACCAGGCCCAGGGATTGGTTGACGATATCGAAGTGATCCAAGGCGTAGTCATCGCCGATCACCCTCCCCAGGTGTGAGCTGTAGCGTCCGACCATGCCGTCGCACTGGCCCTTTTCGCGTACAAAGCTGCGGGCGAACAGGCGGCAACTGCGATGCGTACCGTCGAACAGGTTGCGACCCCGGTCGGTGATGCCCGGCTGCAAGGTGCCGGACCATGAGTAATACCGCACGCCGTTGACCTCTTCGGGCCCCTGCCCGCCCCATGTCGGCGGCAGCCCCTGTGGATAGCACTGATTGAACAGCGCCACACCCGCACTGGTCAGGGAATGATGGGAGGCCTGCAAGTCCGCCTTGAAGCGTGGCCCGCGATAGCCGGTTTCCAGCACGCCCATCACCCAGGCAACCAGGTGAAACAGCGCGCTCATGATTCGGCCCTTCACGCCATCCACGGGGTAATTGAGATGAATGTGGTCCGCCAGTTCCGAGCCATGGTTGGGCCCGGCCACCGATGTCACCGACGCCACCCACTCCGGGCGCTTGGCCGCTGCATACCGCGCAGTGAGCGAGCCCTGGCTGTGGCCGATCAGGTTGACCTTGTCGGCCCCCATTTCACGGCGAATGCGCTCGATCTGCAGCAGCAATTGCTCGCCACGCACCTCGCTGGAGTCCAGCGGCGCCACCTGCACGGGAAATACCTGCGCGCCGCCTGCCTGTAGCGCCGGGACGATGCCGTACCAATAGGGAAACCACCCCAGGCGCACAAACCCGAGCATGCCGGGGACCAGCACCAAGGGGTAACGCGTGGCTAACGACTGCGGCATGGGCCGAACGTCCTTGATCAGGAAAGACCACCAGAGGCTAGCCCAGTCCCGCGACGAGGTGATGACATAAATCCGATAAAACTTTTTGCGTGACGCGGGACTCACAACTTGGAGCGATCACGCCGGCAGAGCGTGGCGCAAAACCGGATTAGTACCAGGAGATTGAGATGACCGAAGCAAACTTGACTGACGTTGCGACCCTGCGCAGCCGCGCCCGCCAGAACGTCGAAAACGGTGCAGTGACCGAAGGTTATGACGCCGACCGCGAAGAAATCATCCGCCTGCTCAACGCATCGCTGGCCACCGAGTTGGTCTGCGTGCTGCGCTACAAGCGCCACTACTTCATGGCCAGCGGTATCAAGGCGTCCGTCGCCGCCGACGAGTTCCTCGAACACGCCACCCAGGAAGCCGAACACGCGGACAAACTCGCCGAGCGCATCGTGCAGCTGGGCGGTGAGCCGGAGTTCAACCCGGACCTGCTGACCAAGAACTCCCACGCCCAATACGTGGCCGGCAAGGACCTCAAGGAAATGGTCTACGAAGACCTGGTCGCCGAGCGGATTGCGGTAGACAGCTACCGCGAGATCATCCAGTACATTGGCGATAAAGACCCGACTACGCGTCGTCTGTTTGAAGAGATCCTGGCTCAGGAAGAAGAGCATGCGGACGATATGGCGGATATTTTAGAAAGCCTTTAGACCGGCATCGACAACTGCCTCCAGTAAAGCCCCAAAGGGAGCGGCCGCTCACACTTGGGGCTTACTTTGTCCGCAATCACTGCAAGAGAAAACCTGCGTCTACCTGTTAGTGTTGACAGTAGACATCTTGTCGAAAACAGGGCTATTTGATACGTCCAGCAGTCACTGACAATACCGTCAAGCAACTGAATATGGAGTATCGGCAAATGAACAAAACCATGTTCATTCCTGCAGCCCTCGCAGCTTTCTTCATCAGTCAGGGTGCTCAGGCCTTGGATGCAAATGAGGAAATCACCCCAAGCAGCGAGGGCTTCAAATACCTGGTCTACGCAGTGACCTGGCAGCCAAGTTTCTGCAAGCTAAAGCCTGAAACGACAGGGTGCACTAAACCACCGCAAACGTTTCTGACCCACGGCATCTGGCCCTATAACAACAGTGTCGGGCAGAAAACCAATCGCCACCCTGCCTCTTGCAACACGGCTCCCAGCTGTCAATCAACCACAGCGTGTGATATCAGCGACAACACACTGGAACAGATTTCCAACACTCCCGCGATCGCCCAGTTGGTCACCGCGGCCCCGCAGGGAATGTTTAGATACGAGTGGAAGAAACACGGGACTTGCTCCGGCCAAACGGATGTCAACTATTTCAATGATATCGTCAGACTGAGAAAATCCGTGATGTACATTGAGCCGATGTTCAACACTTGGATAGGCCGCGGTGTGACGCTCGCCCAACTCAAAAACGCATTCCCCACCCATGTCTCTTTCCGTTGCTTCGTCTTGGACGGCAAGCAGTATCTACATGAAGCGTTCTATTCAATCAATGCAGACGGCACGCCTTACAAGCAGGATCCTTTCCTTCAAATTGGCATCCCCTGCACATCGGACGCGATCTTCATCCCCGCAGGAGGCTAGCCCTTTACTGTTTTCGGCGCCTTGCCTTCCTTCATCTGTTGCAGCAACGGTGCACACTCATTCGGTTCACCACCACTCGGCGCGACCAACGCCAGCAACCCGGCCGCCGGCCCGGCGATCACACCCAGCGCCACCATGCCCGCCCCCCGCAACGCCAGTGGAATGGCTTTCACACCCGCGTTGGGCTTGATGAACGGCCCGTTGACGTACAGCGGTGAACGCAGGGAGAACAGGCGAAAGCCTTTCGATTCCGGGGTAATGGTAAGGTCCAGTTGCTCGGTGGCCATATTCGCGGTGCCATCGATGTAGATGATGGCGTTCTCAGTATCGAACACAAACAAGCGCGTGGTCGCCAGGCCCGTCTTGATGCCGAAGTCCGCCGCCGCGCAGTTGATCTTCACTTCCTTGTCACCAAACAAGCGGCCTACCACGTAGTTACCCACGTTGAGCCCGGCGATTTCCATCAGGCTGCGGCTGATGGCGCCGTCGTTGATCAGCATCTTCAGGTCACCGTTGGAACTGCCCAACAGGGCTGCCACGGAGTTGCCGCGTCCGGCAATGTCGGCATCACCGTTGAGTTCACCAAAGCTGGTTTTCATCGGTTCGAAGGTTGGGAACAGCTGCTTGAGCTTGAAGTTGCGCGCGGTGAGTTTGGCGCGACCTTCCATTGGCGTGATGCGGCCGTTGAGGCGGATCTGCGCATCCAGTTTGCCGCCGGCCACACCAAAACGCAGGGGCTCAAGGCTCAGCTCGCCGTCATTCAGGACCAGGTGGGTGTAGAGGTCGGTAAATGGCAGATCGGCACTGTGCACGATGCGCTTGCCGGTGAACTCCACATCGGCGTCCATGACACGCCAGCGCTCGGTGCGGAACTCTTCCACCGGCAGCACTTTGGTCGCTGGCTGCTTGCTGTCGCCGCCACGGGCTTTTTGCTTGGCGTTGGAGTCGGCGCCGATCAGCGGAGCGAGGTCGGTCATCAGCAATTGGTTGGACACCAGCGCGCCGCTGAGCTTGGGCCGTGGCTGGCTGGCGACGTAGGCGAGGCTGCCGTGGATATCGCTGTTGCCGATCTTGCCGTTGAAGTTTTCATAGCGAAACGAAGCGCCGCTGGCTTCGTGCAGCTTGGCGATAAGGTGACCGTCGGTGGAATAGGCCGGCGAATCCGGCAGGGTCACGCCGGTCAACGGGTAGAGATTGCCCAGGCTGGAACCGGCGAGCTTCAGGCGCAAATCGAGCGCGCCGAGGTTCAGCGGATCGGTCAGCGTGCCGGCCAGGGCGATGCTGGTGTCGGCAATCTTGACCTGGGCTTGCAGCGGGAACGGCTTGGCCGCGTCCTGCAAGGCCAGCAGTCCGCCGATCTTGCCGCTGCCGTCGAGTTTCTGGCCGTGGTACTGGCCTTTGACCTTGAGGCCGAACGCATAGTCCTGGGGCGCGGAGCCTTTTTCCAGGGCCTTCTTGGCATCGGCGTCGCCGACAACTTCGCCGAACGGGATCGGTTTGCCCAGCGGGTCGATGATCACATCCAGTTGGGTCTTGAGGGTCTGGTCGTCGAGGGTCACATGGCCTTTGTCGAAGCCGATGGCACCAATGTCCACCACCCAGTTGGAAGGCTCGGCGTTCGGGTCCTTGGGGTCGAACTTGAAAGTCCAGTTGGCGCGGCCATCGGCCAGGCGCCGCAACTGCGCGCTCGGCTCGGTGAGGTCGATACGCGGGATCACCACCCGCTGCACCAGCAATGCCAGGGGCGAAATGCGCAGTTCGACCTTCTTGAGGGTGACCATTTGCGGGGTTTTCGACCAGTCCGGGTTGCCCAGGGTCAGGTCTTCGGCAATCACATGGGGCCACGGCACCCAGGCGCGCCAGCCGCCTTCATCGCGCTCACGCGCCCACACCACCGCCAGGTTGCCGTTGATGGCAAAGGGTCGATGCAATTCTTCGGAGACCTTGGCATTGAGGGGTGGCTTGATGCGGTTCCAGTCAAAGAACACCAGGACCAACACCACTACGGCGATTAACACAACGAAGCTGGCGCAGCTCCAAGCGACGATTTTACGAGTGCGCGTCATTGCACAGGACTCCTGAATACGACTGGCTGGGTGACAGCCTTTAAGGACAGCTTATAGAACTACGACTGGCAAACCGCCTGGGGGTTTAACCCGATCCCCGATTTGCCTGGAAAAACCTCAATTTCTGACCACTTCGACAGATTTCCCCTACAACTGCGCACCATTGTTACCCGCGCGCGTGTCGAAAATACCCACACCGGTGCAAAACCGCGTGCTTGAGAGGCCCGTTCTAGAGCCTCCGCCTAGAACAATCAATTCTGTTGATTATTACCATTGTGTTTATGAACTTTTATATCGACTTATCGAGAGTAGCATTAGCCCTGTACCCACTTTATCGCCCTCCCAAGGAGCAACCCATCATGAAACGCCAATTACTCGCTACCGCCCTGTTATCCATCCTGGCTTCCAGTGCCTTTGCCCTGCCAGCCGCCGAACAGGCCACCCCACAAGTCAAAGCTGACGCCGTTCCTTTCAGCCAGACCATCGCTCGCAGCGGTTCGCAAGAAGAAGAGAACCGTGACTACGCCAAAGGCGCTGTGGCTGAAAATGGTTCGGAACAAGCCAACAAACGCGCTTACACCGAAGGCCTGACCGAAAACGGCCGCAACCGCCTGGAACAAAAAGGCCTGGTTGAAGGTGGTGCTGATCGCCTGCTGGAACGCAACGCTGTTGCCGAAGGTGGTCGTGATCGCCTGGAACAGAAAGGTCTGGTCGAAGGCGGCGCTGAACAAGCCAACAAACGTGCCTACACCGAAGGCGTTGCTGAAGGCGGTGCTGACCGTCTGCAAGAACTGCATCAAGCACAGAGCTAACCCCGTGGTGGCCGAGAAAAAAGCCCGATCTGCCGATCGGGCTTTTGCTTTCCTGTAGATCGCATCACGCCCTTCCCCTGCCAAGTTCGACGCCAACAGACCTGTTTTGCTAGAGTGCGTCGCTGTACTTGCCGACAAAGCCCGTCCGCCCATGCTGCCCCGCGCCGAACAGAAGCAACAGACCCGCCTAGCCCTGATGGACGCAGCCCGCCATCTGATGGAGTGTGGCCGTGGGTTTGGCAGCCTGAGCCTGCGCGAAGTGGCGAAGACGGCCGGTATCGTGCCCACCGGGTTCTACCGGCATTTTGCCGACATGGACCAGCTGGGGCTTGTGTTGGTGAGTGAAGTCGGCCAGACCTTCCGCGCCACTATCCGCCTGGTGCGCCATAACGAATTCGTGATGGGCGGCATAATCGATGCCTCCGTACGGATCTTTCTCGATGTGGTCTCGGCCAACCGTTCGCAATTCCTGTTCCTGGCCCGCGAGCAATACGGCGGCTGCCTGGCCGTGCGCCAGGCCATCGGGGCGCTACGTGAAGACATCACCCGCGACCTGGCGGCCGACCTGACGTTCATGCCCAAACTGCAGCACCTGGATGCCGAAGGCCTGCATGTGATGGCCGACCTGATCGTCAAAAGTGTGTTCGCCACCCTTCCCGACATTATCGATCCGCCGGCCCAGGCCCTGCCTGACCACCTCACGCCCCAGGCGAAAATCACCCAGCAGTTGCGCTTTATCTTTATCGGCTTGAAGCACTGGCAAGGCCTGGGCAGTACCGAATAAAGCCATCAACCTGCTGTGTGAAAGCGCTTGGCGGTGGTGTAGTTCTTGTTCCAGTAGTCGTTGCTCAATGAATCGATACGGATGCGCTTGCCGGTTCGCGGCGAATGAATGAATTTGCCATCGCCTATATAGAGACCCACATGGCTGACCTGGCCGCGCCCGTTGGCTTTGAAAAACACCGCATCGCCGGGCTTGAGCGCATTGCGTTTGATGGTCGCGGCCGTTGACCGCTGCATGGCCGCGGTGGTGCGTGGGATCTGAATGTTGGCTTCGGTCTTGAACAGATAGACCAGCAGGCTGCTGCAATCAAACCCCTGATCCGCCGAGGTGCCACCCCACTTGTAAGGCGTACCCAGCAGTTCGTGGGCGCGGTCGACCACATCCTCGATAGACGCTTGTTTCAGCGAAGCGCTGAAGGACGGGTGGGTCTTTAGATTGGCGGAAGCCGATGAAAGCGCGAAAGACAGACTGACAATAACCAGATAACAAAAAGACTTGAACATGATGAACGTCGCAGTGAATTAAACACGGCGCACAGCCTAATGATCTCGCAGGAAAGGTGATGAACGCCGATTCCCCATACCCTGTAGGGAAAATCTGAAAACGCCCATCACCCGTGCAACAAGCAACATCGCGCACCACTTTGGCGCACGCCATCCATTCTTCCTCGCCCTGTTTAGTGGCACACCCCTCCTTGCCTACAGGCAATTCCTACTCCCCATCGAGGTTGGCAAGCCCCTTGCTCTAGCTGTTTCATCGCTCATAGCTGGAAGCTTCCTGATGCTGGTGATCCACCGCCGAATCGCCCCCCAAACCCTCTGGGCCGCCGAGTTGCTGCTGAACTTCGAAGCTCGCAGCAAAAGCCGCCTGCGCTGTTTCAGTGCTGACGGTGAAGACGTCGGCCTTTTCCTGGAGCGCGGCCAGCCACCGCTGCACGATGGCGAATTCCTACAGGCTGAAGACGGACGTGTCGTACGCGTGTGCGCCCGGCCTGAACAACTGCTGCACGTCACCTGCAGCAGCGCATTTGAACTGACGCGCGCGGCCTATCACCTGGGTAACCGCCACGTGGCGTTGCAAGTGGGCGATGGCTGGCTACGCCTGCTGGAAGACTATGTGCTCAAGGCCATGCTCGAACAGCTGGGCGCGCAGACGCAGACCCTCGAAGCGCCATTCCAGCCGGAACATGGCGCCTATGGCGGCGGGCATCATCATTCGCGCCATGGCGATGAAGATTTCAACTACCCGCCCAAGCTGCACCAGTTCGGCGTGCGTCTGTGAACCCAGCCTGGGCGCTGTTGCGTCTGGCCAGTCCGCAATTGCCGATTGGTGGCTACAGCTATTCCCAGGGTTTGGAAATGGCAGTGGAGAACGGTCGCGTCAACGACGCTGCCAGTGCACGGCGCTGGATCAGCGATCAGTTGCTGCTCAACCTCGCACGTTTCGAGGCACCCGTTCTGCTCGCCCATTGCCAAGCCGCCTTTGAGGCCGATTGGCCGCGCCTGGCCCAGCTGTGCGAAGAACATCGCGCCAGCCGTGAGACCCGCGAGCTGTACCAGGAGAGCCGGCAGATGGGCTACTCCCTGCAACAACTGCTCAACGGCCTGCCGGAACTGGACGACGCCGCCCGCCTATTTCTTCAACAGTGCGCCGAACCGCATTTGGCATTGGGCTGGGCCCTGGCCGCCCGCGCCTGGAACATCAGCCCCGCCGACGCGCTTGCCGCCTGGCTATGGAGCTGGCTGGAAAACCAATTGGCTGTGCTGATGAAAACCCTGCCCCTGGGCCAGCAAGCCGCCCAACGCCTCACCAGTGAACTGCTGCCGTTGCTGCAACAAGCCCAGCAGGACGCCAACCGCATCCAACCCAACCATTTCGGCAGCGCCGCGTTCGGCCTGTCCCTGGCCTGCATGGCCCACGAGCGCCAATACAGCCGACTGTTTCGTTCCTAGGAGAAGCATATGAACTCACAACCTTTGCGTGTCGGCATCGGCGGCCCGGTGGGCTCCGGCAAGACGGCCCTGACCCTGGCCCTGTGCCTCGCGCTGCGTGATCGCTACAACCTGGCAGTGGTCACCAACGACATCTACACCCGCGAGGACGCTGACTTCCTGGTGCGCAACCAGGCCCTCGCGCCGGAACGCATCATCGGCGTTGAAACCGGTGGCTGCCCGCACACGGCGATCCGCGAAGACGCCTCGATCAACCTGGAAGCCGTCGACCAGCTCAACCGTCGTTTCCCGGGCCTGGACCTGATCCTGGTGGAGTCCGGCGGGGACAACCTCTCGGCCACCTTCAGCCCGGAGTTGTCGGACCTGACCATCTACGTGATCGACGTGTCCGCCGGCGACAAGCTGCCGCGCAAGGGCGGGCCTGGCATCTGCAAGTCCGATCTGCTGGTGATCAACAAGATCGACCTGGCGCCCTTGGTCGGCGCGTCGCTGGAGCTGATGAACAGCGACACCACCCGCATGCGCAACGGCAAACCCTTTGTGTTCAGCAACCAGAAAACCGGTGTCGGCCTGGAGGACATCGTCGCCTTCATCGAACGCCAAGGCCTGCTGACCGCCGCCTGATCAACCCATAAGGAACCTGTCCATGAGCCTCAAGAAACTCTTCACCGCCGCCGCCCTGCTGCTGGCCCCTGCCCTGGCCTTCGCTCACCCGGGCCATGGCGACAACGGCCTGGTGGCCGGTATCAGCCATCCTCTGGGGGGCATCGACCACTTGCTGGCCATGGTCGCGGTCGGTTTGTGGGCCGCCCAACAAAAAGGCGCCGCGCGTTGGGCGTTGCCGTGCACCTTTGTCGGCACCATGCTGATTGGCGGCGTGCTGGGTTTTGAAGGCCTGGCGTTGCCGGCGCTGGAAAGCGGGATTGCCGCGTCGGTGCTGGCCCTGGGCCTGGCGGTGGCGCTGGCGGTGCGTCCGCCGTTGTTCATGGCGGTGGGGGCCACGGCCTTGTTCGCACTGTTCCATGGTGTGGCGCATGGTCTGGAGCTGCCAGACATGTCCAGCCCGTGGGCGTATGCCGCGGGTTTTGTCGGTGCGACTGCCGTGCTGCACGCGGCCGGATATGCGGTGGTACGCTTCCTGCCGGCTGCGGCGGCGCCGTTGGTGCGGATTGCGGGGGCGGCTTCGGCGGCGACGGGGGTGTGGCTGCTCGCCAGCTAACAGCCGCAAGCTCCAAGCTGCAAGTAAGGCTGATTTGCGCTGACTTGCAGCTTGCAGCTCACAACTCAAGGCTGCCCCTCTGCTACCATGCGCGCCTACACCCCTGCCGTGACGACGCCAGCCAATGCCCAGCGCTTCCCAACCCTCCTTGAACACCGTGCTTACGCACTTCCACAGCCTGATCGTGCCGCTCTGGCAAGGCCCGGGCTGGAATGCCGACCTGGCATTGCCCTATGAGGCGCTGGACGCCGATCATCAGCCACTGCCCCCGCAACGCTACCGCGCGATGGCCTGCGCCCGGCAGTTGTACCTCTTTGCCAGCCTGATCGGCGAGCCCGGCGCGGCCTTTGCTGAAGAACGCGCAGCGGCACTGTTTCGCTCCCTGCAACGGCACTTCCACGACGCCGAGCACGGCGGCTGGTTCTACAGCATCGATCCGTCCGGCCAGCCGCTGGACAAGCGCAAAGACCTCTACACCCACGCCTTCATCATCTTTGCCTGCGCCCATTACTGGGCCAAGGTGCGTGAGCCGTTGGTGGAGTCGGTGCTCAACGCCGCCCTGGAAGTGGTCGCCGAGCGGTTCTCCACAGGCGACGGTCTGTACGAGGCCGTATTGGAGCGCAACTGGTCATCGCTCAAGTCCGGCCCACTGCAAAACCCGCTGATGCACCTGGCCGAAGGTTTCCTCGCCACCCTCGCGGTGCGTGAAGACGCCAACGTGCAAGCCGCCCTGCTGGCGTTGGCGACGGCCATGCAGCAGCGCTTCATCGACCGCCAGCACGGCGTGATGATGGAAAAACCGCTGGGCGCTGTGGATAACTGGTTCGAACCGGGGCACCAGTTCGAATGGTTCTTCTTGCTGGAGTCTTCGGACGTGCTGCGCGGTACGCCGCTGCATGCGTCACTGACCCGGGCGTTCGCCTACGCAGAACTCAAGGGTGTAGATAACCTCAGCGGTGCGGTCAGCGGCATGCTGGCGCTGGACGGTACGGTGCGTGACGGCACCCAGCGTATCTGGGCCCAGGCCGAATACCTGCGGGCACTGACCTTGCGACCCAACAGCGAAGCGGTGCTGCAACGCCAATTGCTGGCGCTGCAACAACATTTTCTGCATGCAAAAGGCTGGAATGAATGCCTGGATGCTCAGGGCGCCGTGAGCCGACGGGACATGCCGTCGACCACGCCGTATCACTTGGCAACCTGTTACCAGGGCCTTATGCAATCCACCTGCGATCTCCGGTAAAGCTGATCGTCAGCCAGCGCGCCGCATCCGGCGTGCCGAGCCCTGTGGATATCTCTTCGCGCAGCCCGTCGAGGGTCGCGACGTTATCCACCGGGTAATCCGCCGGCAACACCACATGAATCTCGATAAACCGCGCCCGCCCGTGCTTTTGCACGTAGGACACGTAGTCGTCGAAACCATGCTTGGCCTGGGCCGCTTCCATCACTTCGCGCACGGTGTCGTCCAACTGGTCCGGCGCGATTCCCAGCACCTCGCGCAAGGCCGGGCGCAGGATCTTGAACGCCGGCGCCAGCATGCTCAGGGCCAGCAGGATCAGGATCAATGGGTCGACATACACCGCCCACTCGCCATAGCCCTGGGACTTGAGCAACAGCGCCGCCAGAAAGCTGATCAGCAAGCCTACCGACAGCATCGCGTCCACCAGCCAGCTGATGTTGTCGAACTGGATCAGCGATGATTTCAGCTGGCGATTGCGATAACGCACGTAGAAGAAGTAGGCGAACTCGACGACGGTAAACACCGCCGCGTAGATGATCACCAACCCCAACTCGATCTCGCGGCCGCCATTGATAATGCCGAACACGCCATTGAGGAACGCATAGATGGCGATCAGCAACAGGAAACTGCCTTCGATCAGCAGCACCATGGGTTCCAGGTGCCAATAGCCGAACTGGAAACGCTCGTTGCTTTTCTTGGCGATCAGCTTGGCCGTGATCAGCATCAACACCTTGATGGCGGTGGCGATCAACGAGAAAAAGCCGTCGAACAGAATGGATTGGGCGCCAGAAATCACACCCGTGACAATCCCGGCGATCGCGACGGCGAACATCAGGATGGTCGATTGTTTGAGCAGTGCCTGCTCACCTCGGTTACTCACATTTCCTCCCGTTAAAACCTTAAATCCGCACAGTACGGAGGGGTTTTCAGGCGGTGAGTGTACCTTATGACCTGTTTTGGCCGATCGTGGCGAGGGAGCTTGCTCCCGCTGGGCTGCGCAGCGGCCCCAAAATCTTAGGGCCGCTTCGCGCCCCAGCGGGAGCAAGCTCCCTCGCCACAGCAGCGATCGGTCTTAAGCTTTAGCGCCGCGCTCAATCGCAAACCCAGCCCACGTCTGGCTCACCGGCATCAGCTCCAACCGGTTGATATTCACATGCGCCGGCGTGTTCATGACCCAGAAGATCGTGTCGGCAATGTCTTGCGGCTGGATCGGTTCGGCACCCGCATAAGTCGCGTCATACCGCGCCTGATCACCGCCGAAGCGCACCAGCGAGAACTCGCTTTCACACAGGCCCGGCTCGATGTTGGTCACGCGCACGCCAGTACCTTGCAAGTCGCAACGCAGGTTCAGCGAGAACTGCTTAACGAACGCCTTGGAACCGCCATACACGTGGCTGCCCGGATACGGGTAATTACCCGCGATGGAACCCAGGTTGATGATACCCGCACCACGACCGTGAGCGATCAGGCGTGGCAGCAGCAGATTAGTGGTGGTCAGCAGGCCCTTGATGTTGGTGTCGACCATGGTTTCCCAATCGTCGAGGCTGCACTTGGGCGCTGGGTCGGTGCCCACGGCCAGGCCGGCGTTGTTGATCAGCCCGCGCAGCTTGGCGAACGACGGCGGCAGGTTGGCGATGGCGTCTTCCATGCCTTTGCGGTCCCGCACGTCCACGACCAGGCCATGCACTTCAGTCTGCTTGGATAGTTCTTCGACCAGCGCATTCAGGCGGTCGGCACGACGGCCGGTGAGCACCAGTTTCCAGCCGGCTTCGGCAAAACGACGGGCGCAGGCTTCGCCGAAACCTGAGGTTGCGCCAGTAATAAACAACGTGTCGGACATGGTGTTCTCCTTGCGGGCATCGGGAAAAAAGTTGCCAGCAGAATGCCCGTACACCGCGATGGCGGCAACCGCTAAGCACACAACTTGATACACGCCTGATCACTTTTCAATCAACTCTATAAAAGCCATACAGGCCGTGGCTTGCAGCTATGTGCGCGCAGGTTATCCACAACTGCGCCCACAGTCTTTGGGGGCAACTACAAAATGCTCCAAGCCGCTATACACAAGGGCTACAGGCGGTTTTAGAAAGTTTTTTGCTTGACCTTGGCCGGGGCGTATGTAGGCCTGTCGCCGATCGCAAAATCAGAACGATGGCTCCAGGCCAGTCATTCCGGCCTCTGCGGCGGTCTTTCCAGAGTTTAGTCACAGACTTATCCACAGGCTGGCGGGACATATTTCGGTCATATACCTGTGTCTTTAAACAGGTTGACAAAGGCTTGGAGCGGCGACCAAAAACCGCCTGATCAAAAAACAACCGCCGCGCTACAAGCCTCGGATTCATTGGCTTACAGCCAGCTACTCCCACGTTACCCACAGCCGGTTCCACAGCGGATGGGGACAAGTCAAAACTGTGACAAAACAGGGATTTGCGGCGGCTATATGTCGCGCTTTGGAGGGGGGCTGGATTTGTTTTCCACAATTTCCAGAAAGCTCTGTGGACAGTCTCAACATGAATGTGGGAGCCGAAGCTCCCACAGGTCATACCAAGAATATCTATTCGTTAATGACCGCCGAGGTAGGCGTTGCGCACTTCCTCATTCACCAGCAATTCCTTACCGGTGCCCGTCAGGCGAATCTCGCCGTTGACCATCACATACGCCCGATCCGACAAGCGCAGCGCATGGTTGGCGTTCTGTTCCACCAGAAAGATTGTCATCCCGGTGGAGGCCAGCTCGCGCAACGTCGAGAAGATCTGCTTCACCACAATCGGCGCCAGGCCCAGGCTCGGTTCATCCAGCAGCAACAGCTTGGGCCGACTCATCAGCGCGCGGGCGATGGCGAGCATTTGCTGCTCGCCGCCGGACATGGTCATGGCACGCTGGGTACGTCGCTCCTTGAGCCGTGGGAACAGCTCAAACATGCGCTGCATGTCTTCCTGAGCAAACTTGTCGCCAATGGGGATGGTGCCCATCAGCAGGTTTTCCTCGACGGTCATGTCGGGGAACACCCGCCGCCCTTCCGGCGACTGCGCAATACCGTTGGACGCGATGTAGTGCGACGACTTATGGGTGATGTCGACGCCGTTGTAGAGAATCTGCCCCGATTCGGCCCGTGGCTGGCCGAAAATCGACATCAGCAGCGTGGATTTGCCCGCGCCGTTGGAGCCAATCAGGCTGACAGTTTCGCCTTCATTGATGTGCAGCGAGACTTTTTTCAGGGCCTGGATCGGGCCGTAATACACGTCCAGGTCCTTCATTTCGAGGATAGGCCCGTTCATACAAGCTCCTCTTCGTCAGCGCCCAGGTAGGCGGCAATCACTTTCGGGTCGTTACGGATCGCGTCCGGCCCGCCCTCGGCGATCACGTTGCCGTGGTCCAGCACCACGATGTGGTCGGAAATACTCATCACCATGCCCATGTCGTGTTCGATCAGCACCACCGTCAGGTCGTGTTCGTCGCGCAGCAGGCGAATCATCGCGCTGAGGGCTTCGGTTTCCTGGGGGTTGAGGCCCGCAGCCGGTTCATCCAGGCAGATAATCTGCGGCCGCGTGCACATGGCACGGGCGATCTCCAGGCGGCGCTGCTGGCCGTAGGAGAGTTCGCCGGCCAGGCGGTTGGCGCAGTCGACCAGGTCCACCACTTCGAGCCAGTAGAACGCGTGGTCCAACGCGTCGCTTTCGGCCTTGCGGTAGCCCTTGGTGTTGAGGATGCCCGCGAGCATGTTGCGGTTGACCCACATGTGCTGGGCCACCAGCAGGTTTTCCACCACCGACATTTCCTTGAACAGGCGAATGTTCTGGAACGTCCGCGCCAGGCCGGCGCGGTTCACCAGGTGGGTACCGCCGAACATCTTGTAGTACACCCGGCTGAGGAAGCTTTTGGGCGACACAAAGTCGGTGGGCTGGAAGCGCTCGCCGAGCAACTGGATCACGTCGGTCTGTTTGCCGCGAAGGTTGAGTTGGATCTTGCCGCCGCTGGCTTTGTAGAAGCCGGTGAGGCAGTTGAACACCGTGGTCTTGCCGGCGCCGTTGGGGCCGATCAAGGCGAAGATCGAGTTGCGTTCGACCTTGAGGCTCACATCGCTCAGGGCCTTGATGCCGCCGAAGTGCATCATCAAGTGCTCAACGGAGAGGACGACTTCCTTGCTCATGGCGCCACTCCTTTACGTGGGGTCACACCGGTCCGGCTGATGCGGATCAACCCGCGTGGTCGCCAGATCATCATCACCACCATCAACACGCCGAACAGCAGTACGCGGTATTCAGAGAAGCTGCGCAGCAGTTCAGGCGCGACGGTCAGAACAAACGCCGCAATCACCACGCCCACCGTCGAGCCCATACCACCCAGGACCACGATGGCCAGGATCAGCGCCGACTCGAAGAAGGTGAACGACGACGGGTTGACGAAGCCTTGGTAGCTGGCAAAGAACACCCCAGCCAAACCCGCCGTCGATGCTCCGATGGTGAACGCCGAAAGCTTGACCAACACGTGGTTCAGGCCCATGGAACGGCAGGCGATCTCATCTTCGCGCAAGGCCTCCCAGGCGCGGCCGACCGGCATGCGGGTCAGGCGATGCTTGATGTACAGCACGGCCAGCACCACCAGGAACAGCACGATGTAGATGAACAGGAATTTGATGTTGGGGTTGTAGTCGATGCCGAAGAACTCATGGAAGGGCACCCCGCCATCCTTCGCACGCTTGCCGAACTCCAGGCCGAGGAAGGTCGGCGATGGCACCGGCATGCCGTTGGGCCCACCGGTAAACGACAGCCAGTTGTTGAGCACCAGGCGGATGATTTCACCAAAACCCAGGGTCACGATGGCCAGGTAGTCACCGTGCATTCGCAGCACCGGGAACCCGAGTATGCACCCCGCCAGCGCCGCCGCGATGGCCGCCAGTGGCAGCACCGTCCAGAAGCCCAGGCCGAGGTATTGATAACCCAATGCCAGGCCGTAGGCCCCGATGGCGTAGAACGCCACGTAACCCAGGTCGAGCAGGCCCGCCAGGCCGACCACGATGTTGAGGCCCAGGCCGAGCAACACATAGATCAGGCCGAGGATCACCACCGTGAGCAGGTACTTGTTGGCGAAGATCGGGAACACGATGGCGATCACGATCAGTGCAGGGATGATCCAGCGCAACCGCGACTTGTAGTCCGGCGCCAGCACGTGCACGCCGGAGCCGGTGCTCTCGAAGCCCTGCAGGATCTTCAGGCCCTTAGGGGTTTGCAGGAACAGGCTCATGGCAAAGCGGCCGACCATCACGATGGCCACCAACAGGGCCACGCGGGCCGGTTCCAGGTTGAAGCTATAGCCGTCGAGGACCACGCCGACGATCGGACCGAACACGACCAGTGAAATCAGCCCGGCGAGGACTGTATCGACCACACTTTTCTTGATATCGATGGGTTTGGCAGCAGACATGTTTACACCTTCGCCACAAGTGGGCGACCAAGCAGGCCCTGGGGACGGAAAATCAGAATCACCACCAGCAGGGAGAAACTGAACACGTCTTTGTAGTCAGAGTTGATCAACCCCGAGAACAACGACTCGGAGATACCGAGGATGATCCCGCCCAACATCGCCCCAGGCAGGGAGCCGATGCCGCCGAGTACCGCTGCGGTAAACGCCTTGATGCCGATGATGAAGCCGGCATAGAAGTCGAAGGTGCCGTAGTTGAGGGTGATCAACACGCCGGCCAATGCCGCCATGGCGGCGCCGATGACGAACACATAGGAGATCACCCGGTCGGTGTTGATGCCAAGGATCGACGCCATCTTGCGGTCTTGCTGGGTGGCGCGGCACATGCGGCCGAGCTTGGTGTATTTGATGATGTAAGTGAGCAACGCCATGCCGGCAAACGCCGCCACGAGGATGAACACCTTGGTGTACGTCAACTGAACGAAGCCTGTGCCGATATCGACACGCCAGGCCCCGGCCAGCAGGGTGGGAATGCCTTGTTGCTTGGCACCCTGGGCGATCTGCGCGTAGTTCTGCAGGATCAGCGAGATACCGATGGCGCTGATCAGCGGTGCCAGTCGGGTGGAGTTGCGCAGCGGTTTGTAGGCGACACGTTCGATGACCCAACCGTATACGCCAGTGACGACGACGGTGAAGATCAAGGTGCCGAGAATGAGCAGCGGGAAGGATTCGATGCCGAAGTAAGCCAGCAGTGCCAGACTGATCGCCGCGAGGTAAGCGGAAATCATATAAACCTCGCCGTGGGCGAAGTTGATCATGCCAATGATGCCATAGACCATTGTGTAGCCGATGGCGATCAGGCCATAGACCGACCCGAGGGTCAGGCCGTTGACCAGTTGCTGCAGGAAAATACCATCCATAACGCAATCTCACGCGGTGAGCACCTGCACACCGGTGGGTGTGCGGCGCTTCTGGAGGAAAACAGAGGTTTACTCCTGTCGGAGCGCGCTAATGTGGCGAGGGAGCTTGCTCCCGCTGGGCTGCGAAGCAGCCCCAAACTGGGCGATCGAGGTACATCAGATGTAGCTCGGTGAACGGTTTGGGAGTGCTACGCACTCCAGCGGGAGCAAGCTCCCTCGCCACAGCAAGCCCGCGCCTACAGAAGATCAGGCGTGGTGCTTACTTCTGTTTTTCCAGCTGGTGGTATTTGCCGTCTTTATCCCACTGGTAAACCACGTAGTCGGAGATCTTCAGGTCACCCTTCGAATCCCAGGCTTTTTCGCCCATGACGGTTTTCACCGGGTGAGCCTTGAGCCATTTGGCGGCGTCTTCGCCTTTGTTGGACTTGGCGCCGTTGAAGCCAGCGGCCAAGGCCTGGACCGACGCGTAGGCGTACAGGGTGTAGCCTTCCGGCTCGGTGCCGTTTTTACGGAACTCTTCCACCACGGCCTTGCTGTCTGGCAGCAGGCGCGGGTCGGCGCCGAAGGTCATGTACACGCCGTCGACGTATTGCGCGCCGCCAGCCGTGGCAACCAGTTCGTCGGTGACCACGCCGTCATCGGACATGAACTTGACGTCTTTCAAGCCAGCTTCACGGATCTGGCGAACCAGTGGACCGGCTTCCGGGTGCAGGCCGCCGAAGTACACGACGTCAGCACCGGTGGAGCGGATCTTGGTGACCAGGGCGCTGAAGTCTTTCTCGCCACGGGTCAGGCCTTCTTCCAGCACCGGCTTGACGCCGCGCTTGGTCAACTGGGCAGCGGTGGCGTCGGCCAGGCCTTTGCCGTAGGTGTCCTTGTCGTTGATGACCGCGACTTTCTTGCCCTTGAGCACGTCGACGATGTAGTCGCCGGCAACGATGCCTTGCTGGTCGTCACGCCCGCACATGCGGAACATGGCGCCCAGGCCGCGTTCGGTCACTTGTGGGTTGGTGGAGCCTGGGGTGATGGCGATGATGCCGGCTTCGTCATACACCTCGGAGGCCGGGATGGTGTTGGAGGAGCAGAAGTGCCCGACCACGCCGATCACTTTGTCCTGGTCGGCCAGGCGGTTGGCCACGGCCACGGCTTGTTTGGGTTCACACGCATCATCGCCGGCTACCAGCACGATTTTCTCGCCGTTGATGCCGCCGGCCTTGTTGATCACATCGGCTGCCGCCTGAGCACCCTTCATGTACTGCTCACCGAAAGCGGCGTTGGCGCCCGTCATGGGCCCCGCGACGCCGATCTTCACATCAGCTTGAACAAACGTAGAAACACCCAGCGCCGCTGCAACGGCGAGGGCCAGAAAACCTTTCTTGTAAAACGTCTGGGACATGAGTGGTGCTCCGATATTTTTGATTTTTGGCACGACAACTTGCATTCAAACCTTTCACTGAAAGCCCAGAGCAAGGCGCGTGCCATTACGTTTTTATTCTTCAAAAAGACACGGTGTCATTGTTATTTCAGGTGTTTCGGCTCCATTCGCCAGGACGTGCAACCCTCTAGCGTCCAGAGGTGCAACCAATGGATCCAAAAAGTACAACCGTGGCAGGTCGCACCTGCAACCACGCCTATAAACGACAGTTCCTAGCGCTGTAACAAACGGCGTAACGGAACTGCACATTTACAGTGCGTGATTGCTACGACTTGCACCAATACAGATTAGTAGCCTGCTAAGAAAATGCAGGCTTCTGAGCGGTATTTCGCTGATCAGATCACGATCCTCAGGCATTGGCCGGCGTGATACAGCGAGAATCCGGCTTCATACAGGCAGCTGCGCAAGCCCACCCCGGCCAATGGCTGCATCGGCGCGAAGGGAATCGGCAGCGCCTGGGGATTCTGGTGACACAAGTAGTCGGCAAATGCCTTGCCGACCACACTGCCGGTGGTCACGCCACGACCGTTATAGCCCGTGACTGCCACAAGGCCGGGCGCCGGTTCGAACAGACGCATCAAGTGGTCTGGGGTGAAGGCGATACAGCCGGTCCAGGTGAACTCCCACTGCACCGATTTGAGGTACGGAAAGTAGTGCTGCTGCACCCGATCGGCCCACGCCTTGAGGAGCCACGCGGGCTTCTGGTTGCCGTTGCCCAGGCTGCCGAGCAACAAACGGCCATCGGCGTCGCGACGGATGCTGCTCAGCACCTGGCGCGTATCCCATGAGCCCTGGCCACCGGGCAGGATCTGTTGGGCGGCCTCGTCCGTCAGTGGGGCCGACGCGACCTGATAGTAATAGCCGGGGAAGAAATTGCGCCGCAACTCGGTCCACTCGCCCTCGGTGTAGGCGTTGGAGGCGATCACCACCTGTGCAGCCTGCACTGACCCTTGTGCGGTCTGCACCGACCAGTGCGAACCCTGGCGCTCAAGCTGAGTGACCGGCGAATGATCGAACAACTGCCCGCCCAGCCCCGCCGCAGCATTGGCCAAGCCACTGGTGTAGGCCATCGGGTTCAAGGTGCCGGCACGGCGGTCCAACAAGGCGGCGGCGATCTTTTTGGTGCCCGTGGCCTGTTCACAAGCCTGGCCGGTAAGCAACTCGACTGGCGCGCCACGGCGCTTCCATTGCGCTTCACGACTGCGCAAATCCGCCTCGCCACGGGCGTTGTGCGCCATGTGCAAGGTGCCTTCACGGCGTAATTGGCAATCGATGTTGTATTTATCGATCAGGCTGAACACCAGGGACGGCGCCGCACCCAACATACGGTTGAGCTGGCTGCCCACTGCTTCGCCGAAACCGGCTTCGATCTCGTCCGGCGGGATCCACATGCCGGCGTTGACCAGCCCCACATTACGCCCGGAACCACCATGGCCGGTGCGATGAGCTTCCAGCACGGCGACGCTTTTACCTTGTTCCAGCAAATGAACGGCCGCCGACAAACCGGTGATCCCGGCGCCGATCACGCACACATCCACCTTGACCTCGCCCTTGAGCGCCGCACGGTCGGGCCGGCTGGGGGTGAGGTGTTCCCATAAACATTTTGTCTGCATATCTGCTCCTGGGAGCAGCGGCAAGTTTCAAGCTACAAGCGGCAAGCTAAAAGCCAGACTGCTTCTAACTTGGAGCTTGCAGCTTGCAACTTGAGGCTGGAATCAATCGAATGTAATGCCTTGTGCCAATGGCAGCTCAAGCGAGTAATTGACGGTATTGGTCTGGCGACGCATATACCCGCGCCACGCATCAGAACCCGACTCACGCCCGCCGCCGGTCTCTTTCTCGCCACCAAACGCTCCGCCGATTTCCGCGCCGCTCGGGCCGATGTTGACGTTGGCAATGCCACAGTCGCTGCCCACCGCCGACATGAACTGCTCGGCTTCACGCACGTCGGTGGTGAAGATGCACGACGACAGGCCTTGAGGCACGGCGTTGTTCAGGCGCAGGGCTTCGTTGAAGTCGTTGTAGCCGATTACATAGAGGATCGGGGCGAAAGTCTCGGTGCACACCACGTCACTTTGCTCGGGCATTTCCACAATGGCCGGCGAGACGTAGTAGGCATTCGGAAACGTGTCTTCCAGTTGGCGCTTGCCGCCGAACACCTTGCCGCCTTCACTCAAGGCTTGTTCCAGGGCGTCCTGCATGTTGTCGAAGCCGTGCTTGTCGATCAGCGGGCCGATCAGGTTGCCTTCCAGCGGGTGGCCGATGCGTACTTTGGAATAGGCGGCCTTGAGGCGGGTGACGATTTCTGCCTTCACCGACTCATGGGCGATCAGCCGGCGCAGAGTGGTGCAGCGCTGGCCAGCGGTGCCGACGGCGCTGAACAGGATGGCGCGCACGGCCATGTCCAGGTCGGCGCTTGGGCCGAGGATCATCGCGTTGTTGCCGCCCAGCTCCAGGATACTGCGGGCAAAACGGGCGGCGACTTTCGGCGCCACTTCACGGCCCATGCGGGTGCTGCCGGTGGCGCTGATCAGCGCGACGCGCGGGTCGTCCACCAGTGCAGCACCGGCGTCGCGGCCGCCGATGATCACTTGGCTCAGGTATTGCGGGGCGCCATCGAATTTTTTCAGCACGCGCTCGAACAATGCCTGGCAGGCCAGCGCAGTGAGCGGGGTTTTTTCCGAGGGCTTCCAGATCACGGCGTTACCGCACACCAGCGCCAAGGTGGTGTTCCACGCCCACACGGCGACCGGGAAGTTGAACGCGCTGATCACACCAACCACGCCCAGCGGATGCCAGGTTTCACGCATGTGGTGGCCTGGGCGTTCGGAGGCGATGGTCAAGCCGTACAACTGGCGCGACAGGCCAACGGCGAAGTCGCAGATGTCGATCATTTCCTGCACTTCGCCCAGGCCTTCCTGGGTGATCTTGCCAGCTTCCCAGGACACCAGCTCGCCCAGGTCGGCCTTGTATTCGCGCAACACGTCACCGAACTGGCGCACCAGTTCGCCACGGCGCGGTGCCGGCACTTTGCGCCAGGCTTCGAATGCATGCTCGGCGCGACTGACCTGTTGCTCCACCTCGGCGGCACCTTCCCAGTGCACACTGCCGATACGGCTGCCATCGATCGGCGAATGCACGGGCTGCTTGCCCGACTGGTACAGCGCCGGGTTTACCCCGAGACGATCAAGCAATGCGGCAACCATGGGTCACTCCTTCAATCTACAAACAGAAAAATTGCGCCGCCACCGACACGGCGATCCAGGCCTTATTTGTAGCTGGCCCAAGACTTGCCAACAAACGACGATTAGGCGAGATATCATTCCGTTTATTCATGCAAAGCATAAAAAGAGGCACGCCGTGCTGAACAAAAGACATTTGCCCTCGATCACCGCCCTGCAGTGCTTCGAAGCCGCCACCCGTCATCTGAGCTTCACCCGCGCCGCCGAGGAACTGAACCTCACGCAGAGCGCGGTGAGCAAGCAGGTGGCGCAGTTGGAAGAGTTGCTGCAGCACTTGCTGTTCCGCCGCGTGCGCCGGCGCTTGCAGATGACCCCGGCGGGTGATTTGTACCTGGTGGAGGTGCGCAAAATCCTCACGCAGGTGGAGATGTCCACGCACTACCTGCGCTCCTACGGCGGCGAAACCGAAGTGCTGCGCGTCTCCACGCCCTACACCTTCGGCGCGCGCTGGCTGGTGCCGCGCCTCAAGGGCTGGCGGCTGCGTCACCCGCAGATCCACCTGGACCTGTGCAATGAACAGGAACCGGATGAGCTGCTGCAAGGCAAGGCCGACATGGCGTTCTACTTCGGTCAGGGCTCACGCCCCGGCACCGAGAGCCTGAAGTTGTTCAGCGAAGAGCTTGTACCGGTGTGCGCACCCGAGAGTTTGCCCGCGCAGCCCTTCACCGACCCCACGCAACTGAGCAACCTGGTGCTGCTGCAAAACGCCTCACGCTCCCAGGGCTGGCATGACTGGTTCGCCAGCCAGGGCTACCAGACCGAGCACAGCTATCATGGGCCGCGGTTCGACACCTTTTATATGTGCATTCGTGCAGCCCAAGTCGGCTGTGGTGTGGCGCTGCTACCGCGATTCCTGGTGGAAGAGGAACTGGCCGACGGCAAGCTGGTGATCCCCTGGCAGCATGCAATGCCGAGCCAGGATGCCTATTACCTGGCCTACCCCGAGCATTCGGCGGAGGTGCCCAAGGTGCGCGATTTTGTGAAGTGGATGATGGAGCAGGTGGATGCCGACTGAAAAAACACTGGCAAACCGACCCACGTCTATGCGCCACTAGCCCCCTTCCTTAATTGTGCGTAAAGGTCGGCGCCCATCGCCGACCCGTCTGGAGATTCCCGTTATGAGCGAGAGTGTGTTTGCCGATCGCATCGTGCAGAACTTGCTCGACACCGACTTCTACAAGCTGACCATGATGCAGGCGGTGCTGCACAACTACCCCAACGTGGAAGTTGAATGGGAGTTCCGTTGCCGTAACAGCGAAGACCTGCGCCCGTACCTGGCGGAGATCCGCTACCAGATCGAACGCCTCGCCGAGCTGAGCCTGAGCCCCGACCAGTTGGGTTTCCTGGAACGCATCAGCTTTATGAAGCCGGACTTTTTGCGCTTTCTCGGGCTGTTCCGCTTCAACCTGCGCTATGTGCAGACCGGTATCGAGAACGGCGAATTATTCATCCGCCTGCGCGGGCCGTGGCTGCATGTGATCCTGTTTGAAGTGCCGATGCTGGCCATCGTCAGCGAAGTGCGTAACCGCTACCGCTACCAGACCGTGATCCTCGAACAGGCCCGCGAGCAGCTGTACCGCAAGTTCGACTGGCTGACCGCCAATGCCAGCAGCGATGAACTGTCGGAGCTGCAAGTGGCCGACTTTGGCACGCGTCGGCGCTTCTCGTACCGGGTGCAGGAAGAAGTGGTCAGCGTGCTCAAGCACGACTTCCCCGGCCGTTTTGTCGGCACTAGCAACGTGCACCTGGCCCGCGAGTTGGACATGAAACCGCTGGGCACCATGGCCCACGAATGGATCATGGCCCACCAGCAACTCGGCCCGCGCCTGATCGACAGCCAAATCGCCGCGCTCGACTGCTGGGTTCGCGAATACCGTGGCCTGCTGGGCATCGCCCTGACCGACTGCATCACCACTGACGCATTCCTGGGCGACTTCGACCTGTACTTCGCCAAGCTGTTCGACGGCCTGCGCCATGACTCCGGCGATCCCGTGCAATGGGCAGAAAAAGCCATCGCCCACTACCACAAGCTCGGTATCGAGCCGATGAGCAAGACGTTGGTGTTCTCCGACAGCCTGTCACTGCCCAAGGCCCTGGAGATTTTCCGTGCGCTGCGCGGTCGCATTAATGTGAGCTTCGGTATCGGCACCAACCTGACCTGCGACATTCCAGGTGTGGAACCGATGAGCATCGTGCTTAAAATGACCGCCTGCAATGGCCAGCCCGTCGCGAAGATCTCCGATGAAGCGGGCAAGACCCACTGCACCGACCCGAATTTCGTCGCCTATTTGCGTCATGTTTTCAAAGTACCTGCCATCTCTAGCAAGGAGTGAATCATGCAAGCCGTACAGCGTGAGATTGCTGAACAGCTCAAGGTCCAAGCGCCGTTCCACGACCAGGCCGCCCTTGAGGCCGAGGTTGCCCGCCGCGTGACCTTTATCCAGGACTGCCTGCGCAATTCCGGGCTCAAGACGCTGGTGCTGGGCATCAGCGGTGGCGTCGACTCCCTGACCGCAGGCCTCTTGGCCCAACGCGCGATGCAGGAGCTACGCGCCAGCACCGGTGATGACGCTTACCGCTTTATCGCCGTGCGCCTGCCTTACGAAACCCAGTTCGACGAAATCGATGCCACCGCCTCGGTAGATTTTATCGAGCCAGACGAGCGCCACACCGTGAACATCGGCCCGGCCGTCAAAGCCCTGGCCAGTGAAGTGGCGGCGTTTGAAGGCAAGGCCGCGGTGTCCCGCGATTTCGTGCTGGGCAACACCAAGGCGCGCATGCGCATGGTGGCGCAGTACACCATCGCCGGCGCAGCCGGTGGCCTGGTGATCGGCACCGACCATGCGGCGGAAGCGGTGATGGGCTTTTTCACCAAGTTCGGTGACGGCGCGTGCGACCTGGCGCCGTTGAGCGGGCTGGTGAAAAACCAGGTGCGTGCGATTGCGCGGCACTTTGGTGCGCCGGAATCATTGGTGGAGAAGGTGCCGACGGCGGACCTGGAAGACCTGTCGCCGGGCAAGCCGGACGAAGCGTCACACGGCGTGACCTACGCGGAGATCGATGCGTTCCTGCACGGCGAGCCGGTGCGTGAGGAAGCGTTCAAGATCATCTGCGACACGTATCGCAAGACCGAGCACAAGCGGGTCATGCCGTTTGCGCCTTGATATGAGCGAGCACAAAAAAAGCGCCTGAACAGGCGCTTTTTTTTCGACAAGAGTCGGCTTACTTCAGGGTCACAGTGCCTTTCATCATCGAGATATGGCCTGGGAACGAGCAGAAGAATGCGTAGTCAGTCCCGGCGGCCAGCTTCGACACGTCGAAGGTCACCGAGTCTTTCTCGCCGGCACCGATGATCTTGGTGTGGGCGATGATGCGGTCGTCACCCGGCTTCAGGTAGTCCTTGTCGATGCCGGCGGCCATGCCGTCGGTAGCAACCGGCTGCATGTTGGCGGCGCTGGTCAGCACCCAGTTATGACCCATGACGTTTTTCGGCAGGTTGCCGGAGTGGGTCAGCTCAACGGTGAACGTCTTGCAGCTTTTGTCGATTTCAATGGCTTTGGTGTTGAAGGACATTTGGTCGGTGGAGTCGACAGTGACCTTGCACTCTGCAGCAAGCAACTGGCCGCTCGCCAGAGTCAGCAGGGAAACAGCAACGAGTTTGGCAAACATGTGAATCTCCAAGGCAGGGTTTAGAAAACGCGTATTGCGACAAGGGTGCCTGAACCAGGCAGGAATTCTTATGATCTGAATCAACAGATTGTATACAACTTTAGGCTATCAGACTTATCAACACAATCTACCAGCCAAAGTACAACCCCCTGGCTATGATCGGCTCATCACCCATCGGAGTCCGCGCCATGCACCTCAACCAACTGTTCAACGGCCTGCTGGCCGCCTACGCCTGCGGTAAGTGAAGGCCAAGCGCCCCCTGAAGCTGCTACCATGTCGTCCCAAGGCAGCTGCGCGCCGCCACCCTCACCTTCGACCCTAGAGGATCGCCCATGGCCAAACCTAATTACTCCTTCGCCAAACGTCAGAGAGACTTGGCCAAGGAGCAGAAGAAAGAGGAAAAACTGCAACGCAAGAAAGCCGCTGCAGATGAAGAGGCCAATGGGCTGAACGCCGATGTTGATGGTGAAGAAACGAGCGACGAGACCGAAACACCAAAAGATCCGGCTGAATAAATTCCTTTGTGCTGAGCCGGCCTGCCCGGCTCGGCACAATCAACTGTTATTCCAGCGGCATCACCGTCACCCGCACCTCCGGGTCATGGCTCCCTCCCCCCAGAATCACCCCTCGCAACGGCGATACATCGGAAAAGTCCCGGCCCCAGGCCAGGGTGATGTGCTCCAGTGCCGGTTGCACATTGTTCGTCGGATCGAAATCCACCCAACCTGAGACAGGGCAATACACCGAGACCCACGCGTGGGACGCATCGGCGCCGATCAGCCGTGGCTGGCCGGGCGGTGGCTGGGTGAGCAGGTAACCGCTGATATAACGCGCCGCCAGGCCCCGCGAGCGTAGGCAGGCGAGCATCAGGTGGGCGAAGTCCTGGCACACGCCGCGACGGCGCTCCAGCACCTCCACCAGCGGCGTGGCGACCTGGGTGGCTTCGGCATCGAAGGTGAATTCGCTGAAGATCTTTTCCATCAGCGCCTGCACGCCCAATAGCAGCGGTTGGCTAGGGGGAAAGCAGCTTTCGGAGAATTCGACGAAGGTTTTCTTCAGGTGTACGTAGGGCGATTCGAAGCGGTAGCGGCAGGCTTCGATCAGCGCATCGGACATCGGTTGGCTGCTGTAGGTCAGGCTGTCGCGGGTCTGGTCCCAGGCCGGTGATTGCTGGAAGTCCAACACCGGCCGCGCCAGCACTTCCACGGTCAGCCCGGCGTTCACCAGCAATTCATCATGCGGCCGCTCGAATGCCAGCCGAGTGATCGGGTTGCCAAACACGTCCAGCTCATCGCGGCGCGAGGTCGGTTCCGGGCTGATATCCAGCTGCTGCAAGCTGCAACGCTGCCAGGCGCACGGCCGTGGCCACAGGTGCGCCAACTGCTGGGCCAGGGACACCGGGCTGTCGTAGTGGTAATGGGTATCGTGGAAAATCTGGTAGCGCGCACTCATCACACCGACACCGTTTGCTGGCTGACATCATCCACATGGGCAAAGTGACGCAAGGCCAGGCGATCCGACACTTGCCCACTCTCATCGGCCACCGCTTGCAGCAGGTCGGCCAGGCCGTCCAGCGCGGCACGCACGCTGGATTCGCCGAACAACGGGTTCTCAAGGCAACCCAGGTCGAATCGCGCCAGGCGTTCCACCAAGGGCCCCAGGCCGGTTTCCCGAGGCACACCAAAGTCATCATTGAGACGTCGCAGCGTGCGGCTCACCAGCTTGAGCTGGAACAACACTGCGTGCGGGTTCTGCTCATCGAGCAGCAGCAAATCGAGCACCGGGATCAACTGCGGCACCGCCAGGTAACGCGAACGGTAGGTGATGCTGCTGTTGCCCAGTTCCAGCAACCACTCCAACCCGGCCTGATCGAACACTGCCACACCGCGCAGGAAGGCCGCCAAGCTGCTGCTCAGGAATTGCAGACGCTCGATGCGTCGGCCCATCATCAGGAAACGCCAGCCTTCATCGCGGGTCATATCATCCAGGGCAAACCCGGACAGCGCCGCCAGGGACATCACCAGGCGGTTGAGGAAATCCAGCAACTCGCCAAAATCCGGCGACTCACTTTCCAGCTCCATGGCTTCGCGCTGCAACTCCACCAGGGCCTGCCAGTTCTCACGGGACAGCTTGCCGCGCACTTGGGATGCCGCCCACTGCAAGCGTTGCAGGTTGGCGCGCAGGCTCGACGGCCAGTCATCGCCGAGCAGCGCCGCCAGCAGGCGTTCGGGCAATTCGCCCTCCTCCGGCAGCAGACGCAGGTTTTCGCCCAGCTCGACGGCCGCCTGCAGGGCTAGCGGGTCGTCGCCATCCACATAACGCGCCAGCACGATACGCAGCCAGCGCGCGCTGTCGTCGCAGCGTTCGCAGTAACGGCCGAACCAGAACAGATTTTCCACCACGCGGGACGGTAGATAGGGATCGCGGCGCACCAGGTCATGGGCGCCAATCGCACGCTGTGCACGCCAGTGTTCGCCACCGGCGGCGCGCTCGCCGAGTACCCAGGTGTCCTTGCTCGCACCGCCGCGTTGCATCGACACCACTTCGGCGTCGGCTTCGGCCGCCACGCGTGTCAGGCCACCGGGCAGTACGCGGTAACCGTCGTCGCTGGCCACGGCGTATACGCGCATGCCGATGGCGCGGTGTTGCAGGTGGTCATCCACGGTGTGCCACACCGGCGCCTGGGACAATTGAGCCAGCTCCTGGGCGACGTAGGCGTAGGGCCGCGCGCGCATGCGCTCCGCCAGGGCCTGGCGTTGTTCGTCGTTGAGGTCGCGGCCGAATACCGGCGCAAAACTCTGCGACGGAAACGCCGGTTTGATCAGCAACTCCGGCAGTTTCTCCAGCGCTTCGGCCAGCACCGGCGCCTCACCGCACCACCAGGTGGCAATGGACGGCAGAATCAGTTTTTCACCAAACAGGAATTCGTTGATCTTCGGCAGAAAGCCCAGCAAACCCGGAGATTCCAGCACGCCGCTGCCCAGGGCATTGGCCACCAGCACGTTGCCTTGGCGCACGGCATCCAGCAAACCCGGCACGCCGAGGGCCGAGTCGGTGCGCAGCTCCAGCGGGTCGCAGAAGTCATCGTCGAGTCGACGCATGATCGCGTGTACCCGGCGTAGGCCGCTGAGGGTTTTCAGGAATACGGTGCTGTCGCGCACGGTGAGGTCGCCGCCTTCCACCAGTGGGTAGCCGAGCTGGCGGGCGAGGTAAAGATGCTCGAAGTAACTTTCGTTGAACCGGCCGGGCGTCAGCAGCACGATCAGCGGCGGCTGGTCATCACCGGGCGCCTGGCGGGCCAGGGTTTCCTGCAAGGTGCGGAAAAACCCGGTGAGGTGCTGCACCTGCAAGTCACGGTAAAGATCCGGGAAGGCGCGGGACACGATGGTGCGGTTTTCCAGCGCATAGCCGGCACCGGATGGGGCCTGGGTACGGTCGGCGGTGACCCACCAGCGGCCGTCCGGCGTGCGCGCCAGGTCCACGGCGTACAGGTGCAGGAACGCACCGTCCGGCGGCTGGATGCCCTGGCACGGCCACAGGAAGTTGTTATGCCCGAACACCAGCTCCGCCGGCAGCAAGCCCTCCTTGATCAGACGCTGCGGGCCGTACAGATCCGCCAGCACCGCATTGAGCAGGCGCGCACGCTGGGCGATACCTGCCGACAGGTGCTGCCACTCATCAGCCGCCAGCACATGGGGCAGCAAATCCAGCTCCCACGGGCGGTCGGCGCCCTTGGGGTCGGCGTAGACGTTATAGGTCACGCCGTTTTCCTGGATCTGCCGGGTCAGCAATGCCTGGCGCTGGGCCAGTTGCGCCGGTGTGCTGCGTTGCAGGTGGTCCAGCAGGCGTCGCCAATGGGCACGCACTGCGCCGCTGTCATCCAGCAGTTCGTGATAGGTGCCCGCGGTCAGCGGGTAACGGTCGAGCAAGTCGGACATGGAACGCTCGGCAGAGGCAAGGGGGCTCAGATTAACTCAACAAACACTGCAAATCCCCTGTAGGCCCCGGCTTTTGTGGTGAGCGGGCTTGCCCCGCGCGAGGCAAGCTCGCTCACCACAAAAGCTCGCGCTCACAGAGGATCGCGTTCAGTCATTTTTATGGGGGAAGCGGCGCAGATCCAGGGTCATCGGTAGTTCATCGTTCACGACCACGCTCGGCACGTAGAGCTTCCCTGGGCTATGCCCCAACCGGAAAAACCGCGCCATGCGCCGGCTCTCTGCCTCGTTGGCATTCACCGGCAAGCTGTCGTAATTGCGCCCGCCCGGATGGGCGACATGGTATTGGCATCCACCCAGCGAACGCTGCATCCAGGTGTCCAGCAGGTCGAACACCAGCGGCGCATGCACCGGGATGGTCGGTTGCAGGCAGTTGGCCGGTTGCCAGGCGCGGTAACGCACGCCAGCGACAAACTCACCGACTCGCCCGGTGGCTTGCAGCGGCACCGGGATGCCGTTGCAGGTCAGCAGGTAGCGCTGCGGGGGCAGCCCGGTCAACTTGACTTGCAGGCGCTCAAGGGACGAATCCACATAACGCACGGTGCCGCCCACAGCGCCCTCCTCGCCCAGTACATGCCAGGGCTCCAGAGCCTGGCGCAGCTCCAGTTCGATCCCGCTGACGGCGTAGTCACCCACTTTGGGGAAACGGAATTCCAGGTGCGCGGCAAACCACTCGGCGCGCAACGGATAACCGGCGGCGTTGAGTTCGACGATCACATCGGCAAAATCTTGCTCGATGAAATGCGGCAACAGGAAACGATCGTGCAACTCCGTGCCCCACCGCGCCAGCTTCGGCGGCGCGTAGGGTTCGCGCCAGAAACGCGCGACCAAGGCGCGCAGCAGCAACTGCTGGGTCAGGCTCATGCGGGCGTGGGGCGGCATTTCAAATGCGCGCAGCTCCAACAGGCCGAGGCGGCCGGTGGCGCCGTCCGGCGAGTAGAGTTTGTCGATGCAGAATTCGGCGCGGTGGGTGTTGCCCGTCACGTCGATCAGCAGGTTGCGCAGCAGGCGGTCCACCAACCAGGGCGGGCATTCTTCGCCGGGCTCTGGCATTTGTGCGAAGGCGACTTCCAGCTCGTACAACGTGTCGTTGCGCGCCTCGTCCACCCTTGGAGCCTGGGAAGTCGGGCCGATGAACAGGCCGGAAAACAGGTAGGAAAGCGAGGGGTGGTTGTGCCAGTAGCTGATCAGACTGCGCAGCAGATCGGGTCGGCGCAGGAACGGTGAGTCCTTGGGCGTCGCGCCGCCCAACACGAAGTGGTTACCGCCGCCGGTGCCGGTGTGGCGCCCGTCGATCATGAATTTCTCGGTGGTCAAGCGCGTTTGCCGCGCCTCTTCGTAGAGGAATTCGGTGCGTTCCACCAACTCGTCCCAGGTGGCGGATGGCTGCACGTTGACCTCGATCACACCCGGGTCCGGCGTCACGCGGAAGTTGCTCAGGCGTGTATCGGCGGGTGGTTCATAGCCTTCCAGCAATACCGGGCAATGCAGCTCTTCAGCGGTGGATTCAATGGCGGCCACCAGCTCCAGATAGTCTTCAACACGCTCCAGGGGCGGCATGAACAGATAGAGGCGCCCTTCCCGGGCTTCGGCGCACAGGGCGGTGCGGGTCAGCCAGTCGGCGGACTCGTCCACCTGTGGCACGCGTTCATCGCTCGGCGCGGGCTCATCGTGGCTTTGCAGCTGCGCGGTGGACGGCAGCTCCGGCTGATCCTGGTTCGGGTCAGTCGGGTGCACAAACGGATACTCCGCCGCCGTCACCCACGGCTGCGAGGCCAATGGCAGGCGATAGCCCAACGGCGAATCCCCCGGCACCAGGCGGCAGTGGTTGTCACGCAGGTACCAGCGCCCGCTTTGCCAACGGTCATTGGCCGCCGTGCGCGCCAACGGCAGCACTTGGCCGATGACTTTATCCAGGCCCTGGCTGAACACCTTGCGCAGGCGTTCGCGCTCCAAGTCGTCGCTCAGGCGCGGGTCCTGGGCGGTGACGTTCTGCGGCAGCGCGCCTTCGCGCCACAGGTAGTAGAAATTGTCTTCGAATGCCGGGAACACAAAGCGCGCCGGCAACTTGAGGCGCTCTGCGACGCTGGCCAGGAAACGCCCGGCCAGTGCGCCATCCGCGCCGTAGTCCTCTTGCTCATCGGCAATCAACGCGCTGTTGTGCCAGATCGGCACACCGTCGCGGCGCCAGTAGCAATTGAGCGACCAACGCGGCAATTGCTCGCCGGGGTACCACTTGCCTTGGCCGAAGTGCACCAAACCCTTCGGGGCGTAGTGCTTGCGCATTCGCTGGAACAGCTCGGCGGACAGTCGGCGCTTGTCCAGGCCGAGCGCGGCGGTGTTCCATTCGGCGCCGTCGGGATCGTCGATGGAGACGAAGGTGGGTTCGCCGCCCATGGTCAGACGTACGTCGTCCTTGAGCAGGTCGCCATCAATCTGACGCCCCAAGGCCTGGATCGCCAGCCATTGCTCTTCGGTGTAGGGCTTGGTGACGCGCGGCGCCTCCCAGATCCGCTCAACCGACATTTCGTGGGTGAATTCACACTCGCAAGGCTCCACCAGCCCACTGATCGGTGCGGCGGAGGATGGATCGGGACTACACGCCAACGGAATATGGCCTTCACCGGCGAACAACCCGGAGGTAGCGTCCAGGCCGATCCAGCCGGCGCCGGGCAAATACACTTCGCACCAGGCGTGCAGGTCGGTGAAATCCACTTCCGTGCCGGAGGGGCCATCGAGGGCTTTGACGTCAGCAGTGAGTTGGATCAGGTAGCCGGACACAAACCGCGCCGCCAACCCCAGGTTACGCAGGATCTGCACCAGCAACCAAGCCGAGTCGCGGCATGAACCGGAGGCGTTTTCCAGGGTGTATTCCGGGGTTTGTACACCCGGTTCCATGCGGATCAGGTAGCCGATATCAGCCGCCAGGCGCTGGTTGAGGCCCACCAAAAAGTCCACGGCCGGCAGCGGCGTGCGGTCGATACCCGCCAGGTACGCGGCGAACTTCGGCGTCAACGGCAAGGTTTCCAGGTACGGCGCCAGCTCACGCTGCTCGTCGGCGGCGTAGCTGAAGGGGATTTTCTCGGCGTAGGGTTCGAGGAAAAAGTCGAAGGGGTTGAATACGGCCATCTCAGCGACCAGGTCGACTTCGATGCGCAGCTCGTCAGTCTTTTCCGGGAACACCAACCGCGCCAGGTAATTGCCCTGGGGGTCCTGCTGCCAGTTGATGAAATGCTGCTCGGGCAGCACTTTCAGCGCGTAGGACAGAATCCGCGTGCGGCTATGGGCCGCCGGGCGCAAGCGCACGATCTGTGGGCCGAGTTCGACAGCGCGGTCATAGCGGTAATGCGTAACGTGGTGCAACGCGACATGAATCGACACGGCGGCCTCCTGCGAGCCAGGGCATGGAAACAAAGCGCGCAAGACTTATGCCAGAGCGGCGGTCATTGCGCTTTATCGTAAGACCCGGTGCAGTACAGCACCAAAACAGCGCCAACGGCGGTGCCATGGTGCAAGTGACGCACATATTTGTGGCGTCGGTGTGAAGGTGGGTGGGGAATCTACCCAATCACAGGGATTTGTGGCGGGCAATCACGGCTTCACGCAGGAGGCGCACTTCGCGCAGTTTCTGGCGCATTTCGCGGTGGCGCTGGCTGTTGAGCAGTAGCAGCCCGATTAACGGGAACAGCAAGCCCAAGCCAAACATGAACCGGTGCGGCTGATCACTGAAGGTGGGCAATACACCCAGAAAGCAGAGCCCCAGTAGCCCTACCAGTGGCCATACCCACTGCGGATGTCCACGGGCAATCATGAAGTTGCAATGCACAACGACCAAGGTGAGTGCTATGCCTCCCAGGAAGGAATACTTGGCGTTGTCCTCCATAGAAAGGCCGGGTAAATAACTGTCGAAAAACTGCGGTACCGCAAACACCAAGGTAAAAATGGAGGCGAATATCGCCCCCATGAACACCGGAAAATAGGTCGATAGAAAGCGGCGGATACTGGGAAATTCGCTCATTGCTCGGCTTCCTCATACAACCCTACGGCAATCGTGCGCACGTTCCCCGAAACCGCGCTGCCGGTGAAACCGATGGCAGCGCCCAAGGCATCCTTGATTTGCGTCACCGTCGCGTGCTTGACCTCAGTGGGCGTAAACCGCTTTGGCAGCTCGCCAGACAGTTGCTTCAACTTGATCATCTTCGACGTGAGGCGCGGGTCGTTGATGCTCAATAGCTCCTTCGTGAGTTTGGCACGCTCCTGACGGTTCAAGCCACGGAGCACCTCTCTCACACTTTTCCCGGTGGTCGCTTTGTTCAGCCGGACCAGTTTGAGCGTCGCCAGCGACGATGCACCCACCCCGACCAACGAGGCGGCATCCAACGCAATCATGGTGTATTGGTACCACTCTTCGCTGTCGAGCTGATCATTCTTGGCGGGGTTGCGGATTTCATTCACGGTGCGATAGCCGCTGGCGAAACACTGCACTGAACTGGCGGCGGCGGCGGTGTAGCCGAGCGCGACGACCACCGAACTGGCCCCCGCCGAAAACGGAACCGCGACCGAACCACTGAGCACCACAATCCATCCGATCACCGCACCAGCACATGACAAGGTGGTATTCACCGCTTCGCCCACTAATCGCGATTCGCGTGGATTGTCTTGCACCTGCTGGGCGAATTGCGTGGGTGCGATGTACTTCTGCGCCTCACGCAGGATCAACCGCTTAGGCGCGATGCTGCAGATGGGTTGGAATTCGCGCAGGGTCACCACGTTGAAATCGGCGTCGATGTACACGACACCCGCGCCGACGATGGCGGGATCGGCGTCGATGGCTGCAAACAGGCGCGGCAGGTTGATCTGGCTTTCGATGCGCTGGCGCGCCATGAACTGTGAGCGGTTGGAATCCATGCCGATGCCGGCCAGGGGGTTAGCCATGTTTTTCTTCCTTGAACTGAATGGGCGCCACCTTAACAAACCGCCCACCCAGCGCCTAGAAAGCAAAACGCCAGCACGAGGCTGGCGTTTTGCATATTCAGGCTGCGATCAACGCGGCACCACCGGCTTGCGCGCAGGCTTGCCGCCCTTGCCCTTGGCCGCATCGCTGCGTTCCTTGGCGGCCTGCTTGTTGCGCGCCTGGGCGGCGGCCTTGGCTTGCTCACGCTTGTCCCACGGGTTGCTGCCGTCGCTGCCGCGAGGAGGCAAACCGGTGTGCTGGGTGAGGATCTTGGTGGTGGTTTCCTTGGCGACCTTATGGCTGCCAGCCGGCGTCGAGTTCTTGCGACGGGCACTCTGGTAGCTGTCGGTGCTTGGCTGGTGCAGCGGGATCAGTTGGTCCTTGCCTGGCCCGATCAAGTCGGCACGGCCCATGCGGGTCAGCGCTTCACGCAGCATCGGCCAGCCTTTCGGGTCGTGGTAGCGCAGGAAGGCCTTGTGCAGACGGCGCTGGTCTTCGCTCTTGACGATGGTCACCGCGTCGCTCTTGTAGGTAACCTTGCGCAGCGGGTTCTTGCCCGAGTGGTACATCGCGGTGGCGGTGGCCATCGGCGACGGGTAGAACGCCTGCACCTGGTCGGCACGGAAGCCGTTGCCCTTGAGCCACAGGGCCAGGTTCATCATGTCTTCATCGGTGGTGCCGGGGTGAGCGGCGATGAAGTAAGGAATCAGGTACTGCTCCTTGCCCGCTTCCTTGGTGTACTTCTCGAACATGCGCTTGAACTTGTCATAGCTGCCAATGCCCGGTTTCATCATCTGGTTGAGCGGACCTTCCTCGGTGTGTTCCGGGGCAATCTTCAGGTAGCCACCCACGTGGTGGGTGACCAGCTCTTTTACGTATTCCGGCGACTCGACGGCCAGGTCATAGCGCAGGCCGGAGGCGATCAGGATCTTCTTCACACCCGGCAGCGCACGGGCGCTGCGGTACAGCTGGATCAACGACGAGTGATCGGTGTTCAGGTTCGGGCAGATACCGGGGAACACGCACGACGGCTTGCGGCACGCGGATTCGATTTCCGGGCTCTTGCAGGCGATGCGGTACATGTTCGCGGTCGGGCCGCCGAGGTCGGAGATCACGCCGGTAAAGCCCGGGACCTTGTCGCGGATCTCTTCGATCTCGCGGATGATCGACTCTTCGGAGCGGTTCTGGATGATGCGGCCTTCGTGCTCGGTGATCGAGCAGAAGGTGCAGCCGCCAAAGCAGCCACGCATGATATTTACCGAGAAACGGATCATGTCGTAGGCCGGGATCTTTTCCTTGCCATACGCCGGATGCGGGATACGTGCGTAAGGCATGCCGAACACGTAGTCCATTTCTTCGGTGGTCATGGGAATGGGCGGCGGGTTGAACCACACATCCACTTCACCGTGCTTCTGCACCAGGGCGCGGGCATTGCCTGGGTTGGTTTCCAGGTGCAACACGCGGTTGGCGTGGGCGTAGAGCACCGCGTCGCCACGGACTTTCTCCACCGACGGCAGGCGGATCACGGTCTTGTCGCGGGTCATGCGCGGGCTGGCCAGGATCTGTACGACCTTGGCTTCTTCCGGGTCATCCACCGGACCTTTTTCCTGCTCGATGGCGCAGGCCTGGGTGTCCTGGGTATTCACGTACGGATTGATGATCTTGTCGATCTTGCCCGGACGGTCGATACGCGTGGAGTCCACTTCGTACCAGCCCGCTGGCGTGTCACGCCGAATGAACGCGGTGCCGCGCACGTCGGTAATGTCTTCGATCTTATGGCCCCACGACAGGCGCTGGGCAACCTCGACAATCGCACGCTCGGCGTTGCCGTACAGCAGGATGTCGGCGGTGGCGTCGATCAGGATCGAGTTGCGCACGCGGTCCTGCCAGTAGTCGTAGTGGGCGATGCGACGCAGGGAGGCTTCGATGCCGCCGAGTACGATCGGCACGTTCTTGTAGGCTTCCTTGCAACGCTGGCTGTACACCAGGCTGGCGCGGTCCGGGCGTTTGCCGGCCATGCCGCCAGGGGTGTAGGCGTCGTCGGAACGGATTTTCTTGTCGGCGGTGTAGCGGTTGATCATCGAGTCCATGTTGCCGGCCGCGACGCCGAAGAACAGGTTCGGCTCGCCGAGCTTCATGAAGTCGTCTTTGGACTGCCAGTTCGGCTGGGCAATGATCCCGACGCGAAAGCCCTGGGACTCCAGCAGCCGGCCGATGATTGCCATGCCGAACGACGGATGGTCAACGTACGCATCACCGGTGACGATGATGATGTCGCAGGAATCCCAGCCAAGCTGATCCATCTCCTCCCTGCTCATCGGCAGGAATGGCGCTGGACCGAAACATTCGGCCCAGTACTTGGGATAGTCAAATAACGGCTTGGCTGTTTGCATGACGGTGACCGGTGTTGAGATGGAAAATCGCGGGCGCGGAATATAGCACAAATTTTGACCAATTCCGACGGTAATGGTCGGAATTGAGCAGACGGGTTATTCGTCGTCGTCGAAGTTGTAGCTGCCCGGCGCGAGGTTCTCGAAGCGGGTGTACTTACCGATGAAGGCCAGGCGGATAAAACCGATGGGGCCGTTCCGCTGCTTGCCGATGATGATCTCGGCAATGCCCTTGTGCTCGGTCTCGGGGTGGTACACCTCGTCGCGGTACACGAACATGATCACGTCGGCGTCCTGCTCGATCGCTCCGGATTCCCGCAAGTCGGAGTTCACCGGGCGCTTGTTGGGGCGTTGTTCCAGGGAACGGTTGAGCTGGGACAGCGCCACCACCGGGCAGTTGAATTCCTTGGCCAGGGCCTTCAAGGACCGGGAGATCTCGGAAATCTCGTTGGTCCGGCTGTCACCGCTGGAGCCCGGGATCTGCATCAACTGCAGGTAGTCGATCATGATCAGCGCGATGTCGCCGTGTTCACGCACCAGGCGGCGGGTACGTGCGCGCATCTCCGAGGGGCTGATACCCGCGGTGTCGTCGATGAACAGCTTGCGGTCATTGAGCAGGTTGACCGCCGAGGTCAGGCGCGGCCAGTCGTCGTCTTCCAGCTGGCCGGAACGCACCTTGGTCTGATCGATACGGCCCAGGGACGAGAGCATCCGCATGATCAGCGATTCACCGGGCATCTCCAGGGAGTACACCAGGACGGTCTTGTCGCTGCGCAGCACGGCGTTTTCCACCAGGTTCATCGCAAAGGTGGTCTTACCCATGGAGGGACGACCGGCGACGATGATCAAGTCGGACGGCTGCAGGCCGCTGGTCTTCTCGTCCAGGTCCGCATAACCGGTAGAAATACCGGTGATGGCCGCGTCGGTGTTGAACAGGGTGTCGATACGGTCGATGGCCTTGGTCAACAGCTCGTTGACGCCGACCGGGCCGCCGGTTTTCGGGCGGGCCTCGGCGATCTGGAAGATCTGGCGCTCGGCTTCGTCGAGGATTTCTTCGGCGGTACGCCCTTCCGGGTTGAAGGCGCTGTCGGCGATCTCTGTGCTGATGCCGATCAGTTGCCGCAGCGTGGCCCGCTGGCGGACGATCTGGGCATAAGCCTTGATGTTGGCGACGGACGGCGTGTTTTTCGCCAGTTCGCCGAGGTAGCCGAGGCCGCCGACCTGGGAGGTCTGGCCTTCCTTGTCCAGCTGCTCGGCCAGGGTCACCACGTCGATCGGTGAGTTCTGGTCGGCCAGTTTGGCGATGGCGCGGAAGATCAGGCGGTGGTCATGGCGATAGAAGTCACCGTCCGAGACTTGATCCAGCACGCGTTCCCAGGCGTTGTTGTCCAGCATCAAACCACCGAGCACGGCCTGTTCGGCCTCGATGGAATGCGGCGGCACCTTCAGGGCAGCGGTTTGCAGATCGTATTGCTCAGGAGCTGAAATATCGTTCATGGCCACTTGGAATTTAGGGGTGTGTAGAAAAACAAAAGGCACGACCTGTAAACAGGATCGTGCCCGATGTTAACTGCCTGGCACGCGAGGTGCCAGTCAGTTAGGTGCTGCTTAAGCTGCTACCACGACAACGCGTACGGTGGCTTCAACTTCGGCGTGCAGGTGCACGGCTACGTCGAATTCGCCTACGTTGCGGATGGTGCCGTTCGGCAGACGAACTTCGCTCTTCTGCACTTCAACGCCGGAGGCGGTCAGTGCATCAGCGATGTCGTGGGTGCCGATCGAACCGAACAGCTTGCCTTCGTCACCGGCGGTGGCAGTGATAGTCACTTCCAGCTCAGCCAGTTGGGCAGCGCGAGTTTCGGCCGAAGCTTTTTTGTCTGCTGCTGCTTTTTCCAGCTCAGCACGACGCTCTTCAAACGCAGCCAGGTTGGCAGCGGTTGCAGCGGTGGCTTTGCCGTATGGCAGCAGGTAGTTACGACCGTAACCGGCCTTAACGTTCACTTTGTCGCCCAGGTTGCCCAGGTTGGCGACTTTTTCCAGAAGGATCAGTTGCATGTGAAAATCCTCTAACTTTTAACCTTCACCGTTCGCGTTATCGGCGTCTTTCGGCGCCAGACGACCGCGAAAATCAATCAGGCCGTCGACAATGGCCAAAACCACGAGTAACGGATAGATCAGTTGCATGAACACCAGCATCGTTACGTACATCCCCACCAGCCAGAACTTGGCCAGGCGCTTCTGCGCGACCAGCCCGTGAATCAGGGCCAGTCCGGAAAACACCAGCGGTACGCTGCAAAACAGCACTAGCAGGGTGGCTTGTGAACCGAAGTACGGTCCGACCATCATGAGTGCCAGCAGCAACATCGCCGGGCCCACGGGGATTCTGATACTGCGAAATTCGCGACCAAAACCACCCGGGTTGTACAACAACGCCTGCCAATATCGCCCAAGCATCAGGCTCAGCAAACTGACGATCTGCATCATTACCGCCATCAGGCCGATCAGGGCCGGTGCAATCAGTGTTGCCAGTCGCGCTCGCTCTTCTACCGACAGCTGCTGGTAGAGTTCCCCGAGGGCCATCGGCAGGATCTTGGCGATCTCTTGCGACAGTACCTCGATTTGCGGGCGGAAAGCCGCGTCAATCAACACCGAAAACACCAACCCCAATGCCACGCTGACCAGCAGCGTGCGGACCCAGGACTCACTTGCGCGCAAAACCAACGCAAGGCTCGACGACCCCAGCAGCACCAGAAGCACTTTAGGTTCGCCCAGTTGCAGCCACCAGATCAAGGCGGCCACGACTCCCAGGGCCAGGATACCCAGGGCATCCTGCAAACCGCGCCGCAGGAGCACAAGGCACCCAGCGGCAGCAGCCAACCAATACAACAACGGCAATGCTGCACATCCAGCCACTACGAGAGTGGCCTGCACACGACCGCGCATGATGAACTCAGCTAAGGCGCGCATGCATTCAATCCCTTACTACTTGTCGACTGCCCGGTCTCAGCGGCCGTGGCTGTCGGTGTAGGCCAGCAGGGCCAGGAAGCGGGCGCGCTTGATAGCGGTGGCCAGCTGACGCTGATAACGTGCTTTGGTACCGGTGATACGGCTTGGAACGATTTTGCCGGTCTCGGATACGTAGGCTTTCAGAGTGTTGAGATCTTTGTAATCGATCTCTTTCACGTCTTCAGCGGTGAAGCGGCAGAATTTACGACGACGGAAGAAACGTGCCATTTGATAGGCTCCTTAAAAGGTCCGTGGATTACTCGTCAGCGTTATCGCTGTTGTCGCTGTCATCACTATCAGCGCTATCAGCGCCTTCGTGCTCAGGACGGTCGCGACGCTCACGGCGCTCACTGCGGTTTTCTTCAGCCTTGAGCATCTCGGATTGGCCGGTAACGGCTTCTTCGCGACGGATGACCAGGTTACGGATCACAGCATCGTTGTAGCGGAAGTTGTCTTCCAGCTCGGCCAGGGCCTTGCCAGTGCACTCAACGTTCAGCATCACGTAGTGAGCCTTGTGAACATTGTTGATTGCGTAGGCCAGTTGACGACGGCCCCAATCTTCCAGACGGTGGATTTTGCCGCCGTCTTCTTCGATCAGCTTGGTGTAACGCTCAACCATGCCGCCGACTTGCTCGCTTTGATCCGGGTGGACCAAAAAGATGATTTCGTAATGACGCATGAATGCTCCTTACGGGTTGTAGCCTGCCGCTCAAAAACGGTCAGACAAGGAGTGAATGACACTTATGGATCTTGCCGCAGGGAGGCACATCGGTGCCCGCCAGGAAGGCAAGGGGCGCAATTGTAGAGAAGGGGGAGGAAGCGTGCAAGGTGATTGGTGATTATTTGAACAATCACCAATCACTGCGGGTGGATCATTTCTTCGATTTGGCCTTGGCGCCACGCTGGCGCTGGGCTTCAAACAGGCACACGCCGGTGGCAACCGACACGTTGAGACTGCTGACGCTACCAGCCATCGGCAGATGGACCAGGTAATCGCAGTGTTCGCGGGTCAGGCGACGCATGCCTTTGCCCTCGGCGCCCATGATCAGGATGGTTGGGCCGGTGAGGTCCTGGTCATAAATGCTGACCTCGGCCTCGCCTGCCGTGCCCACAACCCACAGGCCGCGCTGCTGGAGTTTCTCCAGAGTGCGCGCCAGGTTGGTCACAGCCACCAAAGGAATCACTTCCGCCGCGCCGCAGGCGACCTTACGCACGACCGGCGTCAGGGTCGCGGACTTGTCTTTAGGCACGATCACCGCCAGCGCACCGGCAGCATCTGCCGAACGTAGGCAGGCGCCGAGGTTGTGCGGATCGGTCACGCCGTCCAGCACCAGCAGCAACGGCGCGCCTTCGGTGCGATCAAGCAGCTCGTCGAGCATCGCCTCGCCCCAGACCTGGCTCGGGCTGACGTCCGCCACGACGCCCTGGTGGACGCCTTCGACCCACACGTCCATTTCGCGACGCTCGGCCTGGCCGATGGCAACCTTGTTTTGGGTCGCCAACTCAACCAGCGCTTGCACGCGCGGCTCGCTGCGGCCTTCGGCCAACCACACTTGCTTGACGCGTTTAGGGTGGTGACGCAGCAGTGCTTCTACGGCGTGCACGCCGTAGATTTTTTCCAGACTCATGACTTGGCCTTAGGTTTGCGCGACCCGCCACTCTTGGCAGGGCCCGAACCCGCTTTTGGCGGGCCTTTACGGTGTTTACTTGGCTTGCTCGACGGACTTTCCGCCCCGCGGGACTTTCCCCCAGACGCCGCTTTACCACCGCTTTTGGCTTCGTTGAGCAACTGCTGCTTCAACTCGCGGCTCTTGCGCAGCTCGGCGTTTTTCGCCGCCGCATCGCTTGGGCGGTAGGCTTCGGGGGCCTTTTCCTTCGCGGACGGACGACGACCGGCCTTGGCAGGTGCAGGCTCGGCGGTCGCTGCTTTAGCAGGTGCTGCCTTGCCTTTGCTGGTCGGTTCGCTGCCGCGTTTTTTACGGCTGCCCGGCGATTCGGCTGGCTTGTCGGACATGCCGAAGTCGATCTTGCGCTCGTCGAGGTCGACGCGCATGACCTGCACTTCCACGGTATCGCCCAAACGGAAGCTGCGACCGGTGCGCTCGCCCGCCAGGCGGTGGTGCACAGGGTCGAAGTGGTAGTAGTCACCCGGCAACGCGGTGACGTGCACCAGGCCTTCGACGTAGATGTCGGTCAGCTCGACAAACAGACCAAAGCCGGTCACGGCAGTGATCACACCAGGGAAAGTCTCGCCTACGCGGTCTTTCATGAACTCGCACTTGAGCCAGTTCACCACGTCGCGGGTGGCTTCGTCGGCACGGCGCTCGCTCATGGAGCACTGTTCGCCCAGCTGTTCCAGGGCCGCTTCGTCGTACGGATAGATCCGTGCTTTCGGAATGGTCATGGCACCGGCGCGCTTGACGTGCGGGGTGTTCTGCTTGGAGTGGATCACGCTGCGGATCGCGCGGTGCGTGAGCAGGTCCGGGTAACGGCGAATCGGCGAGGTGAAGTGGGTGTACGCCTCGTAATTCAGGCCGAAGTGGCCCTGGTTGTCAGCGCTGTACACCGCTTGGCTCAGCGAGCGCAGCATGACGGTCTGGATCACATGGTAATCCGGACGGTCCTTGATGCTGGCGAGCAGAGCCTGGTAGTCCTTCGGCGTCGGGCCGTCCTTGCCTTTGTGCAGGGACAGGCCGAGCTCGCCGAGGAATGCACGCAGCTTCTCCAGACGCTCCGGCGGCGGGCCGTCGTGCACGCGATACAACGCTGGAATTTCATGCTTCTTCAGGAATTCAGCGGTGGCCACGTTGGCGGCCAGCATGCATTCCTCGATCAGCTTGTGCGCATCGTTACGCGTGGTCGGGGTGATTGCGGCGATCTTGCGCTCGGAACCGAAGACAATCCGGGTTTCCTGGGTTTCAAAGTCGATCGCGCCACGTACGTGACGAGCGCCCAGCAACACCTTGTACAGCGCATAGAGCTGCTTGAGGTGCGGCACCACGCCAGCGTATTCGCTACGCAGGGCCTTGGCTTCGCTGGTCTTCGGCGTTTCCAGGATAGTGCTGACCTTGTTGTAGGTCAGGCGCGCCTGGGAATGGATCACCGCTTCGTAGAACTGGTAGTCAGTCATTTCGCCGGTTTTCGAGATGGTCATCTCGCACACCATGGCCAAACGGTCGACTTTCGGGTTCAGGGAGCACAGGCCGTTGGACAGCTGCTCGGGCAGCATCGGGATCACGCGCTCAGGGAAGTACACGGAGTTGCCGCGCACCTGGGCTTCGTTATCCAGGGCCGAACCGATCTTCACGTAGCTGGACACGTCGGCAATCGCGACGTACAACTTCCAGCCACCGGAGAACAGGCGCAGCTTGCCTGGCTTGGCTTCGCAGTAGACCGCATCGTCGAAGTCGCGGGCATCTTCGCCGTCGATGGTGACGAACGGCAGATGGCGCAGGTCGATGCGTTTTTCTTTGTCTTTCTCTTCCACTTCAGGCTTGAGCTTGCCGGCTTCTTTGAGCACAGCCTCAGGCCAGACGTGGGGAATATCGTAGGTGCGCAGCGCAACGTCGATTTCCATGCCCGGCGCCATGTAGTTGCCGACCACTTCAACGATATCGCCCTGGGGCTGGAAGCGTGCCGTTGGCCAGTGGGTGATCTTCACCTCGACGAACTGACCGACTTTGGCGGCGCCATTACGGCCCGGAGTGATCAGCACTTCCTGCTGGACCTTCGGGTTATCCGGCACCACAAAGCCGATGCCGCCTTCTTCGAAGTAACGGCCGACGATGGACTCGTGGGCACGGGACACCACTTCGACGATCACGCCTTCACGGCGACCGCGACGGTCCAGGCCGGAAACGCGCGCCAGGGCACGGTCGCCATCGAACACCAGGCGCATTTGCGCCGGGCTCATGAACAGGTCATCGCTGCCGTCGTCGGGGATCAGGAAGCCGAAACCATCACGGTGGCCGGCAATGCGGCCCAGGATCAGGTCGAGCTTATCCACAGGCGCGTAAGTGCCACGGCGGGTGTAGATCAGTTGAGCATCACGCTCCATGGCACGCAAACGGCGGCGCAGGGCTTCGAGCTGGTCTTCGGTGGTCAGACCGAATTCTTCAACCAACTGCTCACGGCTAGCAGGCGAACCCCGATCGGCGAGATGCGCCAGGATCAGTTCGCGGCTAGGAATAGGGTTTTCATATTTTTCCGCTTCACGAGCGGCCTCGGGATCGAGGGACTGCCAATCGGCCATTAGAGAGTTTTCACCTTGTCTATATGCGGGTTAGTTTGGCATACGCGTATTGAAACGGGAAATTTCAGACGCCAACAAGCCTTTTAAAGCCCTTTGCAGCCCCCGGCAGGCACCTTGCACGACCATTGGCGAAATTTTCCAGGCTTTTTTCGTGGCAGGGCTTTACAGCTTAAAATCCCCTCCGTATAGTGCGCGCCATCGACGACGGCAACGTTGTTGATGCTGCCCAGGTGGTGAAATTGGTAGACACGCCAGCTTCAGGTGCTGGTGA